>NZ_JBFRDL010000053.1:0-31210 GCF_052113525.1 Rhodococcus sp. TAF43
CACCACGGTCGCGGAGATGCCGGCCCTCTCGACGAGCTCGGGCTTCATGCCCGACGCGACGGTCCGCAGCACCCGGGCCGCCTCCGCCTGATCCGGTTGCTCCCCCGGTTCGGCGAGAATCATCCGGCGCAGCACGTCGAGGGCGTGCGAGAGCTTCTCGATCTCGTCGACGAGACGTGGGTCGAGGATCTCGTCGTCGCGCACCAGCGAGAGCGACCGGCGCGAGAGCACCCGAATGTTGCGCATCGCGTTGTCGATCGGATCGGCTGTCGCCGTGAGCCGGGCCAGGCGGGCGCGACTGCCCCAGTACAGCGGTGAGATCCGGCTGATCTCCTTGCCACCCGACAGATTGCTGCGCAGCGAATCGATCGCCGACTGCGTCGCGCGGGCCTTGCGCAGGGCCTTCTCGATCGGCTTGGGATCGTTCTCGATGAGCCCGTCGGCGACCAGTTGCAGCACCTCGGCCGCGGTCGCGAGGATGCCGGCGGCGTCCCGCCGGGCCCGGCGCACGGGATGCGTGGGCACGATCGCGACCACCGCGATACCCACCAGTCCGCCGACCAGGGCGTCGACCATCCGGTCGACGCCGGCGGCGTCGCCCGGCGGCAGCAGCGTCGCGACCAGCACGGCGGACGTGCCTGCCTGCATCGAGAAGATGGGCCCGCTGCCGATCAGCACCGCCGTGGACATCGCCAAGGCGACGACGAGCGTGATCTGCCACGCTCCGGTGCCGATCAGCGAGATCAGCAGGTCGCCGACACCGATGCCGACCGTCACACCGCAGACCAACTCCACCGATCGGCGCAGGCGTGCACCGAGCGACAGGCCCAGCGAGACCACCGCCGCGATCGGCGCGAAGAACGGTCGGGTGTGTCCGACGATCTCGGTGGCGAACCACCACGCGAGGCCCGCCGCCAGGGCGCATTGCAGCACCGGCAGCGCCGACGCGCGCAGGCGACGGACCGACGCCTGCGCGCGCTCCTTACCCGCTGCCGGGCGGGGAACGAAGCGGCTAGCCGAGACCAAGTGCTTCTGCGGCCCGCGGATCGCAGTCCTCGAGCAGGTCCAGGCAGCGTGCGTACTCGTCGTTCTCACCGATTGCCTGGGCGGCCTTCGCCAGGACCGCGACGCAGCGCAGGAAGCCGCGGTTGGGCTCGTGGCTGAACGGGACCGGACCGAAGCCCTTCCACCCGTTGCGGCGCAACTGGTCGAGCCCGCGGTGGTAGCCGGTGCGCGCGTACGCGTACGCGGTGATGGTCTGCCCCTGCTCGAGAGCCGCCTCCGCCAGGTACGCCCACGCGATCGACGCGGTGGGGTGCGCCGCGGCGACCTTCGCCGGGTCCTCGTGGTTGAGCAGGTCCGACTCCGCGTCCTCGTCACCGGGGAGCAGGGTGGGCTGCGGGCCGAGAAGATCACCGAAAGACGTCATGGCGTCCAGGTTACGTCCACCGTGCCCGGCGTCGTACGCGGGCCGATAGGCTGCCCACCAGTCGATCCCACTCCCGGACCGAGAGGCGTCCCGTGCCCGACCCGAACGACAACCAGTCTCGCGCCACACCGGCCGGCGCCGGCCCGCAGCGCATCGATCCGGTCGCCCCGGCCACGAAGCCCGGTGGGCGGCGCGGCTGGATCATCGCGTCGACTGTCGCAGTCGTCGGCGTGCTCGCCGCTCTCGGGGTCACCGGCTTCGTCATCGCCCGCGGCGGCGCGCACGGGGCCGACGAGTCCAAGGTCCGCGACGCCGTCGACACGTTCGTCGGCGCCCTCGGGTCCGGCGACCTGGCGACCCTGCAGTCGTCGACCTGCGGCACGCTCGCCGACTTCTACCGCGACATCCCGCCCACCGAGTTCGCGAGCGTGCACCGCGACGCCGTCGCGCAGGGGAACGTCCCGGTCGTCACGGGCATCGACACGGTCCAGATCACCGGCGACTCCGCCATCGCGCAGGTCACCGCACACACGCAGGCCAACCCGACGGACGCCTCGCCGCGCACGTTCGACCTCGAACGCGTCGACGGCACCTGGAAGGTCTGCGACCCCGACTGAGGCACCCGCGCCCCGTCGGGCCCCCGCAACGCATTCTGCGCACCTGCCACTCGGTGGCAGGTGCGCAGAATGCGATGGTGAGGAAGAAGCCTCGGACTAGCCGGCGGAGACGGAACGTCCCGCGGACTTGAGGTCGTTGCAGGCCTCGATGACGCGGGCGGTCATGCCGGCCTCGGCCTTCTTGAGGTAGCTGCGCGGGTCGTAGACCTTCTTGTTGCCGACCTCGCCGTCGATCTTCAGGACGCCGTCGTAGTTGGCGAACATGTGGCCGGCGATGGGGCGCGAGAACGCGTACTGGGTGTCGGTGTCGACGTTCATCTTCACGACGCCGTAGCGCAGCGAGTCCTCGATCTCCGACTTCAGCGAGCCCGAGCCGCCGTGGAAGACGAAGTCGAACGGCTTGGAGCCGTCCGCGAGGCCCAGCTTCGCGACGGCCGCGGCCTGGCCCTCGGCCAGCACCTCCGGCTTGAGGACGACGTTGCCCGGCTTGTAGACACCGTGCACGTTGCCGAACGTCGCGGCCAGCAGGTACTTGCCGTTCTCGCCGACACCGAGGGCGTCGACAGTCTTCTCGAAGTCCTCGCGCGACGTGTACAGCTTGTCGTTGATCTCGGCCTCGACGCCGTCCTCTTCACCGCCGACGACGCCGATCTCGACCTCGAGGATGATGTTCGCGGCCTTCGACAGCTTCAGCAGATCCTGGGCGATCTCCAGGTTCTCGTCGATGTGGATGGCCGAGCCGTCCCACATGTGCGACTGGAACAGCGGGTTCTGGCCCTTGTTGACGCGCTCCTGCGAGATCGCGAGCAGCGGACGGACGAAGGTGTCCAGCTTGTCCTTGGGGCAGTGGTCGGTGTGCAGCGCGATCGTCACGTCGTACTTGGCGGCGATGACGTGCGCGAACTCGGCGAGCGCGACCGCACCGGTCACCATGTCCTTGACGCCGAGGCCCGAACCGAACTCCGCGCCACCGGTCGAGAACTGGATGATGCCGTCACTGCCGGCGTCCGCGAAGCCCTTGATGGCCGCGTTGATGGTCTCGGACGAGGTGCAGTTGATGGCGGGGAAGGCGAAGGAGTGCTCCTTGGCCCGACCGAGCATCTCGGCGTAGACCTCGGGAGTTGCGATAGGCACGGCGGCTGTCCTCCATGTGACGGTTCGGGGGCGCGGCCGACTGTGACGGCGCGCCGGTGGTCTATGCAGTATGGCAACCCTGGCGCGTAAGCGCCTCCCCTGGTGTCGGCTCGGTGTCGGCTCGCCGGGCACGGTCGACTCAGCGCGCTCTCAGCGGCCGCCGGTAGTCTTGTGCGCGTGAATGTGCTGGCAGCCTCGGAGTCCGTGACCACGAATCTGGCATTGCTGCCGGGATTCCTCGATCCCGTCAACCTGTTGAACTCGTTCGGCACCTGGATGCTGGTCGGCCTCCTGCTGGTCGTCTTCATCGAGTCCGGCCTGCTGTTCCCGCTGCTGCCGGGCGATTCGCTGCTCTTCACCGCGGGCCTCATCGCGGCGTCGAAGTCCGCCGAGGTCGAGCCGTTCGCCCCGCTGTGGGTGCTGATGGTGACCATTCCCATCGCCGCCATCCTCGGCGACCAGGTGGGGTACTTCATCGGCACGAAGGGCGGCGCGGCCCTCTTCAAGTCCGACGACGCGAAGTTCTTCAAGAAGAGCTACATCGACGAGTCCCACGCGTTCTTCGAGAAGCACGGCCCGATCACGATCTTCCTGGCCCGCTTCGTGCCGATCGTGCGCACGTTCGCACCGCTGGTCGCCGGCGCCTCGAAGATGAAGTACTCGACGTTCATCACGTACAACATCGTCGGCGGCATCGTGTGGGGCGCGGGCGTCACCCTCCTCGGCTTCTGGCTCGGACAGTTCCAGTTCATCGCCGACAACATCGACTACATCTTCATCGGAATCGTCCTCGTGTCGGTCATCCCGATCATCGTCGAGATCGGCAAGCGCTTCTTCTCGTCCCGTAAGTCCCGGCCCGCCGAGACCGCCACCGAGCCCGATCGGGTCAGCGCTCCCCAAGACCCGACCGTTTGACGATGATCACTGCGGCCGGATCATTCGGACCGCTCGAATCCGCCGGTCCCGCACTGGTGTGGATCGTCGTACTCACCTTCGTCTTCCTCGAATGCGCTCTCCTCGTCGGGCTGTTCCTGCCCGGCGACTCCATGCTGGTCACCGCCGGCATCGTGCTGGCCACGCACGGGTCCGGCGCCCAGCACACGTGGGCGCTGTCCGTCGGTGCGATGGGTGCCGCGATCGCCGGCAACCAGGTGGGCTACGCGATCGGCAAACGCAGCGGCCATCACCTCGTGGCCCGGCGCAACGGCAAGTACGTCAACGCGAAGAACCTGCACAAGGTCAACGTCCTGCTGGACCGGCACGGGTTCTGGGCGGTGCTGGTGGCGCGCTGGATCCCGTGGGTCCGCACGCTGTGTCCGATGGTCGCCGGCGCGGCGAACATGGACCATCGCCGCTACACCACGGCCAGCAGCATCGGCGCGGTCATCTGGGCGCCGGTGCTGCTGCTCCTCGGCTACTACTTCGGTTCCGTGCTCGAGCGCGTGCCGTGGCTGATGCCGGTCGTGCTCGGCACCATGGTGGCCCTGCTGGTGATCGCCACCGGGCTGGGCGTGTGGGGGTACCGACGCGAGATGTCCAAGCCCGCCGAGGACGTGCTCGTCGACGAGGTGCACGACTGACCGGCCGTCACCGCCGTTTCGGATATCCCGCCGCCGAGACCAGATAGGCCGACTCCATCAGCAGCCACCCGCTGAGCTGCACCGAGAAATCCCGTTCCGCGATGTCGGACGAGTGCACCGATCCAGCGGAGACGGTCGCGATTCCCGCTCCCAGCCCCGGCAGCAACGCGGGCTGGCTCCAGTCCTTGCCGAACAGGGGCAGCTCCTCGACCTGCAGTCGGTTCTCCCACGCGGCCTCGGCCGAACCGAGCACCAGCTGCGCCGCGATGCGCCGCGCCCGCAGGTCCTCCGGGGCGTCCCCCGGCAGCATGAGCGCGACCAGTGCCAGATACCGGGCGAGGAGCCCGTTGAACAATCCGCCGTCGCCGCCGCCCCCGCCGCGGATGACACCACCCTTGGTGAGCCGCTCGTCGATGGCGTCGACCAACCGATGCACCCGCAGCCGATGACGTGGCGAGCCCATGCGGACCGCGAGCTCCGTCTCGAGGCTGAGCACCGTCCCCTGGCAGTACGAGTAGATGTTGCGCTCGATCGTCCCGTCGCTGCGGATTCCGTCGAAGATCAGACCCGTCTCCGGATCCCGGAGCGTGTCGTCGATCCAATCGGCCATCGCCTGCGCCCGCCACAACCGACCGCTCCGGGCGAGCATCAACCCGGCCGGGCCGTTCGCGGGAGTGTTGAAGAAATCCGAGTGCTTGCGCCACGGGATACCGCCGCCCTCGTCGGGCGACCAGGCGTCGAACAGCTGCGATTCGAGCGTTGCCAGGGCCTTGCGATTGTCGATCAGCTGCATCCGCTGGGCACGCTCGAGTGCGAGCCCGAGCCACGCCATGTCGTCGTAGTAGCTGTTGGTCCACCCGGAGAAGTTCCGGATGCGGTGACCGCGAATGAGTCTCGTCAACCGGCGCCGACGTCGCGTGGTGGGATTTCGTTCGGCGGCGTCGACGGTGCAGTTGATGAGGTGTGCCTGCCACCAGTAGTGCCAGTGCACGAACACTCGTTCCCGCCGCACCGCGGGCCACGCGACAACTGCGAGTGCAGTACCCGGTATCCCCCAGACGCGGCGAATGTGCCGAGTGATCACCGCGTTCTCCGCGGCGTCCGCACGAGCGGACCATTCGCGCTGCATGCCTACCGATCTTGCCCGGACGTGGACACTTCCGCTACCAGGCGCGGCCGAGATTCGCGTGCTGACGTATCCAGGTGTGCATCGCGATGCCCGCCGCGACGCCCGCGTTGATGCTGCGGGTGGACCCGAACTGCGCGATCGACACCGTCATCGACGCCACCGCGTGCCCCTGTTCGGTGACGCCGGGGCCCTCCTGCCCGAACAACAGCAGGCAGTCGCGTGGCAGCTCCACCGTCTCGATCGGGACCGAGCCGGGAGTGTTGTCGACCGCGACGACCGTCAGCCCGTTGTCCCTTGCGAACACGGCGAGTTCGTCCAGGTCGGCATGGTGCACCAGGTGCTGATAGCGGTCGGTGACCATGGCGCCGCGCCGGTTCCAGCGTCGTCGGCCGACGATGTGCACGGCCGCCGCCGCGAACGCGTTCGCGGTCCGCACGACGGTGCCGATGTTGGCGTCGTGCGCGAAGTTCTCGATCGCGACGTGCAGCGGATGCCGCCGGACGTCGATGTCGGCGACGATGGCCTCCCGCGTCCAGTAGCGGTAGGCATCGACGACATTGCGGCGGTCCCCCTCGGCCAGCAGTTGCGGGTCGTACCGCGGATCGTCGGGCAGCGGCGCCCCGTGCTCCTCGAGCCACGGGCCGACGCCGTACGGATGCTCACCCCATTCGGTGGGGCCGGGTGCGTCGGCCTCGTCGGTGACGGCGGTCGGTTTCGTGTCGTCAGTGCTCAAAACGTCTCGTTCGAATCGGGGGCGACGGTGAAGCCGTGGCCGGTCTCGTCATTGGTGCATGTCACCGAGGTCGCCGTGGTCGTGCACGTGAAGCCGAGCTGGGCTAGTTCGACGCCGGGCGCCAGCACCGGATCGGCGCCCGCCCCGGACGTGTAGACCCGTCYGCCCGAGCACATGAACCCGCCACGACCGACGTTCTCGACGCGGATCCCGTTGCCCCAGCTGACGATGCAGTCGTCGGGCCGGGGCGGGATCGGGCTCGTCGGCCCCTCGCAGCCCGCCTCGGTGCGGCTCGGCAGCCTCACGATGCCGCAGCTGAAAGTGCCGTCGGGCGAGGTGAAGAAATACGACTCGTTGCGCTGGAACTGCACGTCGGTGAGCGTCGTGGTGGCCGCCGCGGACGTCGTGGTGCTCTCCGTCGTCGTGGTGACCGGCACCGTCGTCGTGGTGGGCGCCGGGGCGGTCGTCGTCGTGGTCGGCGCCACGGCGGTGCTGGTCGCCTCGGCCTGCGCCGGGGTGTCCGGCGATCCGTCGCACCCGCTCAGAGTCAGGACCGCGGCCACGGCGGCGCAGGCCCCCACACCCAGCAGCGATACCCGACGCACAGTGCACTCCTGACGAATTCCCGACCGATCGACCGACATCGAACTCTAGTCGCCGCCCCGGGCGACTGTTCTCAACTGCGGGTGAGCAGCCGGTTCGTCATCCGGGTGAGCCACTGCGGGGAGAACTGCGCGGCCGCCGACATCACCTTCGCCTGCCGGCCGACGGGATAATGCACCTTGGGCAGCAGGCGACGGCGGCCCCGTGTCGCGTCGAAGATCGCGCCGGCGACCTCCTCCGCGTTGAGTCGGACACCGAGCGATCGGGTACTGCCGATGGACATTCCGCGCACCATCCCCGTCCCGACGAACAACGGCCACATGTCGATCACCCGGATGTCGTGGGCGCGCCATTCCAGGTCGAGCGCTTCGGTGAGACCGCGTACCGCGAACTTGGTGGCACTGTAGGTCGCCAGTTCGGGCTGACCGTAGATGGCCGACGCCGAACACAGGTTCACCACCTGGGCGCCCGGCGTCTCCTTCAGGTACTCGAACGCCGCGAGCGTCCCGTTCACGGTGCCGCCGACGTTGATGTCGATCATCCGACGGTGCACCTCGGTGGGAATGTCCTRGAAGCGCCCCGACGACAGCACTCCGGCGTTGTTGACGAGGATGTCGAGCCGCCTGTCGTCGGACGTGAACTCGGCCAGACGGTCCTTCCACTCGTCCGGAGCGGTGACGTCGAGGACACCGGTCCGCGCTCGTCCACCACGACCGGCGATCTCCGCGCGGAGCGACTCGAGACCGTCCTCGTCGATGTCGTAGGCGCCGACGACATAACCGGAGTCGGCGAACTTCAGGGCGGTCGCGCGGCCGATGCCAGCGGCCGCGCCGGTGATGAACACGGTGCGTCGTGATGTGGGAGGCATGCCGACAGGCTAGGCGCCGGATGGATAGGCTGGAGGCGATCGGAGAGAGTGACGTTCGCGCGGTCGACTTCCGGCGTCGGCCCCCGGACGAAGAAGGCCATGAACCACCCACGCATTGTTCGCACCGTCTGCTTCATCAGCGTCAGCTACGTCATCGTCCTGTCGATCTGGCTGGGATGGCTGATCGATCACACCGCTCCCGGGACCATCCCGTACCAGGTCGGCGGGCTCCTCGCGGCCTACGGCTCGGCGCTGGGGCTGGGCATGATGTGGGCCGACCGCCCCACGCGTTCCGAGCGCAGACTCGCCCGGCACGGCCTCGAGGGCTGGGCGAAGATCAAGCATGCCCAGCCCATCCGGCGCACCGTCGACAACGGCGAACTCACCGAGCTGGATCTGGCGCTGACGGTGCCCGGATCGGAGTCGTACACCGGCAAGGTCCTCTACGAGGTGCTCCCGGAGAACCGGGACCGGTTCGTCGCGGGCGAGACCATCTCGATCCGCGTCGATCCGCGCAACCGAGACCGCATCCTGATCTGCCCCTAGCGGTTCCGCGCCGTGGCGCGACGCCCGAGCTCGATCATCCCCTCGACGAGCAACAGCTGGGCCGCGGCATACGACGCGAGGATGGCGCCTTCCGCGACGGCACGCGACTTCTCGCCGCGCAGGAACAGCTTCCGCACCACGATCAGGCCGTCGGAGCCGGTGAACAACAGCCCACCGAGGCCGAGCCAGCTGCGTCGATCGCGACGGTTCGGCACCGGCAGCCCCGCGACGTCGGAGGCGCCCGGCGCGAGAGCCGGATCGGCGGCGAGCGTCGCGGTGGTGCCGAGCAGGAATCCGTAGCCGGTGAGCGTCTTCGCCACCGTCGGTGCCTTGGCGTGCAGCAGTCCCGATGCCCCCGCCCACGCCCCGAGCCGCGGCAGGGCGGTGGCGCGGTGAGGCCTGGCGCCGCGGCGGAGCAGCAGCGACGAGTAGCTGGTCTGCATGACGCCGAACGACGTCGCACCGCGACGCAGGCGGGCGTCGACGTCGGGGTCGATCATGAACACGTCGCCGACGGTGGCCGCGGCCAGTCCGGCGACGAGCAGGACGGTGTCGGCGGTGTCCAGGTCGTCGCGCCGACGCAGCACCCGCGTCGCGAGGGCCGGTGCCATGAGCGGCTTGGCGACCTGCTGGACGCGTTCGCTCCCGGTCACCGCGCCGTACACCGTGGCCGCGGTGGCGCCCACGAACACCGCATGCTCGATTCCCCACTTCTTGATGCTCGCGAACGCCATACCCACTCCCTCGTGTCCGGATTCGGGCTCGACCGTACCGCCGCACCGCCGGCTTCTGCGGACATGTCGCAGCGCGGGTCGCCGGGGATTCGCGCGAGCACCCCGAATCGAGAGGGTTTACATAGATAGTTAGCTTATGTAATCTTTTGGAGTGAGTTCGCCAGATCCCCAGCTTCGCGACCTACTCGTCGATCTCGTCAGCAATGCGCACCGCTTCACCCGCCTCGCGTCGGCCCTCGCGACCGACGACCACCCGCGTCCGTGGATGCGGGCACTGTCACTGCTCGAGGAGCAGGGCGCGGTGCGGGTCAGCACGTTCGCGCGCCTGGACCGCTGCTCCCAACCGTCCGCCACGGCACTGCTCAAACGGCTCGGCGAGGAGGGACTGGTCTCACGGGAGCCCGACCCCGACGACTGCCGCGCCGTGTTGGTCGGCATCACCGACGACGGCCGACGCTGGCTCACCGAGGCCCGCCGGGCCGTCGCCGCCGACCTGGCCCCGCACTTCGCGCACCTCGAGCCGGTGCAGTTGCAGCGACTGGCCGAGGGTCTCGGCGAACTCAGGGCGATCATCCGGACCGCCGCCACCGACAACTGACACACCCGAGGAGGGGCATGTGAGCACCGCGACCGTCGCCGCCGGAACCGAGAAGCCCGGCATTCTGCAGCAACCGAAGGCGGTGTGGGCCGTCGCCTTCGCCAGCGTCATCGCCTTCATGGGCATCGGCCTGGTCGACCCCATCCTCAAGCCCATCGCCGAACAGCTCGACGCGACCCCGTCGCAGGTGTCGCTGCTGTTCACCAGCTACATGCTGGTCACGGGCGTCGCGATGCTGTTCACCGGCGTGATCTCCAGCCGCATCGGCGCCAAGAAGACGCTGCTGTGGGGCCTGGCGATCATCGTGGTGTTCGCGGCTGCGGCCGGCGCCTCGGACACCATCAACCAGATCGTCGGCTTCCGCGCCGGCTGGGGCCTGGGCAACGCGCTGTTCATCGCGACCGCGCTGGCCGCGATCGTCGGGGCCGCGAGTGGCGGTGTGGCGCAAGCGATCATCCTGTACGAGGCCGCGCTCGGCATCGGCATCGCCGTCGGCCCGCTCGTGGGCGGCGTACTGGGCAACATCAGCTGGCGCGCACCGTTCTTCGGCGTCGCTACGCTGATGGCCATCGCGTTCATCCTCATCTCGGTGATGCTGCCGAAAGCGCCCAAGCCGCAGCACCGGACATCGCTGGCCGCACCGTTCCTGGCCCTTCGCCACCGCGGTCTCCTGACGGTCGCGATCACCGCGCTGCTCTACAACTACGGGTTCTTCACGCTGCTCGCGTACACCCCGTTCCCGCTGGACATGGGCGCGTACTCGATCGGCTTCATCTTCTTCGGCTGGGGCGTGATGTTGGCGATCTCGTCGGTGTTCCTCGCACCGCGCCTGCAGCGCCGGTTCGGCACGCTGCCGATGATGATGGCGTCGCTCGCCCTCTTCGCGGTCGACCTCGCCGCGATGGGCCTGTTCACCGATTCGAAGCCGGCCCTCGTCGTGTGCGTCGTCCTCGCCGGACTCTTCCTGGGCGTCAACAACACCCTCATCACCGAGACCGTCATGATCTCCGCGCCCGTCGAACGTTCGACCGCGTCGGCCGCGTACAGCTTCGTCCGCTTCGTCGGCGGCGCCGCCGCCCCGTACGTCGCCGGCAAGCTCGGCGAGCACAACGTCCACGCTCCGTTCTGGCTCGGCGCGCTGCTTACCGTCGCCGCGATCGTCGTCCTGTCGACCGGACGAAAGGTGTTGGCGCACGTCGACGATCACGATCCGGAGCCGCACAGCATCGAGGAGGCCACGGCCGTCACGGTCGGCGACGCGGACTGAGCTTCTGGCCGTTCCCGCCTATCAGCTGAAGGGTCCCTTCACACGCTCGCAGCGTCGTGCCCCGAGCATGACGCGGCGGTGCCGCCCGACGGACCCGCTCGTCCCGATCCACGGGAACCCACCCCGCGTTTTGCGCACTTATCGGTCCCGCGGAGGCCCTCGCAACACCGATAAGTGCGCGAAACGCGAGAGGTCAGTGCAGCCGGCGCGCCGGGGACGACGCGGCGACGGTCGCGAAGGCCGGCTCGGTCAGGCCCCGCTCCCGTGCACGGCGCAGGATCGTCTCGGTCGCCTCGTTCACGCGGCCGGTAGGCATCAGCGCGATCGCCGATCCACCGAACCCGCCACCGGTCATCCGCGCACCCAGCGCCCCGGCGATCATGGCGCTCTCGACGGCGTTGTCGAGTTCGGGGCACGACACCTCGAAGTCCCGGGCGAGCGACATGTGCGACGCGTAGAGCAGGCGCCCGAACTCGGCGAAGTCGCCGGACTCCAACGCCTCCACGGCGAGCCGGACGCGCGCGATCTCACTGATCACGTGCCACGCCCGGCGGCGCAGCACGTCGTCCTTCAACCCCCGCACCGCGTCCATGCCGTCGCGGCCGCGGTCGGCGAGATCACGCAGCGGGGCTCCGAGCCGTCGGGCCGCGCGCTCCACCGCGGCCCGACGTTTCGCGTACTGCCCGTCGACGAGGCGGTGCGGGGCGCGGGTGTCGACGACCAGCAGCGACAGGCCCTCGGGCGCGAACGGCACGTGCGAGATCGCACCCGAATCCGAATCCAGCAGCAGCGCATGACCTTCCGATGCCCGCAGCGACGCCGCCTGGTCCATGCCACCCGTCGGAGCGAGCGCGATGTCGTTCTCGGCGCGGACGCACACTGCGGCCAGGTCCGCGCGGTCCGCGTCGGGTGCCAGCGCGAGCGCCAGCGAACACTCCAGCGCCGCCGAACTCGACAGTCCCGCCCCGATCGGCACCGTCGACACGAATGCCGCGTCCACGCCGCCGAATCCGTCCGGCAGCAGCCCACTCTCGTGCAGCGACCACACCACGCCGGCCGGATACGACGCCCAGCCCTGCGGGCGGCCGGGTCCGACGTCGTCGAGACGCCCCTCCCACCCGGCGCCGTCGGTGGAGCGCACCCGGATCAGCCCGTCCGTTCGCGGCGAAACCGCGACAACCGTGCTGTGCGGCAGCGCGATCGGCAGGCACAGCCCGCCCGCGTAGTCGACGTGCTCGCCGATCAGGTTCACCCGGCCGGGGGCCGCCCAGGCACCGCCCGGGTCCGCCCCGAACTCGGCCCGGAAGAACTCGCCCGCCGCCGCGGACAGTGCGCGGTCGGTCTCCGCGCGGAACCATGAGGCGGTCACGGAGCAACCTCACGGAATCGTGCCGCGATGCGTTCGGGTGTGGTGTCGCTGATCCACGCGCCCATCCCCGATTCGGAGCCGGCGAGGAACTTCATCCGGTGCGGCGAGCGCATCAGCGAGAAGACCTGCAGGTACAGCCTTCCCAGTTCGCGCCCCCCGCCGACCGGCGCCTGGTGCCAGCCGGCGATGTACGGCAGACGGTCGACACCGTCGAAGAACCGGTCGAGGCGGCCCAGCAGGTCGAGGTACAGGTGCGAGAGTTCGTCGAGTTCGGCGTCGTCGAGTTCGGTGAGGTCCGCGACGTCCCGGTGCGGCGCCACGTGCAACTCCACCGGCCAGCGCGCGGCTGCCGGCACGTACGCCGTCCAGCGCTCCCCCTCCACGACCACCCGGGTGCCGGCGCGGCGTTCGGCGTCGAGGACGTCGCGCAGGAGCGAACGTCCCGTGCGGGTGCGGTGCTGCTCGGCCTGTCGCAGCAGCACCGCGGTGCGCGGCGGCAGCGTCGGATAGGCGTAGATCTGCCCGTGTGGGTGCGCCAGCGTCACCCCGATCTCCTCGCCGCGATTCTCGAAGCAGTAGACCTGCGCGATACCCGGCAGCGCCGACAGTTCGCGTGTCCGGTCCCGGAGGGCGTCGAGCACCGTGCGCACACGGGACAGCGGCAACTGGGCGAACGCACGGTCGTGGTCACTGGTGAAGCAGACCACCTCGCATCGACCGTCCGCAGGCCGCTGCGGCCAGAGCGATTCTCCGTCAACGTGATCGGAGTCGAGCACCGCACCGGGTGCCAGGGACGGGAAGCGGTTCTCGAACACCGCGACGTCGTAGTCGTCGGCGGGAATCTCGGTCGCCGGATGTCCGGGCCGGGTGGGGCACAGCGGACACTCGTCGGCCGCCGGCAGGAACGTGCGGTCCATCCGGTGCGCCGCGAGCGTCACCCACTCCCCCGAGAGCACGTCGTAGCGCATCGTCGACAGCGCGGTGACCGGCGTCAGGCCGCGCCCGTCGTGCAGTTCACGGGTCGCGTCCCCGCCGACATACGGCTCGGTGTCGTCGAAGTAGATCAGCTCGCGCCCGTCGGACAGGGTCGTCCGCGTCTTCCGGATCGGCATCGGATCACGATATGCGACCTCCCCCGATTCCCCACCCACCACCCGGTTTGGCGTCGGAACGCGTTCTGTGTGAGCATGCTCGAGGCTGTCGCGGCGTCTCGGACGACCCGGCAGCCGGGGGAACGAAACACATCGAAACAACGGGGGATTCACATGAAGCTTCGTAGCTTTGCCGTGCGCGCATTCGGCGCCGCGGCTGTCGCGGCGGCCGCAATCACGGGCGTCGCCGGAACCGCGAGCGCCGCACCGGCGCCCGCGCCGCTCGTGCACGCGACGTTCAACGGGCCCACTCTGCCGGTGCTCGGGCAGAACGACTTCTGCAACGGCCTCATCGACACCGTCGTCGAGACCGATCCCGCACGCCGGGGACTCGCAACCATCGCCTTCACGCCGCGCGGCATGAACGGCATCGGCCCGGGCTGGGCCCAGAATCCGGTCTGCAAGGTGAAGGTCAGCGTCGGATGGAACTTCGGACGCCTCGCCGGACAGGTCAAGGACGTCGAACTTCTCGCGGTCTCGGGCCAGACCGTCCGGACGGAGATCAATCCCGGTTCCGGGGTCGCGTCGCTGACGATGGGGGTGAGCCCGGTCAGCCCGTGGTACAACGAACTCCGCCCGCAGGCGGGCTACGGGACGGTCAGCGCCTTCTTCCTCGTCCCCTGACGCTGAACGGCTGAAGGGTTCCTTCGCACGCTCGGGTTCACGCGGTCGTCGCAACACTCTCGATCCGAGAGGTTGCGGCGACCGTGTCGTTTTCGGAGGTCTGTGTCCGGTTCGGTGATCGATTGGGTGGGTTGGTCGATGCCGGGGCGGCGCGCCCGTGGTCCTCGTCGTGAGTGGACTCCAGTGGACGGCGCACCGTAGTGCGGTAACGCGAACGGCGGGTGCGGGATCGCGCACTCTTGACCCTGCGCGTGCCGCCCACCGCCAGCGAGATCCCTATTCTGCGAAGGTCGAATTCAGTGGCAGTGCAGCGCGTTCCATGCGCACATGACGCCGCATGAGAATGGAGCGAACTTCGTGAAGGTGAATTCGTTGGTCCGGCGCATGGTCGGTGCGACGCTCGTTGCCGTGACAGCAGGTGCGGCAGGAATGCTGACAGCAGCCCCGTCGAGCGCAGTACCCCTGGACACGTTTCCCGGGGAACTGGTGGTCAACGGCGACGGCGAGGGCGGCGGGGGTTGGTTCAAGAACGTGAACATTGCCGGCGCGCCTTATGCCGACATCGGCGTGTCGCCGACGGTGGTGGACAGCACCGGAGCCCAGGTCGGAACATTCGACGGAGGCAACAACGCCATGACCTATGCAGGATCCCAACCCACAGCGAGCGCGCTACAGACGTTCAATCTGCCGGCCGCAGCCCTGACCCAGATCGACGCCGGAATTGTGAGTGTGAAGCTGTCGGCCTACTTCGGTGGTACCGCAGATTCCGACGACAGCATGAGATTGCGCTTCAGGTTCGGACAAGCGGGCATGCTCAATATCCTGGGACCATTCGGTGCCGCGGCGGAGCGTGGCAACACCGCCGGGTTCACTCTCCAGTCCATCACGGTTCCGGTACCCTCCGGCAGTCGCAGCGTCAATATTTTTCTCGATGGCCTGAGGACCGGGACGACGTTCGATTCCTACATCGACAACGTCTCCATGAAGCTCGAGACTCCCTCTGCCGGCGCACTCGAGGTGACCCACACCTCGGACGCATCAGGTCCGGTCACCGACGGCCAGGTCGTGAACTACACCTCGACGTTCACCAACACCGGTGAGCAACCCATTGCGGTGGATCGCGCCCTGACGCTTTCCGGTCTGCTCGACGACGCGGACCTGGTGTCCGGTCCGACGAGCGAGAATGCGGCTCTGTCCGTGACTGATTCAGGCTCCGGAGTGCACGGTATCGCGGGGACCTTGGCTCCGGGCCAGTCGGTGACAGTGACCTACGCGGTCGCGGTCAAGCCGTACGCAAGTCAGGGTGACCACAACCTCGTCACGGTGATGTCGGAGCGTGCGGACATTCCTGCCGGAGTCCCCGCTTCGTGTGCGGGCGGTCCACTGTGCCTCGAGAACCCGGCCGCCGAGACCGCAGCCGTACCCATGATCAACCCGGCCGTCGCCGGCGCCGCCGGCGCAGTGCTGGCACTCGGGGCGGGCGGATTCGTCATGATCCGTCGTCGCAATGCTGTAGCGAGCTGACCGAGAAGAACGACTGAACTAGACCGTCGCCGGTGTGGGATCGCGCAAACCTGTGCGTGATCCCGCACCGGCGGTCGGCCGCCACCGGCACGGCCCGTGGGGGCCTGACGTGAACAGCCAGTGCATTGCCGGGTACCGCACTACCGAGCCCGGGGGCCCGCTACGAGTGCCGTTGCAGTACTAGCTCAGAACTAGCTCAGACCCAGGTCGTCGAGACCCAGTAGCGAGCGGTACTCGAGTCCCTCGGCGGCGATGATCGCGTCGGCGCCGGTGGCCCGGTCGACGACGGTGGCGACACCCACCACGATGGCGCCCGCGTCACGCAGCGCCTTGACGGCGGTGAGCGGCGAGTTGCCGGTGGTGGTGGTGTCCTCGACGACCAGGACGCGCTTGCCGACGACGTCGGGGCCCTCGATCTGGCGCTGCATGCCGTGCGCCTTGGCGGCCTTGCGGACCACGAACGCGTCGATCGGGCGTCCCTCCGCATGCATGACGGCCATCGCGACCGGGTCGGCGCCCATCGTCAGACCGCCGACGGACACGAAATCCCAGTCGGCGACCAGTTCGCGCAGCAGCTTGCCGATCAGCGGGCCGGCGCGGTGGTGCAGCGTCGCGCGGCGCAGGTCCACGTAGTAGTCGGCTTCCTTGCCCGAGGACAAGGTCACCTTTCCGTGCACCACCGCCAGCTCGCGCACCAGCGCAGCGAGCTCGTCGCGATCCGTCATCGGCCGCTCCCATCACCTTTGAAGTCAGACATATTTCGTCGGGTCGAGCCTAGCGAGGGGGCCCGGTCACAGTGCCTGCGGCCCTCAGGCCGCGACATCGGCGACGCCGTCGTCCCCGGCGTCCGCATCCTTCGTTCCCGACGTGGGCACCTCGAGGATCGTCGCCTCGAACGGCTGCGCCCCCACGATCCCGATTCTGCGCGCGATCAGCCCTGTCGGGAACGTCGTGAGCGAGCGGTCGAGGCGTCCGGCCATGTCGTTGTAGACCTGGATCGCGCCGGCCAGCCGCGCCTCGGTCTGTTCGATCTCGTGGCTCGGCCGCGTGAACGCCCAGTCGTTGCGCAGCGCCGGGTAACGGTTGGCGGTGGCGAGCAGGGACTGCAGCGCCTCGGACAACGCATTCTCGGCGCCAGCCTGCCGGCGCGGGTCGAGGTCCTCCTCGCGGATCCGCATGGCCAGGCTGCGGGCCCCCGACACGGTGTTCACGAGCTCACGGCCCACCGTCTCCGCGGCGGCCAGGACCAGGCCGGGGATGTATTGGTACCGGCGATCGAGCTCGACGTGGACCAACCCGAGGGCCGCACGCACGCTGGCGTCGGTCCGGCGGAGCTGCCGGACGGAGACCGTCACCCAGACCGCAGCACTCACTACAGCCACAACAAGAACAAGAACAACACCCGACACAACAACCACAGATGCGGAATCTACTGGGACGGGGCGGAGGCCGCTATTCGACGGGCTCCTGCGCCACCGGGCGACCCGGATCGTGCGCGGCGGGCTCCATGGCCGGCGGTTCGGTGGCGGGCGGTAGCACCCGGAGCATTCCCGACAGCCGGGCCACGGCCTCGATCGCCGCGTCCCAGTCCCGCCCGGAGCTGCCTACCGGCAGCGAGCCCAGCGTCCACTGGCCCTCGCTCCACAGCATCTGCAGCTGCGGCGGCACCGTCTCGGTGAACGCCACCATGCGCTGGTCGCACACCCGGCGCGCGATCTCGAGATCGGTCGCGAACACCACGCGCGGCCCGATCGCCCCGAGCAGGTTCAGGTCGGTGTCGCGCGGCGGCGGGGTCGACTTCAGACGCAGGTCGATGTCGACGTCCGAGCCCACCTCGCGGTGCACCGCGACGATCGTGGCGGTGTCCTCGAGGTCGAAGAGCACGAACTGCTCACCCCGGCGGATACCCCGCACGACGTCCACCGCACCGAGATACTCCTGCTTGGACAGGGCCGCACGATGCCACTCCGACGGCAGATGGTCGTCGGAGGAGTTGTACGTGTATCCCTGCGCCTTCGCCCAGATCTGCCGGACTCGACCGGTCTGGTCGCGTCGCGAACGATCGACATAGAGCAGCGCGACAGCACCCGCGAGCGCTATCACTGCCAATCCGAACCACATAGCCGTCATCGAGGGTCAGCCTAGCCACTCCCGGGCCTGATCCGGGCATCCGGTGCCGCGCGTCAGTTACCGAAGTTGGGAAGTGTCGTGCCGATGATCAACTTCGCGGTGACGGCGCCGCCCTCGACCTTGTCACCCTGCACCAGCACCGATTCGCCGGGCTTCAGATCGGCGATGGTGTTCGCGGTGAGGGAGATCAGCGTGGTGTCGGCAGTGGTGAACACGGTGACCTTGGTTCCGCCGATCGAGTCGACGGTGAGCGTGCCGCCGTCGTTGGCGGTGATGGTGCCCATCGCCGTGCCCGCCTTGCCGATCAATTCGCCGACACCGCCGGGAATGCTCTCGAGCGGGGACGTCGTGTCGGGCGCCGACGTGGGTGGCGCGGTGCTGCGTGGCTGCCCGGGCACCGTCGGTGCCGACGTGCGGATCGACGGGGCCGAGGCGGTGGTCGAGTTGTCGGGGCCGCCGCTGTTCAGCAGGAACCCGATGCCCAGGCCGAGCGCCAGCAGCACGGCGCCGGCGCCGACGGCCGCCCACAGGCCCACCCTGCGGCCGGGCTTGTGCTCGGGCGTGGTCTCGATGGACGGCACCTCACCGGTCGGCGGCTGGCCGGGCGGCGGATAGCCGGGCGGCGGGTACCCGCCCTGCGCGTAGTACGTCGGGTACGCCTGCGTCGGATTCGACAGCGGAGCCTGCGGATCGAGGCGCGGGTCGTACGTGGGATACGCCTGGGTCGCATTCGGCGGCGGCGAACCGTACGCCTGGTAGGGATCGGCCGTGTAGTACTGCTCGGTGGGCTGGTCCGGGGCAACCGGCGGAATCTGCTGTGTGCTGTCGTCGCCGGTACGTGCCCACTGGACGGTCTCGTCCGACGGCCGCGCCTGTTCGGCTGGGTCGTACGCGCGTTCCTGCGGGGTGCGGGGATCGCGCGGATCCTCGGGGTTCGTCATGGTGCGAGACACCTACTCTCTTCGGCCGACAGTTCAGGGTAGAGCCGGATTCTGAGATGCGTCTGAAACCTCACGAGAGGGGCATACCCTGCTCGAGGAATTCGATCGCCCGCACGAATACGGCCAGATCCGGCGGATCTGCGGCATCACCGCCGACGGCGCCCAGCACGGCGCCCGCGATGACACCGGCGAGAACCCGAACCTCGAACTCGTCGGCGGGTCGGCCGACGCGAGAACCGATCGCGTCCGCGAGGACGCCGATCGATCGGGTGAGCTCACCGATCATCGCCGCGCGCAGTTCGGGCACACCGAACAGCAACCGCTGCCGGGTGCGTTCCGCCTCTCGCTCCTCCGCCGAGAGCGCCGACAGGACCTGCTCGAAGGCCTGCCGACACGCGGTCAGCGGGGGCACCTCCGGCGGCTGCGCGGCGACGGCCTCGAGGATCGGCGCATCGAGGTCGTCGATGAGGATCAACTGCTCCTTGCTCGGGAAGTAGCGGAAGAACGTGCTCGGTGAGACTTCCGCGGCGGCCGCGATCTGCTCGACGGTGGTCGCGGCGTAACCCTGTTCGGTGAACAGCCGCATCGCGTGCTCGCGAATCTGGGCCCGCGTCCGGAGCTTCTTCCGTTCGCGCAGTCCCAACTGCTCAGTCGACGTGCTCATGCGCCCAGTGTTCCTCATCGACGGACGAGTCGGCCTCGGTCTCGACCTGTCGGCGCACGGGCAGCCCGATGATCGCGATCACCCCGCCGACGACCGCGAGCGCGGCACTGACCCACAGCGCCGAGACCATGCCGTGCACGAAAGCCGCCTGTACCTGCTCCTCGAGCGTGGGCAGATTCAGCGACCGGGCCACGGCCACACCACTGCTCACCGAATCCGAGACCGCGGGCTGCGCGGGCTCCGGCAGCGCCGTGGACGGCAGGTGCGAGTGATAGCCGGCGGCGAGGACGGTGCCCAGCACGGCGACGCCGATGGTTCCGCCGGCCTGCCGAAGCGCTTGCACCAGAGCCGATCCCGCCCCGGATCGTTCGGGCGACAGCGCGCCGATCGCGGCAGCCATCGCGGTGGGCATCACCAGTCCCAGCCCCACCCCGGCGATCGTCAGCCACGTCGCGGCCGGCCCGTAGCCGGAGTCGACGGTCATGGTGGTGCCGAGCAGGCACGCTCCGACCAGCGCCGCGAATCCGAGGGCGATGAGCGTTCCCGGGCCCAGAATTCGGGCCAGCAGGTCGGCGAGTCGAGTGCCCAGGACCAGTCCGGCGATCATCGGCAGCAACCGCACCCCGATACCGAGCGCGTCGGCCCCCAACACCGAGCCCAGATACAGCGGCAGCGAGAACAGCAGGCCGAACATCACGAAGTTCACGAGCGTCGTCAGCCCCGCGCCGAACGCGTAGTCCCGATCGGCGAGCAGCGCGAGGTCGACGAGCGGGTTCCCGGACCGGCTCTGCCACAACAGGAACGCCGCTAACAGCACGACACCCGCACCGAGAGACACCAGGACCTGGTCGGTACCCCAGCCGTCGCTGCCGGCGGTGATGAAGCCGTAGGTCAGGGCCAGCAGTCCGGTGGAGGAGAGCAGCGCGCCGGCGACGTCGAAACGTCCGGGCGCACTGCTGCGCGACTCGGGCACCAGGAGCGCGACCGAGACGAGGCCGACGCACACCAGCGGGACGTTCACGAGAAACACCGAACCCCACCAGAAGTGCCCGAGCAGCCACCCACCGAGGATCGGACCGAGCGGCAACCCGAGCGCGGTGGCGGTGACCCAGATCGTCAGCGCCCGCTGCTGCTCCGCCTTGTCGGGGAACAGGATCGGCAGCACCGCCATCGACATCGGCATGATCGCGGCAGCGGCGAGTCCGAGCACCGCACGGGCGCCGATCAGCTGCGCACCGGTCTGTGAGTAGGCGCACGCGAGCGACGCGAGACCGAACAGCGCCATCGCGATCAGCAGCAACTTCCGTCGTCCGATCCGGTCCCCGAAACTGCCGGCGGGCAGCAGGGCCGCGGCGAGCACCAGGGTGTAGGACGTCGAGAACCACTGCAGCGACGACGTGGTCGCGTCGAGGTCCCGGGCGAGCGTGGGCAGCGCGACCGTGAGCACCATCAGGTCGATGCCGATCGCGAAGACCGCGACCGACAGCGCCGTCAGGGCCCACCAGCGGCGGCGGGACGTGGCAGAAACAGAACCCGAGGTCGAAATCATGAGAGAACCTCCGAATTGGCACCTCATTCCTTTTGAAAGTGTCTGCCACTTTCTCGGGGGTGTCAACGGTCCCGGGGGTCTCGATCGGATCGCGGATCCGGCCTACAACCCGCGGAGTTTCTCCAGGTCGCGCCGCTCGCGCTTGGTGGGGCGGCCCGCACCGCGATCGCGGCGGGGCTGCGACGCCATCACCTCGGGCGAGGGCGGCGGCGGGCTGTTGTCCTGCATGCACTCGGCGGCGACCGGCGGGCCGACCCGCTTCGTGATGGGCCGCACCACGACGACGATCCGCTCGACACCGGAGACCCGCACGCGCACCTCGTCGCCGGGCTTGACCTGCACGGACGCCTTCGCCGGCGTGCCGTTCACCCGGACATGACCGGACCGGCACGCGGTGGCCGCCTGGGACCGGGTCTTGAACAGCCGCACCGCCCAGGTCCAACTGTCCACGCGGGCGCTCGTCGCGTCAGGAGTAGGGGTAGGCACGACGCCAGGTTACCGAGGTCGCGGAGGGCCCTCCTTGCGTCCCTCGTGGCGGGAACCTTCCCCGCCCCGGCTCGGGACACATCCGCCCTGCAAGACGCCGTTTTCGTCGAGCGCCGAAGGTCCCTGTTCCGCCGAAACGACCCGCTGGGCGGGATGGTCCGCTGCCCAGGCATGCCACCCCGCCATAGCGTGGATTCATCGCAGGGACCGCGGGGTCTGGTCCATCTTCAGGGTCGGGCACCTCGCGCTCATGGAAGGACTCTTCAGTGAACGGACAGGATTCGGCACCCATCACCGCCTCGTACGACGCCGTGGTCGTGGGCGCGGGCATCGCCGGCGTGTACGCCGTCTACCGGCTCCGCAAGCAGGGCTTGACGGTGCGCGCGTTCGAGGCCGCCAGCGGCGTGGGCGGGGTGTGGTTCTGGAATCGCTACCCGGGCGCCCGCTGCGACGTCGAATCCGTCGACTACTCGTACTCCTTCTCCCCCGAACTCGAGCAGGAATGGGACTGGAGCGAGAAGTACGCCACCCAGCCCGAGATCCTCCGGTACATCAACCACGTCGCGGATCGTTTCGACATCCGTCGTGACATCCAGTTCGAAACCCGGGTCACCTCAGCGGTTCTCGACGAGGACACGCTGCGGTGGACGGTGAGCACCGACCGCGGCGACGTCGTGTCGGCCCGTTTCTTCGTCGTCGCCGCCGGCCCGCTGTCGAACGCCAACACCCCCGACTTCGCCGGCCTGGACACGTTCACCGGCGACGTCTTCCACACCGCGTACTGGCCGCACGAGGGCGTCGACTTCACCGGCAAGCGTGTCGGTGTGATCGGCACCGGATCGTCCGGGATCCAGTCCATCCCGCACATCGCCGAGCAGGCCGAGCGCCTGTTCGTATTCCAGCGGTCCGCGAACTACTCCGTGCCCGCGGGCAACGCCCCGCTCGACGACGCCACCCGCGCCGAGCAGAAGGCGACCTACGCCGAGCGTCGCCGGTTGTCGCGGGAGTCCGGCGGCGGATCCCCGCACCGCGCGATCCCCCACTCCGCCCTCGAGCTGTCCGAGGAGGAGCGCCGCGCCGCCTACGAGGAGCGCTGGCAACTCGGCGGCGTCCTGTATTCCAAGACGTTCCCCGACCAGCTCACCGACCTCGCCGCGAACGACACCGCTCGGCAGTTCTGGGAGGAGAAGGTCCGCGCCGTCATCGACGATCCGGCGATCGCGGAACTGCTGATTCCCACCGATCACGCGATCGGCGCCAAGCGCATTGTCACCGACAGCGGCTACTACGAGACCTACAACCGCGACAACGTCGAACTGGTGAACCTCAAGGCCGCGCCGATCGTCGGCATGGACGAGCACGGCATCGACACCACCGACGCGCACTACGACCTCGACGCGATCGTCCTCGCCACCGGATTCGACGCGATGACCGGCTCGCTCGAGAAGCTCGAGATCGTCGGACGCGGCGGCCGCAGCCTGAAGGAGAAGTGGGCTGCGGGCCCCGAGACCTACCTCGGTCTCGGCATCGACGGCTTCCCGAACTTCTTCAACCTCACCGGCCCCGGCAGCCCGTCGGTGCTCGCGAACATGGTGCTGCACTCCGAACTCCACGTCGATTGGGTGGCCGACGCCATCGCCTACCTCGACGACCGCGGCGCCGCCGGCATCGAGGGCACCCCCGAGTCCGTCGCCGACTGGGTCGAGGAATGCCGCACCCGCGCCGAGGCGTCCCTGCTCAACACCGCGAACTCCTGGTACCTCGGCGCCAACATCCCCGGCCGTCCGCGGGTGTTCATGCCGTTCCTCGGCGGTTTCTCCGCCTACCGCGAGATCATCACCGAGGTCGCCGAATCCGGCTACAAGGGCTTCGCGATCCTCGAAGCCTGAGTCGCACCGCTCCATGCGCGGCCCGGCACCTCATAGAAGGTGTCGGGCCGAAGTGCATCGCGAGCTGTCGGCGGCGGGGACCACATGTGTTTCAGTCCACGATTTTCACGTTACGGGCGGTATCGCCTGTGTTAGGTTCCTCGAGCGGTCGGGACGGCACACCGGACGAAGGGACACTACGTGCGAAAGTTGTTCGCAGGGCTGGTAATCGCGGTTTCGGGAGCACTACTGATCGGCGGCACGGCCGGGGCGGCTCCCGCTCCCCCGTTGCCGGTGCCGGACGGATTCTTCTCCGGCATCCTGCCGGAGTTGACCAATCCCGCCGGATCGCTGCCCGGTTCCAACGACTTCTCGTGCAAGCCGACGGCCGAGCACCCCGAACCGGTGATCCTGGTGCACGGCACCGGCGGCGGACAGCAGACCAACTGGGGCAAGTACGCACCTCTGCTCGCGAACGAGGGGTACTGCGTCTTCTCCCTGACGTACGGCGGCGTGCCGGGCATGCCGTGGCCGGTCAGCGCGATCGGCGGGATGCTGCCGATCGAGCAGAGTGCGCAGCAGTTCGGCGACTTCGTCGACCGCGTGCTCGCGTCGACCGGCGCGACGAAGGTGAACCTCGTCGGGCACTCGCAGGGCACGCTGATGCCCAGCTACTACCTGAAGTTCCTCGGCGGTGCCGACAAGGTCGACAAGTACGTCTCGCTGGCGCCGCTGTGGAAGGGCATCGACGCCCTCGGCGTCTCCCAACTGGCTCCGACGGTCAAACGCTTGGGACTGCAAGAGGTTCAGGCGCAGACGGTCGAGCAGCTGTGCGGGGCGTGCTTCCAGATGGCGGCCGGCACCGACTTCATGAACAAGATGAACGAGGGCGGGCCCTACGTCCCGCAGGTGACGTACACCAACATCATGACCCGCTACGACGAGGCCGTCGTGCCGTATACGGCCGGCTTCGTCGAGGCCCCGAACGCCACCAACATCGTCGTACAGGACGCCTGTTCACTGGACTACGCCGAACACGCGGGCATCGCCGCGGATCCGATCGCCGCGACGCACGTCCTCAACGCACTCGACCCGGAGCATCCGCGGCCGGTCCCGTGCTTCTTCGTCCCGCCGTTCACGGGCTGACCAGGCCTGCACGTCGACCGGGTCGTCGAATCCGGCTGCAAGAGTTTCACGACCGAGTAGGCGACCCCGAGACGGTGTGTGACCGGCGGCTACCATCGAACCCACACGATTCGGGTCCGACTGGGAGGTGACGGCGGTGACCGGCACATCCGGCGACGGTGGTCTGCGACTGAGTGACGACGAGCGCCTGCACGCGCTGAATGCGATCGGCGAGCACTACGCGGCAGGACGATTGGACGTCGACGAGTTCTACGAGCGCACCGGCAGCATCGCGGACGCACGCACGCTCGACGGCGTGCAGCAATCGTTCCGGGATCTGCCCGGCGGCGTACCCCTGCGCGCGGACGGCGGCGCAATCGTCAAGGTGCCGTTCACCGTCAGCGGTACGGCCGACGCCGCCATGCCGGCGTCGCAGCAGAGCACGGAGACCGAGCTCGCGTCACTGCTGCGGCGCGGCAAGTGGATCGAATCGCTCGACTGGCTCGTACTCGGCCTCACCCTGGTGGCGTTCCTGATCCTGAACAACGTCGTCGACTGGGACTACGCGTGGGTGGTGTGGCCCAGCCTGATCGTCACACTCGGCCTACCGCGGATGATCCTGGGGTTCAGCGACTCGGACGAGGAGCTCTACGGCGAGCTCAAGGAGTCCGAGGACGAGGCACGCAAGAAGCGGTTACGCGAGGCCGCGGAGCGAATCAAGGAACTCGAGGCCTGACGGCCCGTGCGCCTAGCCGGTAGCTGCTACTACCGACAAGGCGCACGGGCGCGCAGCGCCTAGCCGAGCACCAGGTGATCGCCGTCCTCGGAGACGGTCACCGGCACCGTGTCGCCGTCGCGGACGGTACCCGCGAGCAGCAGCTTCGCCAGCTGGTCGCCGATGGCCTGCTGGATGAGGCGGCGCAGCGGACGCGCGCCGTACAGCGGGTCGTAGCCGCGCACAGCGAGCCAGAACCGGGCCGAGTCCGCCACCTCGAGCGCGAGCCGTCGGGCCGCGAGCCGGGCCGCCAGCTGATCCAGCTGGATGTCGACGATCGACTCGAGCTGCTCCTCCGACAGCGGGTCGAAGACGACGACGTCGTCGAGCCGGTTGACGAACTCCGGCTTGAACGCCGAACGCACCGCCGCCATCACCTGCTCACGGTCGCCGCCCGCACCCAGGTTGGAAGTGAGGATCAGGATCGTGTTCCGGAAGTCGACCGTGCGGCCCTGACCGTCGGTGAGCCGGCCGTCGTCGAGCACCTGGAGCAGGATGTCGAACACGTCCGGGTGTGCCTTCTCGACCTCGTCGAACAGCACGACGGTGTACGGCCGTCGGCGCACCGCCTCGGTGAGCTGGCCACCCGATTCGTAACCGACGTAGCCGGGGGGCGCACCGACGAGCCGCGCGACCGAGTGCTTCTCGCTGTACTCGGACATGTCGATCCGCACCATCGCGCGTTCGTCGTCGAACAGGAACTCGGCCAACGCCTTCGCGAGCTCGGTCTTGCCGACGCCGGTGGGACCGAGGAACAGGAACGAGCCGGTGGGCCGGTTGGGGTCGGCGACGCCGGCCCGGGCGCGGCGCACCGCGTCGGACACCGCCTGCACCGCGTCCGCCTGTCCGACCACGCGCTTGCCGAGTTCGGTCTCCATGCGCAGCAGCTTGGCGGTCTCGCCCTCCATCATGCGGCCGGCGGGGATGCCGGTCCACGCGGACACGACGTCGGCGACGTCGTCGGGACCCACCTCCTCCTTGAGCATGACGGCACCGTCGGACGCCCCGTCCGACACGGCCGCGGCGGCCTCGAGTTGCTTCTCCAGCTCGGGAATCCGGCCGTACCGCAGTTCGGCGACCTTGCCGAGGTCGCCGTCGCGTTCGGCGCGATCCTCCTCGCCGCGCAGCGCCTCGAGCTGTTCCTTGACCTCGCGCACCGAGTCGATGGCGTTCTTCTCGTTCTGCCACCGGGCGGTGAGCTGGCGCAGCTTCTCCCGATCGTCGGCGAGTTCCTCGCGCAGCTTCTCGAGCCGGTCCTGGGAGGCCGCGTCGGTCTCCTTGGTCAGCGCCATCTCCTCGATCTCGAGACGACGCACGACGCGCTCCACCTCGTCGATCTCGACGGGCCGCGAGTCGATCTCCATGCGCAGCCGCGACGCGGCCTCGTCGACGAGGTCGATGGCCTTGTCCGGCAGGAAGCGCGAGGTGATGTAGCGGTCCGACAGGGTCGCGGCGGCAACGAGCGCCGAGTCGGTGATGCGCACGCCGTGGTGCACCTCGTACCGCTCCTTGAGTCCGCGCAGAATGCCGACGGTGTCCTCCACCGACGGCTCGCCCACGAGGACCTGCTGGAAGCGTCGTTCGAGCGCGGCGTCCTTCTCGATGTACTGGCGGTACTCGTCGAGCGTGGTGGCGCCGACCAGCCGCAGCTCACCGCGGGCGAGCATCGGCTTGATCATGTTGCCGGCGTCCATCGCCGACTCGCCGGTCGCACCGGCGCCGACGATGGTGTGCAGCTCGTCGATGAACGTGATGACCTGGCCGGCCGAGTTCTTGATGTCGTCGAGCACGGCCTTGAGCCGTTCCTCGAACTCGCCGCGGTACTTGGCACCGGCCACCATCGATCCGAGGTCGAGCGAGATGACGGTCTTGCCGCGCAGGGACTCCGGGACGTCCCCGGCGACGATGCGCTGCGCGAGACCCTCGACGATCGCGGTCTTGCCGACGCCCGGCTCGCCGATGAGCACCGGGTTGTTCTTGGTGCGACGGCTCAGCACCTGCACCACGCGCCGGATCTCGGTGTCCCGCCCGATCACCGGGTCGAGCTTGCCCTCGCGGGCCTGCGCGGTGAGGTCGGTCGAGTACTTCTCGAGCGCCTGATAGCTGCCCTCCGGGTCCGGGCTGGTGACGCGCGCGCTGCCGCGGACGGCGGTGAACGCGTCCCGCAGCGCCTCGGGGGTGGCGCCGTGCCCGACGAGGAGCTTGGCGACATCGGAATCTCCGGACGCGAGACCCACCATGACGTGCTCGGTGGAGACGTACTCGTCGTCGAGTTCGGTGGCGAGGTGCTGCGCGGCGGTGATCGCGGCGATCGCCTCGCGGCCGAGTTGCGGCTGGGTGGTGGCGCCGGTGGCGCGCGGCAGCCGGTCCACCATCACCTGGGCCTCACGTCGAACCACGGTGGGATCGACGCCGACGGCCTTGAGCAGCGGTGCGGCGATGCCGTCGGTCTGGTCGAGCAGCGCCACCAGCAGGTGCGCGGGACGGATGTCCGGGTTGCCTGCTGCGGACGCCGACTGCAACGCAGCCGTCAGCGCGGCCTGGGTCTTGGTGGTGGGGGAGAATGAGTCCACTGGTCACCTTCCTTGCGACGAACGAACAAGATCATTGTGCCGTGCCGGAGGATTCCGATCGGCTGTCGTTCTCCTCAACGAACGAAATGTTGAGTCTGTTCCGCTCAACTTCGGAATTCTTCGGGAATTCTCACCCGGGTTAGGCGAGGCCCACAACCGGACGGTCTCGTCGGCGGTGCACACTGGTAACCGGCTCCGATCCTCGACTGCGGTCGGAGCCGATCCGCATGCAAGGGAGGACGACGTGGAACCGGCCGAGATCAGTCTCATTCGTGCACAATTTGCGGCCGTCACCTCGTCTACCGACACCCGCGACCGCTTCGCCCACACCTTCTACACCCAGTTCTTCGGCCGCATCCCGCAGAGCCGCTCGCTGTTCCCGGCCGGGATGGACGGCCAGCGGGTCAAGCTCGTCGCGGCGGTCGAGTTCATCGTCCGCGGGCTCGACGACACCGACCGACTGCTGCCGTTCCTCGCGCAGCTGGGCCGCGATCATCGCAAGTACGGGGTGCAGCGCGAGCACTACGCGGCCGCCGGCAACGCACTGCTCGACGCGATGCGCGACGCCGACTCCGACGGGCCGTGGGGCCCGCACAGCGATGCCGCGTGGCGCGAGCTGATCGCCCTGATCACCACCACGATGTCCGATGCCGCCGACGCCGACGACTTCCCCGCGCTGTGGGAGGCGACCGTCGTCAGCCACGAGCGGGTGCTGCGGGACCTCGCGATCATCCGGCTCGAGTCCGACTCCCCGATCCCCTACTCCGCCGGGCAGTACCTCAGCGTCCAGATCCCGCAGCGGCCCCAGATGTGGCGATACCTGTCGCCGGCGATGCCCACCAACCCGTTCGGCCAGCTCGAGTTCCACGTCCGGCGCGTGTCCGGCGGTTGGGTGAGCCCCGCGATGGTCAACGAGACCGCGGTCGGCGACCGCTGGCAGCTCAGTTCCCCGCTCGGCGGTCTGCACGTGGACCGCGACTCCGGCCAGGACGTCCTGATGATCGCCGGCGGCACCGGACTCGCGCCGCTGCGCGCACAGATCATGGACATGGCCCATCGCGGCATCAACCCGCGGGTGCACCTGTTCGTCGGCGGCACGTACCCGTGCGACCTGTACGACATCGAGACGCTGTGGCACCTGTCGCTGAGCAACCCTTGGCTCACGGTCGTGCCCGTCACCGAGGAAGACGAGAACCCCTGGTGGCACCCGTACCCCAGCCCCGAACCGCCGCCGGGAATGCACCAGCGCCTGCTCGGCCCGCTGGGCCGAGTGGTGGGGCAGTTCGGAACCTGGGCCGACCGGCAGGTGCAGATCTGCGGTTCCCCGGCGATGGTGAAGACCACCGCATACGCGCTACAGCGGACCGGCACACCGGCGTCGTCGATCTCCCACGACCCACTGCGCTGAYGGGGCACAGTCGAGGCATGGACGACCTCCCACCGATGCCACCGGTCGACAACACCGACCCCGACTCGTCCGACACGACGTCCGGCTGGGTGATCGCAACGTGGTTGACGACGATCGTGGCCGCAGGCACTCCACAACCATCGCGTCACCACCGGCATACGCCCGGGAACCTGAATCCGCCTGCGCCGAGCAAACCGACCGGTCAGCGGGAGACTCCGTAGGCGCTGCGCCGCACCCGCTCTAGCGTCGATCCCAACGAGTACGAGCCGGACCCGACACCGGGTTCCGGCCCGCTCCTGCACGCTCACATGCATTCAATAATGTTGCCTCACAAGCTTTCTCCGCCTTCCCGAGGCGGAACAGGCTATTGACGTAATCCACGTCACACCCTTAGCGTCAGCGCGCCCAGGCAATCGCCTGGCATCGGCCGTGCCCATTCGGAGGGATCCTGCATGAAGATTCGGCATTCTGCGTTCATCGCGGCACTGGCGGCCTCCGCCGTCGCCGTCGCCGGCTGCTCCGGCTCGGCGTCCGGCGAGGACGCCTCGGACGGCGGCCCCTACCGTGTCCTGGTCACCGGGGCGATCAGTGGCCAGGGTTCGTTGGCGGCGAATGCCCAGACCTCGATCCTGGCCGCGAAGGCCGGCGTCGAGGAGGTCAACAAGAACGGCGGAATCGCCGGGCGCACGGTGGAACTCACCGTCGTCGACGACGGCGGTGACGCCACCAAGGCGGTGTCCAACCTGCGCGACGCGGTGAACTCCGGCAAGAAGCCGGACCTCTACCTCAACTCGGGCCCGTCCACGGTCTCGGCGGCGACGCTGCCGATCCTGAAGCAGAACAAGATCCTGTCGTTCAACGTCGGCCCCACCGACAACTCGTCCGATCCGAGCGAGTTCCCCCTCAACTTCGACCTGTCGCCCTCACCCACCGAGTACGCCGTCTCCCTCGCCCGGTACGCGAAGAGCAAGGGCTACCAGCAGGTGGGTGTCATCCACGGAAGCAGCGCCTACGGTGAGGCATTCGGTAAGGCGATGGACTCCGCCCTCTCCGACGAGGGCGTCAGCATGTCGGCCACCGAGGAGTACGACGTGGCCGCACTGGACATGACCGCCCAGTTGCAGGCGCTGAAGAACAAGGGCACGCAGGCGCTGGTCATCGACGCGTACGGCGCGCCACTGGGTTACCTGCTCACGAGCCTCGAGCGACTGGACTGGAACATCCCGTTGATCGGCAACACCTCGGTCTCCGGCACTGCCCTGATCGCGAGGCCCGCGCCGGACGGGGCTCTGGGCACGCGGGCCGATTCCAACCTGGTGATGCAGGTGTTCCCGAGCACCGTCTACGACGCCGCGGACACGACGGTGAACACGATGGTGTCGTCGATGGCATCGATGGGGTCGATTCCTTCGACGCTCATCCTCGCCGACAACTACGACCCGTTCGGGCTCGTTGCGGCCGCGGCCGACAAGGTCGGCTCCGCCGCGGATCCGCAGAAGCTCGCCGAGGCGCTCGAGACCCAGGAAGTTCTCGACAACGCGCGAACGGCGTTCCTCCCGCGCTACCACTACTCGCCGGAATCGCACGCGCCCAACCTGGCCGACGACGGGTACCGGTTCGTGTCGCCGAGCAAGCTGCTCAACGGCCAGTACGGCAATCCCGCCGCGTGATCGCGGAGACGCCATGACGATCCAGCCACTGCACGCGCCGCCGGCATCCATCTGCGGTCCGCCGAGACCGCGGCTTCTTCTACTCGTACTGGCACCCACCGGGGCCGTGTTCGGG
>NZ_JBFRDL010000054.1:0-75252 GCF_052113525.1 Rhodococcus sp. TAF43
CCACCCCCGACCCCCACACACCACCGCAACCGCACCCGGATCCCGAACCACCCACGCCGACAACAACTCCACCAACACCCGCCCCGACACCCCCGACCCACCCGACACCGGCACCAACTCCCCACACTCAGCCCGGGAAAGCAGATCGATGTCCGCGACGCGAATCGAGGGCGAGGAAACGACTTCCTCGGCAATGCGGACGAATCGGTCCGCTAGGCGCTGCACGGTGTCCGAGTCGAAGATGTCGGCAGCGAAGCCGAAGGAAGCCGACATCCCGAGGGGAGCGCCGGCGCCGGTGTCGAATTTCTCGGCGAGGCTCAGATGTAGGTCGTAACGGGCGACATCGAGATCGATGTCGACAGGCTCGACCGTCAGCCCCGGCAAGTCCAGGCGTGGCGACTCGGCGTTCCGAAACTCCAGCATCACTTGGAAGAGCGGGGAGTACGCCGTCGACCGCACGGGATCGATGGCCTCCACGACCTGCTCGAACGGCATCTGCGCGTGGGCGAAGGCGCCGAGATCGCGCTCCCTCACCCGATCGAGCAGGTCGGCGAACGTGGACTCGGGCTCCACCGGCGTCCGCAGCACGACGGTGTTGACGAACATGCCCACCACGTCGTCGAGTGCAGCCTCGCCTCGCCCCGCTGTCGGCGTACCCACCGCAATGTCCGTGCTCCCGCTCACCCTGCTCAGCAGCACGGCCAGCGTCGCGTGCATGACCATGAATACTGTCGAATGATGTTCGTGAGCAAGGGATTGCAGTCGCTCGTGCAGATCCGAACCGATCTCGAAATGAACCTCCTTCCCTTGCATCGATCGCTGCGCCGGTCGTGGTCGGTCCGTCGGCAGTTCGACGGTCGCAGGCATCCCTGACAACGCCGACCGCCAGTACGCCAACTCGCGTGCGATCGGCGAATCGGGCTCGGACTCGCTGCCGAGCATGCGGCGCTGCCACAGGGCGTAGTCCGCGTAGTGCACTGCCGGTGGCGCCCAGTCGGGTGCCCGCCCGTGCAGGCGGGCGGTGTATGCGACCGTCAGGTCCCGGGCGAGCGGCGCCATCGACGAACCGTCTGCCGCGATGTGGTGCACCACGATCATCAGCACGTGCTGCTGCGGACCGTTCCAGAACAGTGCCGTTCGGATGGGTGTCTCGTCGGTGACGTCGAATCCGGCGGAGGCACCCCGCACGAGGTGCGCCCGCAGGTCTGCCGCGCCGGACACGGACATCGGCGTGAGGTCGGGATGCACCTGTTCCGTCGGGACCACCACCTGGCGGGGACCGTCCGTGGAGTCGGGGTAGACGGTCCGGAGCGTGGCATGCCGATCCACGATGTCAGCAAGCGCCAACCGCAGGGCACCGGTGTCCAGATCGCCCGAGAACCGGAGCGCGATGGGAATGTTGTAGGCAGGCGACGACGTATCCAGTTGGTTGACGACCCACATTCGGTGCTGCGCCGGGGAGGTCGGAACACTGTCGGGCCGAGTGCCCGTGGTCAGTGCCGGTCGGGCCGACGATCGATCGTCGATGCCGTCGATGCCATCGATCCGGGCCGCGAGCGCGGCAATGGTGGGCGCCTCGAACAGGTCGCGGATATCGATGTTCCGATCCAGCGCCGAGTTGATCCGCGTGACCACCTTGGTCGCGACGAGGGAGTTTCCGCCGAGATCGAAGAAGTTTGCATCGACACCGAGGTGGTCGACCGCGAGGAGCTCGGCGAAGACGACTGCGGTTGTCTCCTCGGTCGGCGTGCGTGGCGGCCGGGACTCGGTGGGCCTCGTCCCGAAGTCCGGTGCGGGTAGTGCGGTGCGATCGAGCTTGCCGACCGGGGTCAGCGGAATCTCGTCGATCATTGTGATCGCCGCGGGCACCATGTAGCCCGGTACCACCACACGAACCTGGGCCTTCAGGTCGGCGGGGTCGGGGACGTGCTCGGCGGCGGGAAGCACGTAGGACACCAGGACCGGGTCGCCGGTCGGGCCGGCACGACTGAGTGTCGCCGCGAATCTCACATGGGGGTGAGCCGTCAGCGCCGCATCCACCTCGCCGGGCTCGATCCTGAAGCCACGAATCTTGACCTGGGAGTCGGTCCGGCCCAGGTACTCGAGCGTCAGGTCCCCCTCCCGATCGCGCAGCCACCTCACCACATCCCCGGTGCGGTAGAGGCGTTGTCCCCGTGCACCGAACGGATCGGCGACGAATCGAGCGGCCGACTGACCGGCCTGATTCCGATACCCACGTGCCAGGCCCGGACCGGCCAGGTACAGCTCCCCCGCCACACCGACCGGCACCGGCCGCAGCCGCCCGTCGAGCACCAACTCCTCGAAACCCCGGATCGGGCCGCCGAGTGTCACCGGCTCTTCCGCCGACCCGATCACTCCGAGATTCGCCATGATTGTCGACTCCGTCGGGCCGTAGGCGTCGAACATCGCGCGCCCCGGCGCCCACCGCGCTACCAACTCCGGGGAACACGCCTCACCCCCCACCACGAGACACCGCAAGCAGCCGTGACCCGTGGGATCGACCGACGACAACGCCGACGGTGTCAGGATCGCATGGGTCACGCGGCAACGATCGAGCAGCGCCGCCAGGTCGTCGCCGCCGTACACCGTCGGTGGTGCGATCGTCAGGCACCCGCCCGCCGCGAACGCCCACACCAGCTCGAACACCGACGCGTCGAAACTCGGGGATGCGAAGTGCAGGACCCGCGCACCGGGCCCCGTCGCGAAACGGTCGCGTTGTTCGGCCGCCAGGTCCGCCAAACCCCGATGCGGCACCACCACGCCCTTCGGGACCCCCGTCGACCCGGATGTGTAGATCACGTATGCCGGATGGTCGGGTGTCAGTGCCGAGACCCGTTCGCCGTCGGTCACCGCCGTCGAGGGAGTCCCCGCCACCTCCGCCTCGACCGCTTCGTCGTCGAGCACCAGCCACGGCACGGTCGGTGGCAGGTCTCTCGACACGTCCTCCGTCGTCAGCCCCAGGACGGCGCCCGAATCGGTGAGCATGTACTCGAGCCGAGCCGACGGATACCCCGGATCCAGCGGAACGAAGGCCGCACCGGTCTTTGTGACGGCCCACACCGCCAGGACCGACTCGAGCGACCGCGGCAGTCCCACCGCCACGACCTTCTCCGGCCCCACGTCATGACCGATCAGCCAGCGCGCCAGACGGTTCGACCGGCTGTCGAGCTCGCCGTACGTCCAGCTCCGGTCGCCGTATACAACCGCGACCGCATTCGGGTCCGCGCCCACCGATGCCGCGAACAGCCCCGGCAAAGTCAACGCGGGCAACGCCGCTGCCCCGGACACCGGCATCAACTGCTCACGCTCCTCGGGGGCAAGCACATCGACGTCGCCGACCGGAGCCGACGAATCTGCCGCCGCATACTCGAGAATCCGCACCAGCCGATCCGCGAATGCCTGCGTTGTCGCCGAGTCGAACAGATCGGTGGCAAACACGAGGTCGACCGACAGTCCCGACGGTCGGCCGGAGTCGGTGAAGCTTTCACCTACGGTCATCTGCAGATCGCAGCGTTCGGGACAACAGTTCTCGGGTGCCGTGACGGACACGTCGGCGACCGCGGTCGGCTCGGCACGAGTGGGGCCGAGGACAACCTGGACGAGCGGCGGGCAGGGCGTCGTGCGGTCCGGGGCGAGCGCCTCGACCAACCGGTCGAACGACACCCTCGTATGCGCGAATGCGCCGAGTTGACAATGCTTCACCCGCTCCAACAGGTCCGCAAACGAGAGTCCCGGATCCACGTGGGTCCGCAACACCACGCCATCGACCAACGCGTCCGCCCCGTCGTCGAGCGCGGCGTCGGCCTGTCGGGCAATCGGCGCACCCACCGCGATGTCGTCGGAGCCGCTCACCCGGGCCAGCAGTGCGGCCAGCCCCGCATGCATCGTCATGAACATCGACGAGTCGTACTCGCGAGCGCGCTGCTGCAGCTTGCGATGCAGCTCCGCGCCGAGCGTGAACTGCAGGCTTCCGAAGTCCAGGGACCGCTGTTTCGGTCGCCGCCGATCTGTCGGCAGCCCGAGCAGTACCGGCAACCCCGCCAGCGTCCGTCGCCAATAGTCCAGGTCCCGGGCCGCCTCCAGCCGGCGCTCGCCTTCCCTGGCACTGTCAGGGTGGATCGTCGCTATCAGCGACTCCGGACCGGCCGCGACGAAGTCCTCGACCACGCCGACGAACCGCTCGTGATGGAGCCTCAGCTCGTCGATGCGGTATCGCAGCGGATTTCCGCGGAACTCGACGAACGTCTTTGCGGGTGTGCCGCTTTGGTAGACATTGATCAGCAGGTCCGCGATCGGACCGGAGGTGAGCACATGAAATTCACCCGTCACCGAACCGAAATCGAGCTCCTGACGGAAGAGCATCACGTTGACCATCGGCGCGGCGGTCCGGTGGGCCTCGGCACCGACGCTCACCTCTCGCGCAATCTCGGCGAGGTTGCCGCGCTGGTGTCGCAACGCGCCCATCAGTTCCAGACTCACCCGCTCGACCAGATCGCCCACGGTGTCGCCGGGACCGACCCGAATCCGGAGCGGAACGACGTTGACGAACATCCCACCCGAACTGCGTAACACCGCAGTGGTCCGCCCGGAGACCGGGACATCCACGCGAACCTCCTCCCGGCCCGTCATCCGTGAGAGGTAGCAGGCGAACGCCGCGATGATCACCGCAGCGGACGTTCTGCTCGCCCGACCCTCGGAGTCCTCGAGCCGGGTGGCCGTGTCCTCGTCGAGTGATGTGGCCACCAGCATGTCGCGGGCCACCGCAGTGCCGTCTCGGTCGGCCAGACTCACGGGTTCCGCCAGCCCCTGGAACCGCTCGATCCAGTACGCACGGTCCGCCTCGAACCGACTCGAGGCACGGTACCGACAGTCGAGTTCGTACAACGTTCGCAGATCGGCAGCTCTGCTGGGTTCCGGGTCCCGGCCCGACGCCGCAGCCGAGTACAGAGCCGCGATGCGGTTGACCAACGTCATCGCGGCATACCCATCCAACGCGACATGGTGAGCACGGCTGTACCACAGGTACTGCGCATCGCCGACCTGCAATATGGTCGACACCCCCAGGGGGTCGTGCATCGGGTCCACCGGACTCGACCGGTCCTCGCGCATCCACCCATCCGCGGCCGCCACCGGATCACTCTCTCCACGAAAATCAATGAACCCCAACGAGTTATCCAAGGACGGATCAACAACTTGCCTGGGCTCCCCGTCGACCTCGACCAGCCGGAGGAAGGCGCCCTGAGTCTCACGTCCCGCGGTCACGGCCGCCCATCGGAACAGGTCGAGATCGAGGTCGCCGTGGAACTCCACGTACTGAGCGATGCAGTACGGAAGGTGCGGGGCCAGTCGCTGCGCGAGCCAGACCTCGTACTGCGCCGACGACAGCGGAAAGGGTTTCAGGGCAGAAACTTCCATGGGAGATGTCCCGAATCCGGTTGACGTCGACTCCGCCTGTTCGTCCATCAGAGTGCAATCTGGTCGTGTCGTCGCGACCTGGCTGTCGCGGGTGGAATAACCGGCCCGTGAACAAGCGGGCGCAGTGGCGCGTCACGCACCACGTCCCGAGGGACGAACCGCCGACGCGCGGTGACGCCGACCTGCTCGGCGAGTGCCCGATATCGGAGCAGCGGTGGAGTCTTCTCGCCCGAACGTGCCGACCGTGCCACCGGGTCCGGGGTGGCGAATTGACGCCTGTGACGTCTCGGGCCACTTGGTGGCCGCTCACCCATCCTGCCAGAGCCACTCGACACGCGCCAACCGCTCGAAGTGCTCCGTGCCGACAACGCCAGACGTGGCTAGCCTGGAACCGACTGCGGCGACGAGCGGCCAGAAAGACCGGAAACTCATGAGTGAACAACGACTGGTCCATGTGTTCGAGGAACTGGCGGACGCCCTCGTACCCGGCTTCGACACCACCGATTTTCTACGCACTCTGACCGACCGAACCGTGGCACTGGTCGCGATCGACGCTGCCGGCATCCTGCTGACCGATGAACGCGGGCACCTCGCTTCGGTGGCGTCCACCACCGAGCCGGCGCACACCCTCGAACAGTTGGAGGTGGCGGACGCACGTGGCCCCTGCTACGACTGTTTCACCACGGGGCGCCCCCTCGTCAACCTCGGCCGCGACGCGACCTCGGCGCGCTGGCCACGGTTTCAGCACCTGTCCGGAGAGGTCGGCTTCGGGGCCGTCCATGCCGTTCCGTTGCAGCTGGGAAACCAGGTGATCGGGTCGCTCAACATGTTCTGTGTCGCCACCGGCAGCCTCCCAGCGGAGGACGTCGACACGAGCCGGGCGCTGGCGCGGATCGCCACCATCGGGCTGCTGCACAATCGCACCGCGCGCAACGCGCAGGCAGAGGCCGCACAACTGCGGCAGGCGCTGACCAGCCGAATCATTATCGAGCAAGCCAAGGGGATGCTCGCCGAAGGTGCCGGATGCACCCCGGCGGTGGCATTCGACGCGCTCCGCCGTTACGCCCGCACCCATGGCCGACCGCTCCACGACATTGCCGCTGAAGTCGTCGACGGCACCCTGACTCCGCCGACTTCCGGCTGATCCGCCTGGCGCGGTGCAGACGTCCCGACCGCTACCGGGCCATCGATGCGGAAGCGAAGGCGAGCACCTGCGGCCAGGAGATGTCCCACGCGACCTTGTTCACCGGATCGTCTTGGCGCGCACGGGCACTGAAGCCGTGCGCGGCACCCGGATACGCGTGCACGATCGTCGCGCCGCTGTCGCGGGACTGCAGCGCCGACTGCAAGGCCCCGAAAGTTCCGGTCGACAGGATCGTGTCGGCGCCGGCGTGCAGCACCATGACCGGTGCGGCGATCGCCGGAGCCAGCGCCACTGTGTCGAGCGCGTGGTTCGCCGCGGCCGGATCCCAGATCGACGGATGGTAGGCAACGACATTCGCGAGTTCACGGTCACGCGCGCCGAGCAGCAGCGAGAACCGGCCGCCCAGACACCAGCCGATGACTCCGACGCGCCGTGCGCCCAGCTCACCTCGGGCGTAGTCGAGCAGAGCGCCCATCTCCGACAGGCATTCCTCGTCGTCGAGCTGCCCCATGAGCTCGAAGAGGCGCTCCTTCGGGGTGTCGTCCAGGCTCGGTCCGTGCCAGGGATCCCACACCAGTGCGGTGATCCCCGCCGCGGCGATGTCGGCGGCGTAATCGCGCACCTGCGCATCGACGCCGTTGATCATCGGCAGCAGCAGCATGACGGTATCGCTGCCGCCGTCGGGCTGCGCGAGGTGCGCGGTGAGGTCACCGACCGTGACGGTCCGTGACCTCACCGTGGAACCCGTTGTCACAGAATGGCGCCCGGCGCGTAGCGCGCAGCATCCGGGTTGGCGTCGACCAGCTTCTGCACCTCGGCGACCACGGAGTCGACCTGCGCGCCGGCGGCACCGATGAACGCGGACTTGTCGGCGAGGGCCTCGTCGAGCGCGGCGCGGTCGAGCGGCAGCCGGTCGTCGGCGGCCAGACGATCCAGCAGATCCGGCTCCTTGCCCTGCTCGCGCATCGCGAGCGCGACGGCGACGGCGTGCTCCTTGATGACCTCGTGCGCGGTCTCGCGTCCGACACCGGCGCGGACCGCGGCCATGAGGACCTTGGTGGTCGCCAGGAACGGCAGGTAGCGGGTGAGCTCCTTCTCGATGACGGCCGGGTACGCACCGAACTCGGCGAGCACCGTCAGGAAGGTCTCCATCTGGCCGTCGATCGCGAAGAACGCGTCCGGCAGCGCGACACGGCGGACGACGGAGCAGAACACGTCGCCCTCGTTCCACTGCGCACCCGCCAGCTCGGACGCCATCGACGCGTAGCCGCGCAGGACCACCTGCAGGCCGTTGACCCGCTCGCACGAGCGGGTGTTCATCTTGTGCGGCATCGCGGACGAGCCCACCTGGCCGGGCTGGAAGCCCTCGGTGACCAGCTCGTGGCCGGCCATCAGGCGAATGGTGTGCGCGAACGACGACGACGCGGCACCCACCTGGACCAGCGCGGACAGCACGTCGTGGTCCAGCGAGCGCGGGTACACCTGGCCGACGCTGGTGAACACGTGCGCGAAGCCGAGGTGCTCGGCGACCTTCTTCTCGAGCTGCTCGAGCTTGGCGGCGTCGCCGTCGAGCAGGTCCAGCATGTCCTGCGCGGTGCCCATCGGGCCCTTGATGCCGCGCAGCGGGTAGCGGTCGATGAGCTCACGCAGCCGGGTGAGACCCACCAGCAGCTCGTCGGCGGCCGACGCGAAACGCTTGCCCAGCGTGGTGGCCTGCGCGGCGACATTGTGGGAGCGTCCGGCCATCACGAAACCGGTGTACTCGGCGGCCCGCTCGCCCAGGCGGGCGGCGATCGCGACACCGTGGTTGTACACGTGCTCGAGCGACCGGAGCACCTGCAGCTGCTCGACGTTCTCGGTGAGGTCGCGGCTGGTCATGCCCTTGTGCACGTGCTCGTGGCCGGCGAGGGCGTTGAACTCCTCGATGCGGGCCTTCACATCGTGGCGGGTGACGCGCTCACGGTCGGCGATGGAGTCCAGGTCGACGCTCTCGAGCACCCGCTCGTAGTCGGCGAGCGCCTCGGCGGGAAGGTCGATCCCCAGCTCGGCCTGCGCCCGCAGCACCGCCAACCACAGCTGACGCTCGAGCACGATCTTGTACTCCGGCGACCACAGCGCCTTCAGCTCGGGGCTGGCGTAACGGTTGGCAAGGACATTCGGGATGCGGCTCACGAGATCCCAGTTTACGGCGAGACCCCAAGCCCCTCGTCAGTGCGTGCTCGGAGGAGCGAACTCGTCGATCAGGTCGAGCAGCATCGCGCGCGCCATCCCCCGCGGATCGGGGTCCACCTCGCTGAGCGCGCCCACGACCACCCCGTCCACCACAGCGACCAGGCGACGCAGCTGCGGCTCGCGCACGACTCGGCCGGACCGGCGCAGCACCTCGGCGAGCAGGTCGTCGGTTTGCGCCCGCAGCCGCAGCTGCACGTCCCGCAGCTCGGGATGTCGCGCCGACGCCACGAACCGTTCGTACCGTGCGATCAGCCGTTCCCGGGCACCGTCGCCGACCTCGTCGGGACCGATCAGTAGGTCGACGATCAGATCGACCGTCGCCTCGACGCCGCGCCGCCGCTGCGTGACGTCGTCGATGCGTTCGCGCATCGCGTCCAGTTCCCGGTTGCCGTTGTGTTCGACGGCGAGGGCCACCAGCTCGTCGAGCGAGCCGAAGTAGTAGGTGGTGGACGCGAGCGGCAGACCCGCACGGGAGGCCACCGCACGGTGCCGGACCGCGTCGAAGCCGCCCTCGAGGAGCAGGTCGGCCGCGGCGGTGACGAGCGCCTGACGGCGCCTCTCACCCTTCGGGGTCGCCGCGGACGTCATCCCTCCATCGTGCCAGCCACGGCGACACGCCCGAGTGAATTCGACCAAACAGCGCAGGCAGTGACCCTTCTCGACCTTTCTCGACCTTTCTCGCCCTGTCTCGGTCCTACTTCGGCGCGGGCAGCCATCGCTCGAGCCGGGCCAGCGCGTCCCGGATCTCCGCGGTGGAACCCGCGAACGACAACCGCACCGTGTGGTCGCCGTGCACGGTGTCGAAGTCGATGCCCGGCGCCAGCGCGAGACCCGTGTCTGCCAGCAGCCGCGCGCACCACGACGTCGAGTCGTCGGTGAGGTGCGCGATGTCCGCGTACACGTAGAACGCACCATCGGCGGGCGCCAGCTCGGTGAGCCCCAGCTCGGGTAGCCCGGTCAGCAGCAGCTCCCGGTTCACCGCATACCGCTGCACGTGACCGTCGAGCTCGGCACGCGCCTCGTCGGTGAACGCCGCGACGGCCGCGTACTGCGAGATCGCCGGCGGGCACACCGTCATGTTCGACGCGAGCCGCTGCAGTGGACGGCGCAGGCTCTCGGGCACCAGCATCCAACCCAGACGCCAGCCCGTCATCGAGAAATACTTCGACACCGACCCGATCACCACGGCCTGCCGCGACGTCTCCCACGCCGATGCCGTGACCTGCGCTCCGAACCCAATCCCGTGATAGATCTCGTCGGAGATCAGCAGCGTGTCGTGCTCCTCGCACCAGCGGGCCAGCGCGGCCAACTCGGCAGGGTCGATGACGGTGCCGGTGGGGTTCGCGGGGCTCGCGACGATCAGCCCGGCGGGCGGGGTGTCCATCTGCTCGAGCATCGCGACGGTCGGCTGGAACCGGGTCTCGGGTCCGCAGTCGATCTCGATCACGTTGCAGCCCAACGCTGTCAGCGTGTTGCGGTACGCGGGGTAGCCGGGCCGGGCGACGACGACGGTGTCACCGGCGTCGAACGCCGCGAGGAACAGCAGCGTGAACGCACCCGACGAACCGGTGGTGACCACGACGTCGTCGGCGTCGACGGAGATCCCGGACCGGCTGCTGTGGTATCCCGCGATGGCCTCGCGCAGCGGCTCGATGCCGAACGTCTCGGTGTACCCGAGCAGGTGGTTGTCCAGCGATTCCCGCGCGGCGCGCAGTACCGGCTGCGGGGCCGGCGTCGACGGCTGACCGGCCGCGAGCGTGAGCACATCGCCGTGCGTGCGCTGCCGCTCGGTGGCGGCCTTCCACACGTCCATGACGTGGAAGGCGGGGATGGACGATCGCTGGGATTCGGTACGCACATCTTCGACGCTAGCAACGGCCCGAACTTGTGCAACGAGGTACCGGAATTCGACGTCGCGAGGTCAGTCGTCGAGCAGGACGCGGCGGCTCGCGGCGATCGGACTGTGCGCGGTGAGGCCGCCGGGGTTCCCCCGTACATCTTCCGAGACCAGGGCTGCTGATCGGATGGGTGAACAGGCCCCGCCGCGCACCGGCGGAGGCCCCGCTGCCGCGCCGGAAACAGTCGTGGGGCGGGCGCCCCCTCGACGGCGGCGAGGCCGATGTCGGTGCGGAAGTGGCCGCCGGGCAGCTTGACCTCGGACAGGCGTGCGTACGCATCCTCCCGGGCCTCGGTCAGATCGGCGCCGACGCCGACGACGCTCAGGACGCGCCCACCGGCGGAGACGATCGCGCCGTCCTCACGGGCGGCGGTACCGGCGTGCAGGACGCGCTCGGCGTCGGACCCGGTGATGACGTCACCGGTGCGCGGGGTGGCCGGGTAGTTCTCGGCGGCCAGGACGACGGTGACCGCGGAGCCGTCGCGCCACTGCAGCGGCGGGACCGACGCGAGGGTGCCGGTCGCGGCGGCGTTCAGCACCTCGCCGAGCGGCGACTCGAGCAGCGCCAGCACGGCCTGGGTCTCAGGGTCGCCGAAGCGGCAGTTGAACTCGACGACGGCCGGGCCGTTCTTGCCCATGGCCAGACCCGCGTACAGCAGGCCGGTGAACGGGCAACCACGCTTCGCCATCTCCACCGCGACCGGCTTGACGACGTCGTCGACGATCTGGGTGACGGCCTCGGCGGGCAGCCACGGCAGCGGCGTGTAGGCGCCCATGCCGCCGGTGTTGGGGCCGGTGTCACCGTCGCCGACGCGCTTGTGGTCCTGCGCGGGCAGCAGCGGGACCACGGTCTCGCCGTCGACCAGGCAGAACAGGGACACCTCGGGGCCGTCGAGGAACGACTCGAGCAGCACGGGGTGCCCGATCTCGAGGCACTCGGCGGCGTGGTCGCGCGCGGCGCTGCGGTCGGTGGTGACGACGACGCCCTTGCCGGCGGCCAGTCCGTCGTCCTTGACGACCCAGTTGGGGCCGAAGCGATCGAGGGCGGCGTCGAGATCGGCCGGGGTGTCGACGACCTCGCTGTGCGCGGTGCGGACACCGGCGGCGGCCATGACGTCCTTGGCGAACGCCTTGGAGCCCTCGATGCGGGCGGCCTCGGCGGACGGGCCGAAGCAAGCGATCCCCGCGGCGCGGACGGCGTCGGCGACACCGAGCACCAGCGGCACCTCGGGGCCGATGACGACCAGGTCGGCGGCCTGCGACTTCGCGAGCTCGACGACGGCGTCACCGGACGCGACGTCGACCCCATGTGTCTCGGCGATGCGGGCGATGCCGGCATTGCCGGGGGCACACATCAGCTTGTCGACGCCCGGGTCACGGGCGAGGGCCAACAGGAGGGCATGTTCACGGGCTCCGGAGCCGATCACGAGTACGCGCACGGGTCTCAGACTACGGGCCGGACGCCGACGCCTCGACCACCCCCACCCTCGTCAGCGGGGGCGCTTCGCCAGGAACGAGGGCCGCGGTGCCGAACCCGAGTAGGGCGCCTGCACGACGTTCTCGACGCTGTTGAACACGACGAACACGTTGGCCCGCGGCATCGGCGAGATGTTCCCACCGGACGCGTGCAGGGCGTTGCAGTCGAACATCGTCATCGAACCGGCGCCGCCGGTCAGCACCTCGATGCCGTGCCGCTGCCACATGTCGGTGATGACGCGCTCCGACGGCACCCCGATCCTGGGCGTCGTGGTCACGAGCGACTCGCGATAGAAGTCGTCCGGTGTGGCCCCCGAGCACTGCACGAAGGACCGCTGGGTGCCGGGCATGATCATCAGCGGGCCGTTGTACTCGGTGTTTCCGGTGAGCGCGATCGAGGCGCTCACCGCGCGCGGACGGGGCATGCCGTCCTCCGCGTGCCAGGTCTCGAAATCCGAGTGCCAGTAGAACGCGCCGCCCTGGAATCCCGGCTTGTAGTTGAGCCGGCTCTGGTGGACGTAGACGTCCGAGCCGAGAACGTCGCGCGCGATGTCGTACGCGCCGGACAACTCGACGACCCGACGAACGGCATCGCTGAGTTCGAGAATGTCGAAGATCGAGCGCACCGCATCGGAGCCGTCCTCGCGGACGATGCGTTCGTCATCCCGCAACGTCGAATCGTGCTGGATCCGGTCGATCTCCGCGAGGCAGGCCCCGACGTCCGCGTCGCCGATCACGTTCTCCCGTTGCAGATATCCGCGTCGGTCGAAATCCGCATACTCCGCGGTGATGGGATCGCCCCAGAACACCGGATCCGGGCGGCCGATCACCTGCGGCTCATCCGAAACCCGGGTCGTGTACACGTCTTCCACCAAAGTCATATGGCAATCACCACCAAGCAGTTCGATTCTTCGTTCCGTACCGGCAGGCACACCGCCGCGCACTGCGAATGCGCACCGGAAATCCTGGTGCGCAGCCGCTTTCATCGATCGGACAATCCCGACCGGCCGATTACTGACGGTAGGACTCGACCTCGTCGACCGGTCGCGGAGCGACCCGCGCTGCATCCTCGCCGAATTCGACCTTGGCACGGCGCTGCCGGAGCAGGTCCCAGCACTGGTCGAGCCGCTGCTCGAGGAATGTCAGGCGGGCACTCTCCTCGTCCGAGAGCCCTTGCCTCTCGGCCCGTGAGCGCAATTCCCTTTCCTCACGGACGAGTTCGTCGATGCTCTCGATGATGTCGTGCTCGGACATGGTGTGCCTCCCACCTCAGGGTAAACCGGATCGGCAGCGCTGTCCGGTTACCGCGTCAGGTCGTAGATCGTGATCCCGTCGACGGTGGTCGCGGTGAAGTTCGCCTGCACCCATTCGGAGATCTGCGACGCCGTGCCCACGCCGTCGCGACCGCCGCCCATACCGTCCCGTGGACAGGTCCACATCCATGTAGACGAGGACGCGGGCGTCGGAGCCGCTCCACACGGTGCGCAGCGCGCGACCGCGGCCCTTCTCGGCGAGGTGCACCACCCGGACGTCGCCGAACTCGTCGGCGAGTGTCCGCGCGATCTCCAGGGTGCGGTCGGTGCTGGCGTTGTCCGCGATCGTGATTCGCGCGGTGAAGGGCACCTCGGTGGACAGGTAGGCGCGCAGGCGCCGCACGCATCCCTCGAGTGACTGCTGCTCGTTGTACACCGGCTCCACTACGTCGAGGGCCGGCGCAGTCGTCACCGCCTCGGGCCGCTGCACGTCAACCGAGGGCTGGGGTTCGGTCGTCATGGAGCCCAGGTTGGCGCTCGCGCCTGCGGCCCGGCGGGAGCCCAGCTGTGAGGTACCTGCCAATCGGACCCCGGCAGCGACGGCGGGCGGTCGTGCCGGGGACGGCCGTCAGTGGTGCAGCAGGTCCCGCACGTGTCCGGTTTCGTTGACCGAGGCCACACGTCGATTGCCGTTGCGCGAAACGAGCACCCGCGTGATCGACGTGTAGTCCAGCGGAAAGGTCAACGGCCGAGGCAGCCCGAGAACCTGCTGCAGGAAGACGTTCGTCACGCCACCGTGCGCGACGACGGCCACGGTGTCCTCGTGCCGCGAGCCCGCCACCACCCGCTCGATCGCACCGACCACCCGGCCCCGGAAGGCGTCCTCGTCGACGAACTCGGGCAGCAGACCGCCGCGGATCCGCTCGAACACCTCCGGAGCCCTGTCCCGCGCCTCGTGGATCGGGATGTAGTGGTCCATCTGGGAGTCGTACTCGGCCAGTTCCTCGTCGACCTCGGGTGTCAGCCCCGTCGCCTCGACGATCGGCGCGGCAGTCTCCCGTGCCCGACGTTGCGGACTCGTGACGATCCGTGCGATGTSGTACTCGGCAAGTGCCTGCGGCAGGCGGCCCGCCTGCCGATGTCCGAGCTCGGCGAGCCCGGGATCAGCAGGCCCCTCCGCAACCGTGATGCGTTCCGGCAGAGCATGTCTCACGATGAGCAGCTGCATGTTTCACCCTTCCGGACGGTCGATGACAGTTTTGTCGCGAGCATCCGGAGCCTGCCGAGCACGCGCCGACGGCGCCATAAAGCGATCCTCTTCCATCCTCACCACCGAGCCGACCGATCGATCGCTCGGTGCACATAGTGGCTCAGCGCGTGATGGGTGTCAACATTTCACGGAAGCCTGCGCGAAGCGGCCACGAACCTCCGGGGAACTCCGCCTACGGTGCGACGACGCCCGCGATCGGAATGCGGCCGGCCACCGCGACCCGGAAGTCGACCATGGCCCGCTGCAAGTGGTCGGGGCTGGTCACGACCACCGCGCCGACCGCCCCGCGCTGCTGCAGGATCACGTTGGTGTTGGCCGCGTTCTCGACGGTGGAGCGGGATGTGTTCTCCTCCGTGATCCGGAACGGCACGACCCCGTTCGCGACGAGCCACTGACGCATCGCCTGCGCCTCGGTGACACCCGACTGCGGCACGCCGCCGCTGACGATGATCGGCGCGAGCGGATACTGTTGCGCCAGTTGGAGGGCCGCCCGCAGACGGGATTCGAGCACCGGCCGCATAGTGCCGTCCGGGAACAGTCCGGCGCCGAGCACGACGATGTTCGTGGTGAACGGATTGATCGCCAGCATCACCGGGACCTGCGTGGTCAGCGTCTCGAGCCGGGTGCAGCTGACAATGAGGTCCCGGACCGGCGTCTGGCATCCGCCGACGACGGAGAGCGCACCGTTGACGAGCGTGGTGGGCGACACCGCATTGACGATGCCGAGCGAGGACTCGGCACCGGCCTGGCCGGGCAGCGCGAGTCCGGCGGCGGCCGCCGCGATGACGGCCGAAACGAGGATCCGGCGGGGGCGTAACGAACGGACGGACATGACGCTCCTTGGCGTAACGGTCCCCCGACCGAGATGTGAAAGACGGATTACAGTGTGACCCACGCAATGCGCTCGCACATCACGAACCGTGATTTTCCCCGGGTCGCCGGCGGGCACGCCCGGGTGCGCGGCCGCGATCGCGGTCCGAGTACCGGAGGCCACGGCCGGGACCTATCCTCGCCATATGCCTTCTGTGTTCAGCGCCATCATCGCCGGAGATCTGCCGGGTCGTTTCGTGTGGGAGGACGAGGACGTGGTCGCGTTCCTGACCATCGCGCCCGTCACCCAGGGCCACACCCTCGTCGTCCCCCGCAAGGAGGTCGACCAGTGGCAGGACGTCGACGACGAATTGTTCACCAAGTGCACCACCGTCTCCCGCACGATCGCGAAGGCGGTCCGCAAGGCGTTCGACGCGCCCCGCGCCGGCTTCCTGATCGCGGGCCTCGAGGTTCCGCACCTGCACATGCACGTCTTTCCCGCGTACACCATGGGGAACTTCGACATCAGTGGCGCCGACACCGACCCGTCGCCCGAGTCCATGGACGAGGCCGCCACCAAGATCAAGGCCGCGCTGCGCGACCTCGGCCACGCCGAGAACGTCCCGGCCTGACCGGTCAGCCTCTCGGCAGCCGCACCCGGAAGGTCGCACCCTTCCCGGGTGCGCTGTCGACGGTGACCGTGCCGTCGTGCGCGGCGACGATGGCCGCGACGATCGACAGCCCCAGTCCGCTGCCGCCGCTCGCCCGAGTCCGGGACTCGTCGGCGCGGTAGAACCGCTCGAACACCCGGGCCGCGTCCTCGTCACCGAGGCCGGGTCCGGTGTCGGACACCTCGAGGACCGCGTCGGTGCCGTCGGTGCCGACGCGCACCGTCACCGACGCCGCGCCGGGGGTGTGCTCGAGCGCGTTTCCCATCAGATTGCCGAGCACCTGCCGCAGTCGGGCGTCGTCGCCCATCACCTGGGCGGGTTCCGAACCGGGCAAGACCTCCAACGTGATCCGCCGCCGGGGCGCGAGCGCGCGCGCGTCGTGGACGGCGTCGGCCGCGACCGTCAGCAGGTCCACCGGATGCCGCTCGAACGGTCGCTGCGCATCCATCCGCGCCAGCATCAACAGATCCTCGACCAGCAGACCCATCCGGGTGGCCTGGCTCTCGATCCGGCTCAGAACCATCTCGGCATCCGTCGACGCGCCCTGACGGTACAACTCGGCGAAGCCCCGGATCGTGGCCAGCGGCGTGCGCAGTTCGTGGCTGGCGTCGGCGACGAACCTCCGCATCCGTTCCTCGGACCGACGCGCCGATTCCTCCGATGCCTCCGTCGCGGCGAACGCCGACTGGATCTGCGCGAGCATCCCGTTGAGCGCCGAAGACAGCCGACCCACCTCGGTGCTCTGGTCCCGCTCCGGCACCCGTCGGTGCAGATCGCCCGCGGCGATATCGGCCGCCGTCTCCTCCACCTCCTGCAGCGGTCGCAGGCTGCGACGCACCACGAAGTACCCCGCGAATCCGAGTACCGCCAGAACCACGATGCCGATTCCGAGTTGCAGCACCACCAACCGGTCCACGGTCTCGTCGATGTCGGTGAGCTTGATCGCCACCGTCGTCGTCCCGGAGGGGGTGGTGACCGTCATCTCCCGCCACCGGATGTCGCCACCACCGGCGGATCCGACGGTCACCGGTCCGGGGTCGGCGACGAGTTGTGGTGTCGCGTTGGTGCTCTCGTCGTTCACTTCGAGGTGGACCGTGCCGTCCGGGGCGGTGACGCGGACGTAGAACGGGCTGGGCGGCCGATTCGGTCCTGGCTCGGCGACTGGTGGACCGGGGCGCGAGTCCCGCGGCTTCGCCCACCCGTGCGCCGCGTCGAACAACTGCCGGTCCGTGCGGGCGATCAGCGAACTCTCCATCGCGGAGGTCACCGCGACACCGGAGGCGAGCAGCCCGGCCGCGGCCAACAGCAGCAGCGCCGCGACCAGGGTGATCCGCAGCGGTAACGCGCGCAGGCGCCTCATCCGTCCGCCTACCGAGGTTCGCGCATCACGTAGCCGACGCCGCGCAGGGTGTGGATCAGGCGCGGCTCGGTGGTGTCGACCTTGCGGCGCAGGTACGAGACGTAGGACTCCACCACGCCCACCTCGCCGCCGAAGTCGTAGTTCCAGACGTGGTCGAGGATCCGTGGCTTGCTCAGCACCGTGCCCGCATTGACCATGAAGTAGCGCAGCAGCGTGAACTCGGTGGGCGACAACGAGACCTGGTCGCCCGCCTTCCACACCTCGTGGGTGTCGTCGTCGAGTTCGATGTCCGCGAACCGGACCCGGGCGGGCTGCTTGTCCTGGTCGCCGTGACCGGAGCGCCGCAGGATCACCCGCAGCCGGGCCACGACCTCCTCCAGACTGAACGGCTTGGTGACGTAGTCGTCGGCGCCGATCGTCAATCCGGTGACCTTGTCCTCGACGGCGTCCCGGGCGGTCAGGAACAGCACCGGCGCGTCGATGCCGTCCGCCCGCAGGCGGCGCAGCATCCCGAACCCGTCCATGCCGGGCATCATGACGTCGAGGATCAGCGCGTCGGGTCGGAAGATGCGCGCCTTGTCGAGGCCCTCGGCCCCGTTGGACGCGGTCTCCACCTCGAACCCCTGGAAGCGGAGGCTGACGGACAGCAGTTCGACGAGCGACGGCTCGTCGTCGACGATCAGCACCCGGACCTGCGACATCTCACTCACAGCTCCAGACTCCCCCACATGTCTGGTCGCATGCTGGACGTTCCCTGCGAGATTCCTGTGAATGCCCGGCGAGCGCCTGAACGGGTGGTGAGAGCGGCCACCGAACTCGGAATCGGTGCGCGAATTCGGTACCTTGGTACCGGTCAGACGACACCCGGACGAGCACACCGTACCCGGCCAGCGACAAGACGGTGTTTGGAGAGTTGAAACACCATGGCCTGGATCGTTCTCGTAATTTCCGGCGTTCTCGAAGCCGTGTGGGCGACCGCCCTCGGCAAGTCCGCAGGCTTCACCCGCCTCGCCCCCTCGATCGTGTTCGCCGTCGGCATCGCGCTCAGCATGGCCGGACTCGCCTACGCGATGCGCACCCTGCCCACCGGTACCGCGTATGCGGTCTGGGTGGGCATCGGCGCATCCCTGACCGTCGCCTACGCGATGCTCAGCGGGGACGAGAGCGCCTCGTTCGTCAAGGTCCTGCTGATCCTCGGCATCGTCGGCTGCGTCGTCGGCCTGAAGGTCCTGCACTGACCGCCCGACGGACCCGCGCCCCGCGTACCGAACACCCCGTTTGACTGTGTGGCGGGGGTTACAGTAATCGGATGAACCTGGTGTCAGCGATCACGTTCCCGGTCCGTGCCGGCCTCGCCATCACGGACGCGGCGCTCGAGGTCGCCGAGACGGCGCTGGCCACGACCCGGCTGGCGCTGTCCAGCACCACCGTCACCAGCGTCAGCGCGGCAACACTCGCCAATCCTCGCGGACCGCTGCAGCTGGTGCAGCAGTTGGCGGCGTTGGCCTCCGACGACCGCCCTCTGGGCCAGGCACTGCATCCCGGCGGTCCGCTCGATCGACTGCTGGCGCCGGGCGGGGTCGTCGACCGGCTCACGTCCGACGGCGGCACCCTCGAGCGGCTGTTCGAGCCCGGCGGAGCGCTCGATCGCGTGCTGGCACCGGGTGGTCCGCTCGACCGCGTGACGTCGGAGGACGGCCCGCTCGACCGCGTGCTGTCCGAGGACGGCCCGCTCGAACGCCTGCTCGCACCGGGCGGTCTGCTCGACCGGCTCACCGCCGAGGACGGCCCGCTCGAGCGGCTCACCGCGCAGGACGGCGCGGTCGAACGGCTCACGAAGAAGGACGGGATCGTCGACCGCGCGCTGGCCGAGGACGGCATCCTCGAGACGCTGCTCGCGGAGGACGGCGCCTTCGAGCGACTCATCGCGGAGGGCGGTCCGCTCGACCAGATCGTCGCGCTGTCGGAGACACTCACGGCGCTGGCCCCGAACCTGCAGCGGATGAGCGCGAGCATCGATCTGCTCCAGGAGACCGTGGGGGTGCTCAGTGCCGCGGTCGGACCGCTCGGCGACCTCGCCGGACGCCTGCCCGGACGTTGGCTCAAGGGCGGCCGCGGACCCGACCTAACCCTCGGACCCGCCTGACAGGTGCGCGTCGAAGAACGCGAACACCCGACGCCACGCGTCCTCGGCCGTCTCGTGGTCGTACCCCATCCCGGCGATCCGCGCGAGCGTGTTCGCCCGACCCGAGACGATGCGGTTGGCGAAGCTGTGTCCCACCCCGGAATACGTTTCGACATCGTGCGCGACGCCCAAGCCGGTGAGGGCCGCGTCGAGTCTGCGTCCGGCACCGTGCAGGATCGGGTCCCGTGCGCCGTAGCTTCCGACGATCGGGCACGTCCCGCCGAGGGCCTCCTCGAGGTGCCGAGGCAGCGGCCCGTAGAACGGCGCGGAGGCCGCAAACCCCTTGGGCGCGAGCACGAGTGCGAACCCACCGCCCATGCAGAACCCGACCGCGCCGACCTGTCCCGTGCAGTCGGGTCGGGCGGCGAGCAGGTCCCGCGCGGCGAGCAGGTCGTCCACCGCGCGCCCCTGCCGCCGGATCAACTCGCGGAAGACCCGGGTGACACATCGGGTTCGACCCCCACGGGAATACAGGTCGGGGGCGAGCGCGAGGTATCCGCGCGCGGCGACACGGGCAGTGATCTCGCGGACGTCGCGGCCGACCCCGAGCGCGTCGTGGACGACCACCACGCCGGGCCACGGTCCGTCGTGCCCGGGTGTCTCGAGCACCGCGTCGATCGGACCGTCCGGTGTGGGCAGCGAAACCGTGGACATCCTCCGAGACTAGGGTCCTCGGTCCCGGATACACGGTGGATTCGTAACGATTCGACCGCCGCTGCCGCCATTTCATTCCGGTTGCGTAACCACTTCGCCGAGGCCCTCCCGCGGGGTCGTTCCGTCGCTAGCCTGGCCTTGGCGCAGTTGCTCCACCTCGGATGCGGCGCCGCCGGTCATACCGGTGCGAAATGCACCGGACGGCATTGGAAGTACCTGGAAAGGCACGGAAGCAGTCGATGAACCTCATCTCGAACTCTCGCCAGACCACCGCGAGCGGTATCAGCACCGGATCCATCAGCACCGAAGAGATCAAGTCACGCATCGCGGCAATGTTCGGAGACGCCCCCGCCGGCCATCAGGACAAGTAGTCCCGGCCCCTTCCCAATTCGATCACTCCCCCGTTTCGTCCCGCGCCGGACGCGCCCGGATGTGCGCGCGTTCGCCCTGGCGCCCGAAGAGCCCCAGGAACTCCACGGGGTTCGTGTCGGCGGCCCCGAACCAGTGCGGGACGCGCGTGTCGAACTCGGCCGCCTCGCCCGGGAGCATCACGATGTCCTGGTCGCCGAGCACCAGTCGCAGTTTCCCGTTGAGGACGTACAGCCACTCGTAGCCCTCGTGCACCCGCGGATCCGGTTCCTGCCGGCCGGTGACGCCCGGCATGACGTGCTTGTACGCCTGGATTCCGCCCGGTCGCCGGGTGAGCGGCACGATGGTCTTGTCCCCCCGGGTGACCGGACGCATGTGGATCCGCGGGTCACCGGTCGGTGGTGCGCCGACGAGCTCGTCGAGCGGCACCCCGTACGCCCTGGCCAGCGGCAACAGCAGTTCCAGGTTCGGCTTGCGCTGACCCGATTCGAGCCGCGACAGCGTGCTCACCGAGATCCCGGTGTCCGCGGACAGATCCGCCAGCGTCACCGCCCGCTGCTGCCGTAGATCCCGCAACCGCGGGCCCACCGCCCCGAGAATCCGGTCCATGTCCTCGACGTCGTCCATGCCCTCCAGACTGCCCGGAAGTTGCCACTTCGGCAATAAAGCTTGCTCGATCCGGCCGAGGGTCGGCATGGTGGTGGCACCAAGGGAGGTATCGATGAGCGAACAGATGTCGGACGGATACGACGTAGTAGTGGTCGGGGGCGGCGCGGCCGGGCTCGAGGGGGCGTTGATGCTGGCTCGGTCCCGCCGGAGCGTGCTGGTGATCGACGCGGGCGATCCGCGCAACGCGCCGGCGGAGGGGGTGCACGGTTTCCTGACCCGGGACGGCGTCCCGCCCGCCGAGCTGGCGAGGATCGGCCGGGAAGAGGTCCGCGGCTACGGCGGGCACATCGTGGACGGCACCGTCGCGGACATCCGCCGCGACGGGTCCCGGTTCACCGTGGCGCTCGCCGACGGCCGGACCGTGCAGGCGCGACGCGTACTGGTGACGACCGGGCTGGTCGACGAGCTGCCGGACGTCCCGGGCCTGCGGGAACTGTGGGGGCACCACGTGCTGCACTGCCCGTACTGCCACGGGTGGGAGATCGCCGATCAGCCGGTGGGCGTGCTGGCGACCGGACCGATGTCCGTGCACCAGGCGCTGATGTTCCGGCAGTGGAGCGACGACGTCGTCCTGTTCCAGCACACCGGCCCCGAGCCGACGGCCGACGAGCACGAGCAGCTCGCGGCGCGCGGCATCAGCGTCGTGCCCGGACACGTGCAGTCGCTGGTGACCGACGACGGACGCCTCACCGGGGTCCGTCTCGACGACGGCACCGTCGTCGACCGTCGGGCGCTGGTCGTGGCGCCGCGGTTCGTGGCACGCGTCGACGCGCTCACCTCGCTGGGCCTCGAGACCGAGGTCGAGCCGATGAGTGGTGGCCAGTTCGTGCCGGGCGACTGGTCGGGACTGACGAAGGTGCCCGGGGTCTGGGTCGCGGGCAACGTCGCCGACGCCAAGCTGCAGGTGCTCGGGGCCGCGGCGGGCGCCGCGATCGCCGCCGTCGCCATCAACAACGATCTGATCGCCGAGGACACACAGATTGCCGTCGCGGAACGTCGCGCACGCGAATCGAAGGGAGTGGACGCATGACCGTGYAGTTCGACGAGGATTTCTGGAACGAGCGCTACCGATCGAGCCACCGTGTGTGGAGCGGAAGCCCGAACGGCGGTCTGGTGAACGAGGTTTCGGACCTCGATCCCGGAACGGCACTCGACGTCGGCTGCGGCGAGGGCGCCGACGCGATCTGGCTCGCCGGCCGCGGATGGCAGGTGAAGGCCCTGGACCTGTCCATCGTCGCGGTCGAGCGCGCCGCCGAGCACGCAGCGAGCTCCGGCGACGACATCGCCGGCCGGATCACCTGGCAGCAGGCCGACCTGCTCGAATGGGATCCGGGCACCGACCGGTACGACCTCGTGACGTCGCAGTACGTGCACCTGCCCAGCGGTCCGCGCGAGGCGCTGTACGACCGCCTCGCCGACTTCGTCGCGCCGGGCGGCACCCTGCTGATCGTGGGACATCACCCGTCGGATCTGGATACCCACCTGCAGCGTCCACGCCACGCCGATCTGTACTTCACGCCGGAAGACGTTGTGTCCCGGCTCGATCCGAAGGAATGGAAGATCGTCACCGCGGCCGCGACGTCGCGCACCGTCGAGCACGACGGCCACGAGGTCACCATCCACGACAGCGTCGTCCGCGCGCAGCGCCTTCGCTGACGCCGGCCTGGCCCTGGCCGGAGCACCGGGCCGCCGCCTGTGCTCCGGCCTCGGCCCTACGACGCCGACACCCCCGCCAGCCGCCGCACCGTGGACGGGACAGCGGTGGCGGCGGGGTGTGTCCACAGTCCCTTGCGTTCGAGGAGCGGGAGCACGCCCTCCCCGAACCAGTACGCCTCCTCGAGGTGCGGCGCACCCGAGAGCACGAACTCGTCGATCCCGGCGGCGCGGTACTCCTCGATGAGGGCGGCGACCTCGGCGTGGCTGCCGACCAGGGCCGTCCCGGCACCGCCGCGGACCAGGCCGACACCGCTCCACAGGTTGGGGTAGATCTCGAGGGAGCGGGCGTCTCCGTCTCCGAAGGTGGCCCCGCCGTGCAACTCCCGCATCAGGCGCTGACCCTCGGACTCACTGGCCGCCATCCCGGCCTGCGCCCGGGCGACGTCGGCCGGGTCCATGTCGTCCAGCAGCAGCTGCGCCTGCGCCCAGGCCTGCGCCGAGGTGTCGCGGCTGATCACGTGCAGGCGCACACCGAGCCGGAGGGTGCGGCCGCGCTCCGCCGCGGCGGCCCGGACGCGGGCGATCTTCGCCGCGACCGCGGCCGGCGGCTCGCCCCACGTCAGGTACACGTCGGAGTGCGCACCCGCCACCGGCAGCGCCGCCGCCGAGGAGCCACCGAAGTACACCTGCGGCGCCGGATCGGGCAGTTGCTCGAGCTCGGCTCCCTCGACCCGAATATGGTTGCCGTGGAAGTCGACTCGCTCGCCGCGCCACAGGCGCCGGACCACCGACAGGAACTCGTCGGTGCGGCGGTAGCGATCGTCCTTGTCGAGGAAGTCACCGAAGGCCCGCTGCTCGGCGCTCTCGCCGCCAGTGACGATGTTGACCAGCAGGCGTCCCTGCGAATGCTGCTGATAGGTCGTCGCCATCTGCGCGGCGAGGGTCGGTGAGAGCGCATCGGGGCGGAACGCGACCAGGAACTTGAGCCGCTCGGTGGTCGCAACGAGCATTGCGGTGGTGACCCAGGCATCCACGCACTGCAGGCCCGTCGGGGTCAACGCCGCCTCGAAGCCGAGTTGTTCGGCCGAACGCACGATCTGGCCGAGATACTCCAACGTCGCGGGCCGGTCGCCGGCCGACGAGCGCAGATCTGCGCCGTGGCCACCGCCGACGATCTTGCGGCTGTCGCCTGAGGTGGGCAGGAACCAATGGAACGACAAGGACGTAGCGGACATGACGAGATACCTTCGTGTGTCGGGATGACGCGGGAGCCGAATGCCCCGATCACCTCGGCGATCGGGAAGGATCAGCTACGACAGCGCAGGGCGCCGACTCGGCACAGGTCCACATACAACCGCCAGCTGTGCCAGACCGTGCGCAGCGCAGGAGGCTGCAGTCCACTGGTCGGCATCATCTCGTCACTCCTTGCAGTGCGGGCACGGGTACCGTGCAGAGTACCCGCGATCCCACCGTTGACGACCCCCGCAGAGTTGGCCGGACAGCGTTAATCATCCACCCCGGCAGGGCAATCCATCCGGCAGCACCTCAGACAGGACCCAGCATGACGTTGATCTCCGCACCGGACCTCGCCGCCCGACTGGCCTCGGGCGCAGTCACACGGGTCCTCGACGTCCGATGGTCGCTGCCCGAGCCCGACGGCCGCGCCGCCCACGCGGCCGGGCACGTCCCGGGCGCGGTCTACGTCGACCTCGAGCGAGAACTCAGTGACCATGCCGTCGCCGATCGGGGCCGCCATCCCCTGCCCTCCGCGGACGACCTGCAGGCGGCCCTGCGCCGGTGGGGCGTGGACGACGGCGACACGGTCGTCGTCTACGACGACTGGAACGCCGCCGGATCGTCGCGGGCGTGGTGGGTGCTGCGCGCCGCCGGGCTCGGCGATGTCCGGATCCTCGACGGCGGGTGGTCGGCGTGGCGGGAGGCGTCGGGTCGGGTGGAAACCGGGGAGGTGACACCGCCCGCCGGAACGATATCGCTCGCGCGTCGGGACCTGTATGCGGGCACCCTCACCGAGAGCGAGGCCGCGGCCCTCGCACGCTCGGGCCGGCTGCTGGATGCGCGTGCGCCCGAACGCTTCCGGGGCGAGGTCGAACCCGTCGATCCCGTGGCGGGGCACATCCCCGGGGCCCGCAACGTCCCGTCGACCTGGGTGCTGGCGGCCGACGGGCGGTTCAAGTCGAGCGAGGAACTGCGCGCGCTGTTCGCCGAGCACGGCCTGGACGGAACGAGGCCGGCCGGCGCCTACTGCGGTTCCGGGGTGACCGCCGCAGTCGTCCTCGCCGCGGCCGAGACGGCCGGACTCGACGTCACCCTGTTTCCCGGGTCGTGGTCGCAGTGGTCGGCGAACCCGGACAATCCGATCGAACGCGGTCCGGCGACGTAACTCCTGCTACCCGTCCGCCGGCGCGGTGCGGGCCGCCGTCACCATCGATACGAGGTTCTTCTCGAAATCGACTGCGCCGAGCGGCAACCGGCGTCGACCGGCCAGGTCCTGTGCACGCGGGGACAGCATCGTGGTGCTCAGCATCAGCACCGAACGGGGACCGGGGCGCGCTGTACGGCATCGACGTCACGCCGCCCGCCGGCACCACCCCCGGCAGCGTCGACATCGCCTTCGCCGCGCAGATGGGCCCGGGCAGCGGATCGAGCCCGGGCCTGTCCCCGGACGGGTCGATCTACGTGCTCACCGGCGACCGGAAAGGGCCGCCGCAACGTCGCTTTCGCGACCGACACCACCGAGGGCATTCTCGCGATCGCCCCCGACGGACGCATGTTCGCCACCCTCGGCGTCATGACCACGACGTCACTCGCCCCGGTCGCACGTACGTCGATCCGTACCTGCCCGAAGGGCTGGAGGTCATCAAGCCGACCGGTGGCCTGAACGGATTCGTCCCCGTTCGGTGACGCCCGGTCGGGCGGGCCGCGCCGCGCGCATGTCGGTGCGCGGCGCGGCCCGGAAAAGCCCCTGCCTACGGGCCGAATACAGGTAGTGGAACAGGTAGTTCTGACGTGGCCCCGGATCCCCTCCCGAGAGAACCTGGTAGTAGACCAATTCAGGACGACGGTTGAGGTGAACAGTTCATGATGCGTCGCGGACGTAAGACGCTCGTTGCTCTCGACAGCGGCAACTGGTGCTTCGGCAGGATCGTCGGACGACGGCGTTGCGAGTCCGGTGTGCGCGTCCAACTCCTGCAGCACGACGCCGGCGGGAAGTACCCACTGTTCGCCGTCGCGGAATCGAGCGTGGGTGACGGCTTCGCCCTGTAACGCGAGCGCTCCGCCACGTCACTCGTCGGCGGTGTCCACCCTCACCACGTGCCAGGTGCCCTTGACCCCGTCGCCACTGGTCTGGCCCGGCGCGGTGTCCTTCGCGAACCTGTAGAGGGGCTGGCCGTCGTAGGTCGCCTGTGTGGTCCCGTCGGGACGCGCGGCAGTTCCCAGAGCACCCGAGAGAGGCCCGGCGGCCTGTGGTGCCCCGATCGCGGGCGGCCAGATCTCGGCGCACTGACCGGTGCACTTGATGGCGCCCGGCACGTCCTCGTCGAATCGATAGAGGGTGAAGCCGTCGCCATCGGTCAGCACGGTGCCGAGCGCGGTCTCGGCGGTGCCGATCTCGAGGCCGCCCGTCGGCGCAGCGGTGGTGCTCGTCACCGCCGGCGCGGCGCTCGTGCTGACCGTCGCGGGGGCGGCCACCTGCTCGTCGGTGTTCGCGCCGCATCCCGACGTCAATACGAGGGCGGTACCGGCACAGACCGCGGCAATGATCGACTTCTTGGACTTCATCAGGGTCTCCATCGTCAGGTTTCGGGGCACTCACCCACTCGCTGCGGGCGACGCACAGGAGTACGGACCGTCCACCCGGACCGTTCACGGGTAACTCGACGCGGCAACTCGGACCGATGCGAGGATCGACCGTGAACGCCGCGGCTCTCGGTCACGTACTCCTCGGTGGACGTCGGGCGCACCGACGAGTTTCCGCTGAGGCAGGAGGTGACGGCGTGCGGCTACGCAGGTCGCGTCGGCAAACGGACGAGTCGGTCGGCAGTTTGGCCGACGGCACGGTGTTGCGGGCCGCGTACGACGACCACGGCGGCGAACTCTTCGCCCTGGCCTACCGCTCGCTCGGGGACCGGGGACGCGCGGAAGAGGCTGTCCAGGAGACGTTTCTCCGGGCCTGGCGCGGCGCCGACCGATACGACCCGCGGCGCTCGACGGTCCGGACGTGGCTGTACGCCATCTGCCGCAACGTCGTCATCGACGCAAGTCGTGCCCTCGCCGCCCGCCCACGCCTGGCCGACGCCGAGCCCCCGGACCTGCCGACGGCGGAACGACCGCTCGAACAACTCCTCGTGGGACTGCAGATGGAGGAGGCGCTGCGACGGCTGTCCGATCAGCATCGGTTCGTGCTCGTGGAGATCCATCTGCGCGATCGCCCCGCCGCCGAGGTCGCGGCACAACTGGGCATACCCGTGGGCACCGTCCGCAGTCGCGTGTACTACGGGCTGAAGGCACTGAGACTCGTACTGGAGGAAATGGGGTGGCACGGTGACCAGTGAGCACTGCCGGCAGACGCGTCCCCTGCTGGGGATGTACGCGCTGGGGCACCTCGACGGCCGCGAGACCGTCGCGCTGCGCGCCCACCTGGACGGATGTCCGGACTGCCGCTCCGAGCTGCGCCAGCTGGCGCCCGTCGCGGCGGCCCTGTCCGAGGCCGACCCGGATCGGCTCGCCGAGCCGCCGCCACTGCCGCCACCGACTCTGCCCGACACGATCTTCGGAGCCCTCGACCGCGAACGCGGACGGCAGCGGTACCGCCGGATCGGACTGGTCGCCGCGGCCGCCGTGATCGCCGTGGGCCTGGTGACCGCAGGGTTCCTGCTCCGCGGCGCCACCGCGGGCGGTTCGCCCGGACAGGCCGTGGCGTTCACCGCGCTGTCCCCGGGAGTGGAGGCGTCCGCACGGGTGGAGAACCGGGCCTGGGGAACCGGCATCAGCCTCGACGTCACCGGACTCCCGCAAGGGGGCACCTACAACGTCTGGCTGCAGCGCCCGGACGGAAGTCGCATGAATGCAGGCAGTTTCATCGCGGGCGGCGATCGGACGATGTCGATGCAACTGGCGGTGGCTCTGCCGATGTCGGACGCGACGACGCTCGGAATCAGCGCCCCCGGCAACGACCACGTGCTCCTCCAGGCGCCACTGCACCCCTGAGGCCCACGTGTGGGCGAGAAGTGGGCCGGAACGCGAGAAGGGGCCGGTCCCGTTTCCGGTACCGACCCCTGACCTGCTTCGACGGGTTTCCGCTGGTGGAGCCCCCTGTCAGGATTGAACTGACGACCRCTCGCTTACAAGGCGAGTGCTCTACCACTGAGCTAAGGAGGCATTCGAGCGCGCTCATCATATCCATAGCCGACAGTGGTGTGCGTAACCGTGCCGCGACCGCCCGTTTTCGTTAGCGTTGTCCCATGCGCATCTCGGAGATCGCCACTGTCCTCGCGTGGCACGACGCTCTCAACTCGTCCGACATCGACACTCTCCTCGCGGTCTCGAGTGACGACATCGACATCGCCGGGGAGGAGGGCGCGGCGCAGGGGCTCACGGTGCTCCGAGAATGGGCCTCATCGTCCGGCCTTACACTGGTTCCCGGCCGGATGTTCATGCACGACGGGGTGATCGTCGTCGAGGAGCAGGCCACCTGGGCGTCTCAGCCGGACCAGTCGAAGACCGTGGCGACCGCCTTCCGTGTCGTGAACGACCAGGTGACCACCGTCTTCCGGCACGACACCCTCGAAGAGGCACTGGAGGCCACCGATCTCAGCGAGAAGGATCTCGTCACCGACATCTGACGTGCGCAGGTTTGCAGCGTCGATCGGCAGTCTCGTCAAGGACCGCCGGGCGACGGTCGACTCGGTCACCGCCGCGCCGACCCCGCTGCAGCCGATCGACCTCACCGACGATGCGCGAGTGGCCGAAGTGCTCGATCTCGCGGTCCGGGTCGGCGAGGTGCTGCTCGCATCCGGCACCGCCGCGATGGACACCGCCACACAGGTGAAGTTCATCGCGGCGACCTACGGGCTGGCGCAGTGTGACGTGGACGTCACCTACAACTCGATCGTGGTCTCCGCGCACCGCGGTCCGCTGATCCCGCCGSCGGGCACGATGCGCATCGTGCACTACCGACGCGATCGTCTCCGCGCCGCACCCCTACAACCGGTGGATCGCGACGCTGGGCTGGGCCGGACTGGCGGCCGCGGTGGCCGTGCTGCTCGGCGGTGGTCCGCTCATCACGGCCGTCGCGTTCCTCACCACCGTCGTCATCGACCGCGTCAACCGGGTCCTCAACCGCTTCGGCCTTCCGTACTTCTTCCAACAGATGATGGGTGGACTGATCGCGGCGGCGCCGGCGACCGCGCTGTACACGGTCCAGGACCACCTGGGGGTCGTCATCAGACCCTCCCAGGTCATCGCCGCCGGTGTGGTGGTGCTGCTGTCCGGGCTGTCGCTGGTCGGCTCGGTGCAGGACGCGATCACGGGGGCTCCGATCACGGCGGCCGCCCGGTTCTTCGAGGTCGTGATGATGACGGGAGGCATCATTGCCGGCGTCGCGTTGTCGCTGCGGGTGGCGTCGGCGCTGGGGGCGGACCTGCCGGTGATCAGCAACGCCGCGCAACCGGACCTCACACAGCTCCCGGTCAAGGTGGCCGCGGGCGCGCTGGCTTCTATGTTCTACGCGCTGGCCTGCTACGCCGAGCGTCGGGCACTCACAGCGGCCGGACTGGGCGGCGCCGCCGGGCTCCTCTTCTTCGTGATTGCCCAGAGCGTGGGTATCGGCCCGGTCATCTCGTCCGCGATCGCGGCGACGGTGGTCGGTTTCGCGGGTGGCCTGATGGCACGCCGCGCCCTGACACCGCCACTCGTGGTCGCGGTCGCGGGCATCACCCCGCTGTTGCCCGGTCTGTCGCTCTACCGGGGGTTGTACGCGCTGCTGAACGACGAACTGATCATCGGGCTGAGCGCCTTGCTGTCCGCGTTCGGCATCGGGTGTGCGCTGGCGGCGGGGGTCACGCTCGGAGAATGGGGCGCCCGGACGCTACGGCGGCCGCCCCGGATGCGCCGGAATGCGATAGTTCGCCGAAACACGACGCTGCGCCGTCCGAGGTTCGGACGACGCAGCGTCGTGATGAGCGATTCGGTGCCCGATTCCGTGACGCAGTAGGTCGACGGGGCGGGCCGGAAGTGGCTACTTCCCGGCGTTCTTCTGGTCCTGCTCCATCGCCTCACGCAGGCTCTTGGGCCGCATGTCGGTCCAGTTCTTCTCGACGTATTCGACGCATGCCTGACGCGAATCCTCACCGAAAACGATCCTCCAGCCCTGCGGGACCTCGGAGAACGTGGGCCACAGTGAGTGCTGGTCTTCGTCGTTGACCAGCACGTAGAAGCGGCCGTCTTCGTCGTCGAACGGATTGGTGCTCATCTAACCTCGCTTGTCGCGTACGGGTTGTCTGCGTTCAGCCTAGCAAGGCTGCCGCCGAGATCTCGATGAGCGAGAATCGAATTGAGAATCTCTCCTGCGCGCACCGCAACATCGGACAACAGTGATGCTGTCAGACCATGGGTCTTCTCGGTCCCACCTTGCAGGTAGATGCCGCCGCGAACAGCCGGACCGACCTCGAGTCGGTAGCCCCGGCCGACACCACGATCGACGCTCACCTCGGGGAGGGAACTCCCGAACAGCGACTCGAGCGGCGCGGCCGAGAACCCGGTGGCAAGGATCAGCGCGTCACAGGTCAGCGTGTCGGTGAGCCCGTCGACCGCGCTGCGCACCGACACCTCGATGCCGTCCTCTACTTCGCGGACGCCGTCGATCTCGGAGGCGCGGCGCATGAACAGGCGCCACTCACCGCGGACCCGTTCCCGGTACTCGGTCGCGTACAGCTCGTTGATCAGTTCGATGTCGACCACCGAATAGTTGGTGCTGCGGTGCAGTTCGATCAGTCGGGCGCGTTCCTCCGGCGGAGCGGCGTGCAGTTCGTCGACCGTGCCGTAGCGGACGTCGGCCTCGACCCGCTCCGCCGCCCACTGCAGGTAGTCCTGGAATTCGTGGCGAGTCGGGCAGAACGTCTGATGGTTGACGAAGTCGACGAGCCGGTCGCGGGCGTACAGGTAGGCGAAGAAGCTGTAGCCGCTGCGCGGATTACGGAACGTGACCAGATCCTTCGGGAACGCGATCTGCATGGTGGCACCGTCGAGCAGCATGCCCTGGTGCCAGCCGAACTGATCCTGCTTCTCGAAGAAGCGTGCGGTGATCCGCACGTCGGGCGCATTGCAGAAGATAGCAAAGGCTATCCTCACCCAGGGATGTGGCCAACTGAGGACCGACCGCGCGCTTCGTCGCTCGCGCCCCCGCTCAGACCCGCGCTTCGGCGTCCGTAACCACTTCCAGCAGTACCGGCACCTCTCGCGCCCATCGCTCGACGGTATCCCGATCGAGAACTCCCGTGGAGAACTCGAAGTACGCGTGCACGGGACCTGCGCCCGCAGGCTCGCGGAAGCCGAGTGTCAGTTCCGCCGAGGGCATCCCGACCGGAACCGGCAGAAGTCCGTCGAGGACACCGTCGGGGGCGTCGACCCGGGGCTGCTCGTCGTGGACGAGCAGCACCTGCGGGTAGCCGGTGCCCGCCCGACCACCGAGTTCGGCTGCAACATAGGCGAATCCGACATCCCGATGATCCAAAGCCTCGAGGTTCGACGCTCGAATGCGAGAGAGCAACTCGTCGAATCTCGGCGAGCCGCTCGTGTCGGTACGCAGCACCACCAGGTTGGAGAAGCACCCGACCAGGCCGGTGAGCGCGTCCTCCGTACGACCCGCGACCAGCGAACCGATCGGGATGTCGTTCCCCGCACCGTGTCTCGTGAGGATCGTGGCGAGCGCCGCCTGCAGCACCATGAACGTGCTGGTTTCCGTCCGGTCCGCGAGGCGGTCGATGCCGTCGCGCAGCGCCGCGCCGATCTCGACCCGGATCGTCTCGCGCCGGGGCTCGCGGACACCGGCCGGGGCCGGTAGGTGGAGCCGGGTAGGCATGTCCGACAGCCGATTCCGCCAGTAGTCGAGCTGCCGGGCATGCCTGCTGTCCGGGTCGGCGGGATCGCCCAGCAACCGGTCCTGCCAGAGGGCGTAGTCCGGGTACGCCACCTCGAGCGGCGCCCACGGCGGACGGCCGCCACCGGATCGAGCCGCGTACGCGGACAACAGGTCCGCGAGAAGCAGACCCACCGACCGGTCGTCGACCGCCAGGTAGTGCATCGTGAGGAGCAGCACCTGCCGTCCGGCGTCGTCGCACACGAGGTGCAGCCGCACCGGCGCCTCCTCGGTGAGGTCGATCCGCAGTTGCGCCAGTCCGTGGACCCGGCGCTGCAGGTCGTCGTCACCGATGTCGATCACCTCGAGGCGCGGCCGCGGGCCGTCGGACGCGAGCACCTCCCGCCCGTCAGTTGCGAACAATGTCCGCAGCGGGGCGTGCCGGTCGACGACGTCGTCCAGCGCGTGCGTCAGGTGCTCGGGATCCACCGATCCGGCGAAATGCAGCGCCAGCGCGTGGTCGGCACGGGCCGACCTGCCCGCCGCGCGATGCCGCAGCCAGTGCAGGCGCTGCGACGGCGCGAGCGGGACCGGCCCGGACCCGTCCGTCGGGACCAGCGTCGGGCTGCGGTCGTCGTCGGTCATCGGGTCGAGCGTGCCCACCGTGGCCATGGGGTCGGCGAAGAACTGGGACAGGAAGTGCACCAACCGATCCTGGTGCCGGAGCAGGTCCGCGCGCCGACCCGCGGGAACCCGCAGGTCGATGCGGACGGGTTCACCGTCCCCGCCGCCGAGGATGGAGAAGTCGAGGTCGCGAACCGGCCCGGTGACCAGGTCCCGAACGCCGGCGGGCGAACCGCCCAGCGCGGGCGGATGCTCGAACATCATGGAGTTGATGCCGGGGCCGAACACCCGGCGGTCCGGGTCGATCGCCTGGACCTCGCGCTCGAGATCCCCGCCCGGGAAGCGGCCGTGGCGCAGCGCCGCCACCAGTCGGACGTCGATCGCGCGGGCGAGTTCGCCGACGGTGGCGTCCGGATCCACGTGGAACGTCACCGGCAGGACCGTCGACACGGCGCCCGGCGTGCGACGGATCCCGCGTCCCACGCGGGCGGCGATCGGCACGGACACCGTGAGGTCGCGCAGTCCGGTGATCCGGTGCAGGTAGGCGACGAGCAACGCCATCGGCAGCCGGCTGCGACGGATACCGACGTCGGCGGCGAACGCGGACAACGCATCCGCGATGCCGGCGTCGATGTGGACGGTCGTCGATTCGGGGGGCGCCGACGCGTCGATGGCACCGGCGCACAGCTGCGGCGGCTCGGGCGATCCGAGGACCTCGGCGAGCCAGTAGTCGCGGTCCGCGGCGAACCGGGCCGAGCCGCGGTAGGCGCGGTCGGCGTCGACCAGATCGCGCAGCGCCCACTCCCCCGCATTCGATTCGAGATCGGGGTCGTCGCAGCGGGCGACCGTGTCGGCGACGAGCAGCGCGATCCCGTAACCGTCGACGAGGGCGGGGTGGTAGCGCTGGTACCAGACGGTGCGGTCGTCGGCGACCCGCAGCAGCGCGTGCGCGAAGAGCGGGTCGGACCCGGTGACGTCGACGCGGGTGCGCGCGTCGCGTTCCATCCACGCCTGCGCCGCCGCCTCCGGATCTGCGGCCGCGCGCAGGTCGACCACGTCGAGCGGCCACGTATCGGCCGGGGCCGGCACCTGCCGCGGCGTGCCGTCCTCCCCCGCCCGGAACCGCACGTGCAGCGCCTCGGCGTGGGAGACGGTGCGGCGGATCGCCTCCGCGGTCCGATCCAGATCGATCGGACCGGCGACCTCGACGACGAGCGACAGGTTGTGGGCGGGGCTCTGCGGATCCGGTTGCCGTGCGATCAGGATCCGGGACTGCGCAGCGGTCACCGATAGGCCGGTCATGTCCTGCAGCTTTCTTCAGCCCGTCGGTCTCAGTCCGCCAGGAAGTCCAGAACCACCTTGTTCACGGCCTCGGGACGCTCGAGGTAACCGTAGTGCCCCGTGTCCGGAATCTCCTGGTACACCGCATTCGGGATGGCGTCGGCGAGTTCCTTCGACAGGTAGGCCGGAATCATCCGATCGTCCGCGAATCCGACGGACAGGCACGGACGGGTGATGCCGCGGTAGGCGTCGGCCCGGTCGAAGTCGCGGTCCATCGCGAGCTGGGCCCGCACACCGGCCGACGTCTTGCCGCCGGAGAACTCGAAGACGTCGAGCCAGTCCCGCGCGGCATGCTGGTCCGCGAGCGTCGCGGGCGAGAGGTTCATGACGGCCGTGATGGCGGCGCGGTACTTGGACGGCAGCGTGATCCCGGCATCCTCGAGCTCGCGCTCGCCCTCGTTGAGGGTCCGCTGGAACTGGTCCATCCGGGAGTGGCCCGCGAGGAACACCGCCTTGCGCACCAACTCCGGACGCGCGAGCGCCAGCTCCTGCGCCACACGGGCACCCATCGACGTGCCGACGACATGCGTGGGGCCGCCGCCGAGCAGCTCGATCAGCCCCGCCGTATCGGCCACCAGGTCCTCGATCGTGATGCCGTCGACGCTCTCCCCCGACGGGGCGATCCCACGGTTGTCGAACGTGCACACCCGATATCCTGCGGACAACAGGGCCGGAACCTGATGCAGGTCCCACACCCGGCCGGGGCTTCCGGTGCCCATGATCATCACGACCAGGTCGCCGTCACCCTTGACCTGGTAGTTCAGAGGAATCCCGTTGATGGTGGCGATGGGCATGTCGGCCTTCCTCGTGACGTTTCGGCTAGTTGCGATCGGGCCTGGGGCTACCAATCCTGGGGCAACGGTACCCCGCAGTCGGTCCCGGACCCGGATCGTGAGGCGGTGCCGGGCGTCACCCTGCTCGAATGCACCGCACACCCGGTTTGGGCCGAATCACGTCGGCGCTCCCCACCCGATTGATACCGTCCCCGACGGCACCGCGGAGATCACCTCTCCCCCCACCGGGCACGGCTTCGGCCGGGCCGAGACCTCAGGAGACACGAATGGGAATGCTCACCTCGATCGGCCGCCTGTTCGGGTTCGAGCCCAAGGACGCCATCCCGGCGCTGCTCGACCAGCTGCTGGCCGCGTCGAGCGCCGCGCACGAGCCCCCCGCCGCCCAGTAGGTCCGGGCCGGCCGACAGAGCACACCCCATGGAACAGATTCAGGTCGAACTACCGGATCCGGATTCAGTTCATCGGATGCTCGCGGGATGGGCTGCCGTCCACGCGGCAATCTTCTCCCTGCCGGAACTCGAGAGCGCCTTCTCCATCGAGGCTGGTCGGGTCACCTACCACGATGGTGGCGGCTCCCACTTCCATTTCGCCCGACTCTCGAACGGTCGGGCGACGATCTTCGGTTTCGATCGCGCCTGCCCCGATCCCCCCCTCGAGGACAATCGCCAGGTGCTGCAGGACCTCGGATCCACTCCTTGGTGGCTCGAATCAGCATGCAGCGAAGCCATCTCGAACTTCGCGTACGGGTACGACAGTGGACGGTGGTTTGCGGTCGGCCACGACCCGATGCGCATCGCGCCGATGATGCTGGCACCGGGCCCGTCACGGGAGCCCACGTCCGCGCTCTCCACCCTCGCCGACTTCCTCGAGCAGGCATCCGAGGACCTGTTCGGTTCAGCGGTGCGCGGAGACGACACGGCACTCGAGACACTGCTGGCCGCCGGGTCCGACATGGACGAAGCGATCCTTCGCGCTGCGATGATCGGGGATTACGAGCACCTGGACGACGGACTCGCGGCCGCGGCGCTGTTTCGAGACTGAGCCGTGCACGAACACTCCCGTGATCAGCGAGGCCACCCGGCGACCGCCTCGAAACCGCCGGCGCCACCGCCGGGCTACCGCACCATGGTGCCGCGCCGGTACTCCCGTCCGCCCCACACACCGGATTGGTGGGTGGCCACGGCGTAGTCGCCACACGCGGCCGCGATGGGGCAGCATGCGCAGACGCTGGCGGCGTAGTCGAGCGGCTCGCTCGGGTCCGGGAACCAGCGGTCAGGGTGCTTGTCGCCGCGGCAGGCGGCGACATCCCAGTCGTCGCTGTCGTCGGTGACCGGCAACAGATCGGCCAAGATCACGGTGGTCATCGGTTGTGCCTCCTTACAGGGTGATTCACGCCGTCGGGGTCAGATCGCGCCAGATCGCACGCTGACGCTTGAGGTCCTCGCGCGGCGCCCGGGGGATCCACAGCAGTGGCATGCCGGCTTCCTCGGGGGTCCGGTCCGCCTTGCGGCCGTTGCAGTCCGCACACGCTGCGACCAGGTTGTCGTACGTGTCTCCACCGCCCCGACTGCGGGGAAACACGTGGTCGACCGTGCGAGCGCCGGTCCGGCCGCAGTACGCGCACCGGTAGTGATCGCGCACCAGGATCGCCGGGAACGCGGCCCGGGAGTCGTCGTCGACGACCGGACGCGGCGGTGTGTGGACGTACTCGAGCAGCTGGATCGTGCACGGGAGCGGGAACGCGACGTGCTGGGAGCGCACCACGAATCGCGGGGTGCGCTCGACCAGCGTGACGGCGAGCCCTTCGGCGATCAGCACGATTGCGCGCGCTGCTGGTACTACGTCGAAGTCCTCGTACGTGACGTTGAGCACCCGAACGTGGGTGTTCATCCAGGTGCGCGCGGTGACTGCGTTGGGGGATATACGGGCCATGACAATCGACAACCTCGTTCTCTCACAAAGGGAGCGGCGGGTTCTCGAGGTATGCACGGCCCGTGGCGGCCTGAATCGGCCAGTGGATCACCGGAAGGCGACTACACCGTCGGGGCGCGCACGCCCCGAGAAGTGGGGCGTCAGAGGACGCGGAATCCGGCTGTGGCGACAGGATTCTCGGAGTGCCGGTCCATGCGCTGAATCAGCGGATGCGACATGCACTGCGAATACGTATTGATGTGCATCCGACTGTTCCTTCCTGATCGCGTGGCTGACTTCCGGGCGCCCAGTGTGCCACGAATCCCGGCCCCACGCGGCGGAATTGTTTCGACACGATCAGCACACGTCACCGTCGAAGTCGGGGGTCTCGATGCGGCCCAGATCATCCGATCCGTCGAGTTGGTCGTGATCGAAGCCGCCGTCGAGTCGCGCACAGGCTAGTTGCCGCAGGGTTTGTGCGAGTGCCGCATGCCGATTCAGTACCGACAACCCGTGCGACAGCACGACAACCCCTGCGGCAACAGTCTTCCCCAGTTCGGAACGTTCCGGTCGACGGTCAGCGAGTGAACGTCAGCGTCGCCTCGGGGGAGGCATTGCCGTACGCGTCCACCGCCACGACCTTGGCCTCGTACGTGTTGCCCGCCACCGCATCCGGGACGGGGATGTCCAGGACGTTGGGGCGCGGCATGAAGTAGAAGCCCGAGAGCACCTTCGACGAGACGACCTTCGTACCGGTCGTCGTGTCCGTGATGTCGACGCGGTAGTGGTGGACCATCTGGTCGTCACGCGCCTGCTCGATCCGCAGGGCCGCAGCGCCGTCGGGTGCGGTCACCGCCGACAGCGGTGTGGCCGTGGCGAATTCGGGGGCGACAGCGTTTCGGGCCGCAGACGTGTAGCGGAAGTTGTCCTTGATCTGCTGGCCCGTGGATCCCTTCGACTCCACCGTCCACCCCGGGCCGCTGAGCGTGCCCGCGCTCGCGTACGGCGGCTGCCAACTCGCGGACCACTGTCCACCGGCGTAGATGTCGTGCTTGTCGGCGGCCATGTTGATGCGGCTGATGTCCGTCCGATCCTGATACACCTCGACGAACAGTGCCTGGGCGGTCGGCGACTCGAAGCGGTTCGCGAGCCCCGTCTCGGTGACCATCTGATATCCGTGATCGATCTCGATGTACGACATCGAACCGTCGTTCACCGACGTGAAATCACGCTGGTGGATCGACCGGTCGTCATTGTTGTTGCGATTCGTAGTAGCCCCCGCCGGAATCCGGGAACCATTCCTTCGGATAGCCGGCCCGGACGTCGTCGAGGTACGCGTCGTGGTTGCCGTAGGACATCAGCACCTCGGTATCGGTCATGCCCTTGCGCGCGAGGTTCTCATGGAAGATACGCGAGACGATCTTGTGGTCCGGCCCCTTGCCGTTCCAGTTGTCGTTGATCATGTCGCCGTTCGACAGGATCGCGTCAGGCTCCGGGAAGATCGATCCGATGGTTCGAAGAAGCTCTCGTACTTCTTGCTGTTGTTCTCGTAGTCCCCGACGTGGACGTCCGACATCACCACGAGCTGCGCGATCGGCTTCTCCGCCGTCCTGATCAGGTATCCGAACGAGACCGGGGCACTGGCCTGATCGCCACGGAAGGCGACGGCGGTGACGTTCGTGTCGTCCGATATCTTCAACGGGCGGCCGGGCGCATAGACCTGGCTGTCCCGGGTCGGGGTCGTCCCGTCGAGGGTGTAGCGGACGGTCGTGCCCCGTTCGGCAGTGAACTTCAGCTCGACTGGGTGCTCGTACCGCCCACCGGGAACGCTGACGCCCGGTGCGGCGGGCGGCGCGTCGTTCGGTCCGGCGGAACTGCCCCATCCGGACCCGAGGCTTCCGGCACTTCCCCACGCGGGATCCGCCTGGGCGACGCCCGGGGCGACGAGCGCCGCAGCCACGGCAGCCATCACGATAGGTTTGCGTCTCACGAGAATTCCTTTGTCTTCGGCGCGGTCACCAGACTCGATCCGATAATTGGTCTGGACCAATTAAGCTAGGTGGCGCCGGACAGTACGAGGTGCGCCCCCGCTGACCGCCGGGTGAAGGACGCGTGAACATCGAGCGCGTCGCGGTCCGGATGTGGCCGGCGCGCTGCCGGGTTCGACGATTCGCCTGCTGCCACCGCTCCGGACCGGCTACCCTCCCACCGAATCGGAGAGGGGCACTGGGCCGCTCACCTACCCCGTCTGACGTGAGGACCCCATGGGATCGACACGCTCCGTCCGCTCCGCCGTCAACCGCCTACTGCTGCTCGTGGTGGGCGTGCTCGCCCTGGTGGCGCCGGCCTTCGTCGCTCCGCTCGCATCCGCCGAACCGGCTACCGAGCCCACCACCGCGATCCGCCTCGAGGGCGCGAAGAACTTCCGCGACATCGGCGACTACGAGACGTCCGACGGCAAGCGGGTCCGCACCGGCCTCGTGTTCCGGTCGAACAGGCTCAGCTCGCTCACCGACGCCGATCAGGCCGCGCTGACCGCCGCGAACGTCACGCTCGACGTGGACCTGCGAAACATGTGGGAGCGCAAGGACGACCCCGACCGGATCCCCGAGGGCGTCCGCTATCAGGTGGCCGATGTCGTCTCGTTCGAGCACGGGATCGCATTCCACGAGTTCGTGCCGCTCACGCTGGGCCGCGCGCTGATCGACGCGGCGGTCAACGGATCGTCCGACATCGGCCAGTCCATCGGCTACCCGTTCATGGTCACCTACCGCGGCTCCGACGTCGCGTTCCGCGACCTGCTGACGGCGATCGCCGGCAACACCGACGGCGCCACGGTCTACCACTGCAGCGCCGGCAAGGACCGCACCGGCTGGGGCACCGCGGTGTTGCTGACGCTGCTCGGGGTCCCGAAGGAGACGGTGTACGCCGACTTCCTCGCCAGCAACACCTACCTCGGACGCTCCGACGCCGTCGAGAAGTCCTGGCTCGACGCCTCTTTCGCGCAGGTGAACCGGCTGTACGGCAGCGTCGAGAACTACGTGCGCAAGGGGCTAGGTGTCGATCAGCAGACCGTCGACGCCCTGCGCACCAAGTTGCTCGCCTGAACCGGCGCCCTCCCAGGCCGCCCACAGCTGTGCGTAACGGCCACCTGCGCTGACCAATTCGGCGGGAGTGCCCTGTTCCACGATCCGGCCGTGCTCGAGCACCACGACGCGGTCGGCGGCCGCCGCCTGGGTCAGCCGGTGCGCCACCACGAGCGTCGTCCGACCCCGGGTCGCGGCATCGGCGGCCCGTTCGAGTTCGCGGGCGCCGGCGCTGCCGGCCTCCGCGGTCGCCTCGTCGAGGACCGCGACCGGCGGATCGGCCAGCACCAACCGGGCCAGTGCCAGCTCCTGCGCCTGTGCCGCCGTCAGCGCATGGCCGCCCTCGCCGACGACGGTGTCGAGGCCGGTGTCGAGGGCGCGCACCCACGCCAGCGCCCCGACCGCGTCGAGTGCGGTGGTGACGTCGTCCACGGTCGCGTCCGGCCGGGCCAGCCGCAGGTCCTCGATCAGCGGGCCCGCGAACACGTGCACCTCCTGGCTGACGATCGCGACGTGACGCCGCAGCCGGTCCCCGAGGTCGGCGATCGGCACGCCGCCGAGCCGCACCGCGCCCGACGTCGACAGCAGCGAACCGGCCGCCAGCGCCGCGAGCGTCGTCTTGCCGGCGCCCGTGGAACCGACCAGCGCCACCCGCTCCCCCGGCTCGATCCGCACGCTCACGCCGTGCAGCACCTCGTGGTCGTCGTCGTAGCTGTGCCGCACATCGACCAACTCGAGTGACGCATCGGCAGGGTCGGTGGTCCTGCCCTCGTCGTCCGACTCCGGGATCCGCAGCACGCCCACCAGTCGGGCGAGACTCGCGCCGGCCGACTGCACCTCGTCGAACGTGAAGAGCAGCGTGCCGATCGGGTTGAACAGACGATGGAACAGCAGGGCCGCGGTGGTGGTCTGACCGACGGTGACGACGTCCTGCTTCACGAGCGCGAACCCGACCGCGAGGATCACCGCCAGTCCCACGAACTCGGCTCGGTTGCCACGCCCCGCGAAGCGGGTGAACAGCCCGAACACCCCGACGGCAACATCACGCGCCTCCGCCGACGCCCGGTCGATGTCCGCGAGATGACGGTCCTCGAGGCCGTACGCACGGACCGTGCGCACACCCTGCATGCTGCTGATCAGCGCCTGCGAGCGCCGCCCCATCGCGACGCGCTCCTCGGCGTACAGCGGGCCCGACCGGGGCAGATACCAGCGCAGCGCGAGCGCGTACATCGGCAGCGCGACCATCCCGGCCAGACCCAGCCGCCAGTCGATGCCGACCATCGCCACCATGCTCAGCACCACCAGCAGCAGCGCGGACACCAGTCCCGGCACGACGTCGGCGACGGCCTTGCCGATCACCGAGACGTCGTCGCCGACGCGGGAGAGCAGATCCCCCTTGCCGACGCGTTCGACCGTCGGGATCGGCAGCCGCAGCGCCCGCGCCACCACCCGTTCCCGCAGCCGCGCCAGCGTGCCCTCGCCCAGGCGTGCGATGAGATACGAACCCAGCCCGGTGAGCGCGCCCGCCACGATCGCGGCGGCCGTGATGACGGCGACGACCCCGACGATCGTCGACGCCGGGGCGCCCTCACGCACCCGATCGACGAGGACACCGAACACGTACACCGGGACCACCGCGGCCGCCGCCGCGATCAGCCCGACGAGCAGGGTCAGTGTCGCCAGGCCCTTGTGCCGGCCCAGTTCGCCGCGCAGCCAGCGCCAGCTCTCCGAGGCCGACGCGATCGGCAGCAACTGCCGCTCCGGGGCGCTCATCGCAGCACCGCCTTCCGGTAGTTCTCGTCGGTGGCCGACAGCCCGGCGTGGGTGCCCTCGGCGGCGCTGCGGCCGTCCGCGAGGACCACCACGCGGTCGGTGACGGACAGCAAAGCCGGGCTGCTGGTGATGAGGATCGTCGAGTGCGCGCGGGTGCCACCGTGACGGCCGGCCGCGATGCCGTCGGCGATCGCGTGTTCGGTCACGGCGTCGACCGCGGTGGTGGGATCGTGCAGCACCAGCACCGGGGCCCGCGCCGCCAGCGCCCGGGCGAGCGCGACCCGCTGCCGCTGACCACCCGACAGGCTCGCGCCCCGATCGGTCACCTCGTGATCGAGACCGTCCGGATGCGCGTCCACGACGTCGACGGCGGCCGACGCCCGCAGCACGTGCTGCACGACGTCGTGGTCGGCGTCCGCGGCCCCGGCCGTGACATTGGAGTGGACGGTGCCGGCGAACAGATCCGTGTGGTGAGGTTCGACGAGGATCGTGCGGCGCGCGTGCACGAGCCCCAGCTCCGTGACGTCGACGCCGCCGATCCGCACCTCGCCCGCGCGACGGTCGGGCGGCACCTGCCCCGACAGGACCTCGGCGAGCGCCTCGGCGTCCTCGGGCCGGTACGCGACGATTCCGAGGAGCTCGCCCGGTGCGACGTCGAGGGTGACGCCGTCGAGGGACCGGTACGCGACCGACCGCAGCCGCACGTCGCTCGCGCCGGAGGGTTCGACGGTCCCGGTCGGCAGCAGCGGCTCGGCGTCGAGCACCAACGCGAGACGATCCGCCGACGCCCGCGCGTTCGCGTAGTAGCCGGGCACCAGAGCGAGCATGCCGAGCGGTTCCGAGATGAACTGCGCCAGGCCGACGACGGTGATCAGCTCGCCGACCGAGATGCGGCCGTCGAGCGCGAACCAGCCCGCGAACCCGGCCACCGCCACCGCGAGCAGCGCGCTGACCGTCGTCGACACCCCGACGAACACACCGGTCGCCTTCGCGGCCCGCATCGTCGCGGCCAGCGCGCCGCGGCTGACGTCGCCGTAGCGCCGCGCGGCGGTGGCCTCCGCGCCGATGCCCCGCAGCGGCCGCAGACCGCTGACCAGATCGGTCGCCATGCCCACCGCCCGCGCGGTGCTCTCCTGCTGGGCCGTCACCCGACGGGTGATCAACGGCGCCGCCAATTGCAGCAGGCCGAGCACGACGGGGGTGCCGATCAGCACCGCCAGTCCGAGCGGAACGTCGATCCACAGCAGCGCGATCGCCGACGCGATCAACGCGGTGAGCGCGGCCGCGACGCGCGGGACCACGTCGAGGATCCAGGCCTCGCGGTCCGCGTCGGACGTGGACACCGTCAGCAGTTCACCGGCCCGCAGGTCGGTGCGGACCCCGCGCGGATCGAGGATCCGTCCGGCGACCTCGACGCGGAGGCGATGCGCCTCCTGCTGGACGGCGACGACGATGAATCGGGCACCGAAACGCCACGCCGACGTCAGCACCACGAACAGCGCGGCGAGCGCGGCCAGCCACACCACCAGCGCGGTGACATCGCCGGTCTCGATGGCGCGGTCGACGATCACGCCGATCGCGATCGGCACCGCCGTTTCCGCCACCTGATGCAGGCTCACCAGGACCGTGCCCGCGATCAGACGCGCACGATTCCGTGCCAACGTGCGGCGCAGCACCGCGGTACCACCTGCCATCAACCCTCCAGCCCTCGACCACAGCGTGTGTTAGTAGACCCTAACCCGGTGGTGAGTGGCGCTGACCGGGGCAGTTCTCATAGAGTCGCAGTCAGGAACTACCTGCTCGTGAAGTAGCAGCAAGCCGGAAGGAACAAGATGGCCGCGAAGACGACCGCCGAGAACGAGATCGCGGACGAGGACCTCGAGCCCGTAGCCGACGAGACCGCCCGGCAGGCCCAGCGCGTCGTCGCTGCGTATGCCACGGACGCCGACGAGTGCCGCATGCTGCTCTCGATGCTCGGCATCGGACCTGCCGCGAAGCTCGACTGACGAACGACGACTGAGAAGACGACTGAGAAAGAGTAGGAAATCCGTGGCTGAGCTCTCGGAATTATCGAACAGTTCCGAGGGCGCTGCGGGCGCCGACTCCGATGACGCGGAGCGCGGAGGATCCGACTTCGTCGTCGTCGCAAACCGTCTGCCGGTCGATCTCGAGAAGCTGCCGGACGGCACCACGCGCTGGAAGCGCAGCCCCGGCGGTCTCGTCACGGCCCTCGAGCCGATCCTGCGCAACAACAAGGGCGCCTGGGTGGGCTGGCCGGGCGTCCCCGACGTGGACCTCGAGCCCATCGTCGAGGACGGCCTCGACCTGTACCCCGTGCGGCTGAGCTCGCAGGAGGTCGCGGACTACTACGAGGGCTTCTCCAACGCCACCCTGTGGCCGCTGTACCACGACGTCATCGTCAAGCCGGAGTACCGGCGTGAATGGTGGAACGCCTACGTGGAGGTGAACCGGCGCTTCGCCGAGGCCACGTCCGAGGCGGCCGCCGAGGGTGCCACCGTCTGGATCCAGGACTATCAGCTGCAGCTGGTGCCGAAGATGCTGCGGATGCTGCGCCCCGATCTGACCATCGGCTTCTTCCTGCACATCCCGTTCCCGCCGGTCGAGCTGTTCATGCAGATGCCGTGGCGGCGCGAGATCGTCGAGGGACTGCTCGGTGCCGACCTCATCGGCTTCCATCTGCCCGGCGGCGCACAGAACTTCATGTTCCTCGCGCGCCGTCTCGCCGGCCAGCAGACCTCGCGCGGCACGGTCGGTGTCCGGTCCAAGCTCGGCGTCGTCCAGGTCGGATTCCGCACCGTGCGGGTGGGCGCCTTCCCGATCTCCATCGACTCCGGCAAGCTCGACGAGCTGTCCCGGCGCAAGTCGATTCGCGACCGCGCCAAGCAGATTCGCAAGGAACTCGGCAACCCCAAGCACATCATGCTCGGCGTAGACCGCCTCGACTACACCAAGGGCATCGACGTCCGACTCGACGCGTTGTACGAGCTGCTCAACGAGGGCCGGGTCGATCCGGCCGACACCGTCATGGTGCAGCTCGCCACCCCCAGCCGGGAGCGTGTGGAGAGCTACGTCCAGATGCGTGGTGCGATCGAGCAGACCGTCAGCCGCATCAACGGCGAGTACGCCGAGGTGGGCCGCCCGGTGGTGCACTACATCCACCGGCCCATCGGCCGCGACGAGCTGATCGCGTTCTTCGTCGCCGCCGACGTCATGCTCGTGACGCCGCTGCGTGACGGCATGAACCTCGTCGCCAAGGAGTACGTCGCGTGCCGCAGCGACCTCGGCGGCGCCCTGCTGCTCAGCGAATTCACCGGCGCCGCAGCCGAACTCCGCCAGGCCTTCCTGTGCAACCCCCACGACCTCGACGACGTCAAGGACAAGATGGAGGAAGCACTGAACCAGAACCGGGAGGACGGCCGACGCCACATGCGCGCCCTGCGCCGCCAGGTCCTGGCCCATGACGTCGACCGCTGGGCCCGGTCCTTCCTCGACGCACTCAGCCGGCAGGGCGTCGCCGGGGCGGCTCTGCTGCCCGCGGACGGCGAGTACACCGAATAGGACTGCCACCGAACGACAATGGGCTCCCGCGCTGTGCGGGAGCCCATTGTCGTTCGGTCGTTCGGTTCGATCGCTACACCGGCGCGAGTCGCCCTGTCAGCCAGCGATCGCCGTCCTTGTGCATCTCCATCCGCACCCGGCTGCCGGTGGTGGCGGCGTCCGGCATGTCCTCACTGGTTGTGATCTGGTTGACGTACAACAGGACCACCGCGTCGTCAGGGCTCGCCGATTCGATCGCCCCCGCCTGCACCGTGGCTTCGACGGTGATCTTCTTCTCCTTGGCGCCCGGCGCGATCGTTTCCTTCACCAACTTGTCGTAGTCGGCCTTGAAGTCACCGGTGAGCCCGTCACCGGCGGCAGCCAACTGCTGGTCGACGTCGTTGAAGTTGTAAGACAGCATCGCCGTAGCCTGAGCCGTTGCCGCCTGGACCGCGTCGGTCCTGGCTTGTTCGGTGGCGCGATCCTGCAGGTAGCCCCAGCCCAGAAACCCGACGCCCACCAGCAGGGCTGCAACCACCACGCCGGCGACGGCCACGAGCGCCGTCGGCAACGAGGACTTCACGGGCACGGACTCGGACGCGAGCTCGGTCGGCGGCAAACCTGTGTCGGTGCTCATAGCAGCGCCCTCGTTCTCAACACTCTTGTCGGTCACGGCACGAACTCCACTTTCGAAGCGGTCAACGTCCCGTCGTTGTCGGTCACCGTGACTCGCATCCGGAAGTCACGCGTACCGTTCTGCGCTCCGTCGGGGGTAGTCACATCGGCGCGCGCGGACACGAGAACCTTTGCAGTGTCCTCGCTGTCGCTCTCGATTCCGGACGCGACGATCCGGCCCACCGTGGTCACGCCGGCTTCCTTCACGATGCTGACGAACGGGTCCTCGCGGCCATCGAACTCGGACTTGAACTCGCCGCTCGCCCCCGCCAGGATCTTCTCGACGTCTTCCTTGGCAGTCTCCGGCTTGATCGTCGTGAGATTGAGGACCGTCTGCTGAGCGGTTCCCATGAAGGCTTCTCGCCGGGCGTCACGATCATTGGCGGCCATCCGCTCGAACACCAACCACCCACCGACCCCGAGAAGCGCCACGATCACCAAGCCCACAGCGATCATGGCCGCCAGCGCACCGCGGCTCCGACCGGGTTCGGTCGAGGCGACCGGGTTCCGATCGTCCGACGCAGCCTCCCCCGCCGGACCCGAGAGGTTTGCCGCCTCGGTGTCCGCGGAGGATTCCGTCGCCGAGGCATCCACGACCGGCGTCCGGGCCTTCTCCAACGTGATAATGCCTGTGGGGCCGGTACCCGAGTCGGCAGACTGTACGTTCTTCACCGACTGTGCGCCGTCGCCGTTCGCCGGTCCCGCACTTCGACTGGCACGCCGACGTGTCGGCCGCTTGTACTCGTCGGGTGTCAGCCCTGCTGACGTGTCATCATCGTCTGCCACGTCGTGTCCTCTCTCGGTGTTCCTCCCGCAAGCCCCGGCTGCGAGTACAGCAGGCCGTCGGGCCCGACGTACTTGCCCGTCGTCGGGTCGTAGGGGCGCGCTGTGGCAGGCACATTCGCGCTCCCGACGCTCGCCGGAGCCGTCGTGTACGAGGGTACAGACGGATCCTGCGGCGGCCCACTGGGCGGGTTGTTGCCCAGCGGAACGTATCCAGCTGCGCTACGGCACTCCTCGGGCGAAGCGGCCCGCTTGTCCGGGAACTCCATGCACGGGTAGTTGCGCGCACCGCGAACCACACTCGGGTCGTCCTGGGCCACCTTGCAGAAGAGGTCCGACGGCGTGGGAGGCGTCGTCCTCTCGTTCGGTGCACGCCACTGGTCGGCCGGGAGGAAGCCCGTGGTGCACGGCGGCGGATCGTTCACCTGCAGCGCGAAGTTCACGATCGCGCCGTCGTCGATCGGCCCGTTCATCGCCATGGTCAGCAGCGACGCCACCAGCGGCGGATAGATCACGAGCACCTGCTCGATGCTCTTGTGGTAGATGGTGGAGACCTCACCGACGCTCACCAGATTGGCGAGCAGCAGCGGCAGGGTCGGCTTCAGCTCCTGGAACAGGGCATTGGCCTCGGTCGCGGCGTTCGGCGTCTGCGCCAGCACACTTCGAATCTGGGGATCGCTGGCGCGCAACTGGTTCGAGAAGGTCACCAGGTTCTGTGTCCACGCACGGATCGCGTCGCTCGTGACCACTTGCGTGTCAAGCAGGCCCTCGGCCTGTTCGATCAGTGTCTTGGTGGCGTCCGAGTTGGCGTTGGCCTCCTGGACGAACAGGCGCGCCGAGTCGATGAGCCGCTGCAGGTCCGGGCCGGCGCCGTTGAACGCCTTGAACGACTCGTCGACGACGGTGCGCAACTGGGTGTTCGAGATACTCTGGACGAGAGTGTTCGCCTGGTCGAGCATCACGCCGACGTCCTGCGGAATGCTCGTGCGGTCCACGGGAATCACGTCCCCGTCGGTGAGGTACGGCTCCGAATCTGTGCGCGGAATCAGGTCGACGTACTGCTCACCGACCGCGGACACGCTCTTGACCGCCGCGTCGAGGTCCGCGGGGATGTCGTAGCTGCTGCTGATGGACAGCTTCGCGTCCACACCGTCCTCGGTGAGCACGACGTCGTCGACCTTGCCGATATTGGTGCCGCGGAACGCGACGTTGGCGTTGACGTACAGCCCACCGCTCGAGGGCAGCTGCACGGTCACGCGGTTCTGCCCGATGCCGAACAGCGCGGGCAGTTGCACGTACTGGGTGCCCATCACGACCAGACCGATGACGGTCAGGATCGAGAAGATCACCAACTGAATGCGGACGAACCTCGAGAGCATCATGGCGTCGGCGCTCCTAGTTGCGGAAGGCCAGGAATCTGCAGCGACGGAATATCGTCCGCCGTCGCAGGTTTGGGCTGGGGCTGGATCAGATCAGGCTTCTTCGGCTCGGGGATCTTGAGCGGATCGTTGGTCTGGCCGGCAGTGCCCGCCAACGTCCCGAGCGCGCCCTCGACACCTGCGAGTGTCGGCCCCAAACCCGTCGAGTCGATGAAGTTGCTGGTCAGGCGCTCGTTGGTCAGATCGATCATCATGTTGAGGTTCGCGTAGTCACCCTGGAACACCTGATCCATGTATTTCATCGTGAACGGGAAGGTCAGCATCAGCGACAGCACCTCGGTCAGGTTGTTACCCGTGCTGGCGAGCTGCTCCAGAAGCGGTGACAGCGAAGCAAGATTCGCCTTCAGATCGTCGCCGCTCTCGTTGATGACCCGCGTCGCGGTGTCACTGAAGTTACCCAGCGCCACAAGCGCATTCGTCAGGTTCTGACGCTGCGCCACCAGCACCTCGAGGGCAGGCGGAATCCCGTCGAGAGCGCGGTTCAGCGTGTCGGTCTGCTGGTTCACCGTGCCGGCCAGTCGATCGATCCCTTCCATGGCGGAGATGATCTGCGTGCGCTGATCGTCGAGACTGCCCACAAGCTGATCGAGTTGCGGTAGGAGGTCTCTGATCGAATCCTCGCGCCCGCCGAGGGCCGCGTTGAGTTCCCGGGTGATGTCGTTGATCTGCGCCAGGCCACCGCCATTGAGCACGACCGACAGGGACGACAGCGTCTGCTCCGTCGTGGGGTATGCGCCCGCTCGCTCGAGCGGGATGACGTCCCCGTCCTTCAGGGTTCCCTGCGGGGCGATGCCCACCGGGGGCAACAACTCGAGGTGCTGCGAACCGAGCAGGCTGGTCTGCCCGATCTTCGCCGTCGTGTTGGCCGGCAACTGCACATCCTTGTTGAGCGACACCGTGACGAGGGCGTGCCAGTCCTGTACCTCGATGCCGGTGACCGCGCCGACCGTCACGTCGTTCACCCGAACCGGTGAGTTCTGCGACATAGTCGTCACGTTCGGCATCTGAACCTGCACGGTGTACGAGTCGTCTCCTCGGCCTTCGGTGCCCGGCAACGGAACCGAGTTGAGACCGTTCCACTCGCAGCCTGTCACGGCCAGCGTGAGGGTGAGGGCGATGGCCGACGTGGCCAGCACTCGGGTTCGCTTACGGTTCCCGGTCATCGCCCACCTCCCGGATTGAGCAGTTCGCTGAGGTCCTTGGGCACCTGGACCGACGGCATAGTGAAGAGCGGCGCAATCTCGGAGGAGGACGGTCCCGACGGCGCCCGCGCCGGCACCTGGCCGGCGAGACTCGGCGGGCTGAACTCGATCTGCTCTGGCAGCGCACCCTGGGAATCCGCTACACGCGTCAGGATCGCCGGGTAGTTCGTCGTGATCGAGTTGAGCACCGGGCCGAGGAACTGAGCACAAAGGTCTGCCGATCGATCCGAATCATTGGTTTCGAGCCCCGCGATGAGACCACAGACCATATTGATCGGGTTCCTTGCGTTGCTCGCGGCAATAACACCGTTCACCGATCCCTGCTTGGGGGTGTAGATGTCCTTGAAGTTCGCCAGGGCGTTCGGTGCGACATGCAGAATCTGCTCGAGCTGCGGGCGCTTCTCGACGAGCACCGAGGTCGCGTCCGCCAACCGGCCGACCTGCTCGGTGAGTGAGGCGCGGTTCTCGGTGACGAAGCGGTTCACGTCGCCGATCGCGACGTCGAGATCCTGCAGCGCCGTGCCGAGTTCGTCACTGGTGTCGGCCAGCAGCGACGACACGGACTGCAGGCGTCCGCCGAACTGCACGATCTGCTGGTTGCTCGACGCGAGTGCCGACACGAACACCTGCAGGTTGCGGATCGTCGCGAACAGATCGGTTCGCCCGTCGGACAGGGTCTTCATCGTGTCGGACAGCTCGCGCAGTGTGCTGCGCAGTGCATCACCGTTGCCGTCGAGATTGTCCCCGACGGTGTCGATGAAGTTGCCGAGCGAGCCCTGATCGGCACCGCCCTGTGGACCGAGTGCGTCCGACAGCTTCGTCAGCTCCGTCTTGATCTCGTCCCACTCCACCGGAACAGCGGTGCGCTCCATCGGAATCTCAGCACCGTTTGCCATCGCCTCTCCCCCGGTGTACACCGGGGTGAGCTGCACGAACCGCGCAGCGACGAGGCTGGGCGCGATGATGACCGCCTTGGCGTCGGCCGGGATGTCCACCGAGCGATCGACGTTCATGACGACCGTCGCGCCGGTTCCGGTGGGGTCGATGCTCTCGATCGAGCCCACCGTCACACCGAGCACTCGAACGTCGTCGCCGGCGTACAAGCCTGTGGTGGAGGGGAACTGCGCCGTGATGGTGGTCTTTCCGAGCCCGGGGAACAGGTAGATCACCCCGGCCACGAGAAGGGCAACCACGACGACGGCAGCACCACCGATCGTCAGCCACTTCTTCCTGGTACTTGTCTGCTGCTGTTCGTCGCTCATCGGTTCGGATCCTTGAGCTCGGTCGTCAATGGCGGGAGCTGGGCGAGGTCCTGCGGCACATGCTCGGGCCACAACAGTTGATCGACCGCAGTCTGCGTGAGCGCGCTGACGCTGAAGTTCGCGACATACGCCATGAAGAACGGGCCACTGCCGACAGCCTCGCCCAGCGAACGCGCGTACGGCGCCAGACCCTCGAGCGCCTGGCCGATGTTGTCCTTGTTGTTCTGCAGGTTCGCGACGACCGCGTTGAGCTTGTCGAGCGTCGGCTTCATCTGCTGCTCGTTGTCCTGAACCAGACCGGTGAGCTGCTGCGAGACGGCCGAGACGTTCGTGATCAGCTCACTGATCGCGTTGCGGCGACGGTCGAGTTCGCCGAGCAACTGGTTGCCGTCGAGGATCAGCGTGTTGATCTGGTCGCTGCGGTCCGCAAGGATCTTCGTCACGCCCTCGGCCCGGCCCAGCAGGTCCTTCAGGGACTCGTCTCGCGAGTTGATGCTCTGGGACAGGCGAGTGACGCCGTCGAGCGCGGCGCGCAATTCGGGCGGGGTGTCGGAGAGCGTCTCCGACACCGCGTTGAGCGACTCGTTGAGCTGGTTCGTGTCGAGATCCGAGACGGTCGAGGTGAGGTCCCCGAGCGCATCGTTGAGCGAGTACGGAGAGTTGGTGCGCTCCAACGGAATGGTGCTGCCGACCTTCATGACGTCCTCGCCCTCGGAGGTCACTTGAAGCGACTTGCGTCCGAGGATCGTGTTGGTCTTGATGTCGGCGCCCGAACTGCCGCCGAGGCGAATACCCTCGTTCATCGAGAAGGCGACCCGCACTTCGGCACCGTCGAGTTCGATACTCTCCACCTTGCCGACGTTGACGCCGGCGAGGGTCACGAAGTCGTCGGGCATAAGCCCGCCCGCGTCCTCGAACAGCGCCTCGTAGCGCACGTTGCCGAACAGGAACGGCAGTCTGTCGTACTGCAGTCCAGCCAACACCAGGCACGCCGAGACAGCGACACCGATGATGCCGATGCGCGTGAAATTCCGCTCACCCTTGGCCATCGAATGCACACCTCCCCGTTGTCTGAAGCGGTGTGGTCGGCAGGTCCACCCGCAGCTCCTTCCCGTCGGGCCCGGAGAACTTGAACGCCACTTCGCACGTATAGAACTGGAAGAACGCGCCGTATGAACCCGTGCGGATCAGCTTCCGGTACGCCTCAGGCAACCGCTCGAGCACCCAGTTGATGTCGTCCTGGCCGTTCTGCAGGTTCGTCGCGAGATCGCTCGCGTGGGCGATCGTCGACTGCAGATCCGGACGTGCTCCTTGGAGCAGCTGCGCAAGATCGTCGGTCGCCGTGGCGATCTTCGGGATCGCGGCTCCGATCGGGTCCTTGTCCTGCGCCAAGCCGCTCACCAATTGCTGGAGCTGGTCGATCGTCGACGAGAACTGGTCACCCTTGTCGTTGATGGTCGTCAACGTGGTGTTCAGATTCGTGATGACGTCGCCGATCAACTTGTCCCGGTCGGCGAGCGTCGACGTGAACGAACTGGTGTTGCCGAGCAGCGACACCAGCGTGCCGCCTTGTCCCTGAAGGACGTGCAGCAGCGCGCCACTCAGATCGTTGACCTGCTCAGCGCTGAGTCCCCGGAGAAGCGGCTTGAAGCCACCCAGAAGCAGGTCGAGGTCGAGGGCCGGCGCTGTCTGCGACTCCGGGATGGTCCCGCCCGTGTCGAGCGGCGCCGTCGAGCCCTCGCCCTCGAGCAGTTCGAGGTACCGGTCACCGACGAGGTTCTCGTAGCGGACCGTGGCCCGGGTGCTCTGCACCAGAGGGTATTTCGCATCGACGTCGAACGTCACCTTGGCGAGGTTGTCGGAGTTCACCTCGACGCCCTTGACCGTGCCCACGGGGACACCCGCGATCCGCACCTTCTCCCCGGACTTGAGACCGGACGCGTTGGTGAACACCGCACGGTAGCCGTCGGTGCTGCTGAATCGGGCCTGACTGAATACGATTGCCAGACCGGCGAAGATCAGCACCATGACAGTGGTGAACGCAAGGAACTTGACTGTGGTCGCGCGCATCACTTCTGACCCTCCGCAACCGGGGTTCCGCCGTAGAGCATCTGGAACAGCGTGGGCATGCTCAGGGTCGACTTCGTCGCCGGCATGTACGGGGTGTTCGCGTTGTCCGTCACGACGAACGGCGCGTTGCCGTCACGCCGCGGGTCGAAGTCGGGCAGGCCCCAGCAGCTCGGACCACCCGTGGCGTTGACCTTGGGTAGATCCCTCGGATACGTGTACGGCTCCAGTCCCGCCAGGAAGCTCGAGCTCATCGCGAACCCGGCCTGACCACCGCCCTCGATCTGTTCGGCCATCGGGCGGGCTTTGTTGAGCCCGACGATGAGGCACGAGATGGCCGGCGAATATCCGGACAGCAGAGCCGTGGTCGGCTCCAGCAGCGCAAGCGACCGCGTCAGGTTCGCCTCGTTGTCGGTGAGCAACTGGTTGCCGTTGTTCGCGAGGGCCACAGCGTTCTCCAGCGTCATGCGCAGGTTCTCCCGCTCCTCGACGATGCTGCCGCTGGTCGCGGTCAGATTGCCGAGCAGTGTCATCAGGTCCGGTGTGACGTCGGCGTACGTGTTGGTCACGGTGGCCGCAGCGTCGAGATCCCGCTGCAGTTGCGGCAGAGTCGGATTCATCTTCTTCAGGTACGCATCCGTCTCGCCCAGCAGCTCTCCCAGCTCGTTACCGCGCCCATTGAGCGCCGACGAGATGGCACCGAGCGTCGCGTTGAGCTTCTCCGGCTCGATCTGCTGCAGCAGCGTCGACAGGTTCTGGAACAGCGTGTTGAACTCGACAGTGACGCTCTCGGCGCCGATCACCGAGCCCGGCTGAAGGGACTTGGGCGACGGATCGCTCGGAGTAACGAAGTTGACGTACTTGGCGCCAAACACCGTGGTCGACTTGATCTCGACGGGAGAGTTCGCGGGAATGAGGTGCATCTGCGACGGATCCATGTCGAGCTTGATCCGGGCCTGGCCGTCGACCTCGTCGATCGAAGCCACCCGACCGACTTCGACACCACGGAGTTTGACCTTGGCGTCGGGTTCCATGACCAGGCCTGAGCGTGAGGCTGTCACCGTGACCGGTTCGCTCTTCGTGAATCCACCGACGAACATCGTCAGCGCCACCACGACGATCGCCACGAGGCCGAATACCATCACGGCCGCAGCGAGTTTCGTCTTCCACCTTGCTTCGGGCATCGTCCCCCCTATCCCGAGAGGTTGAAGTTGCCGGACTGGCCATAGATGGCCAGTGAGATCAGCAGGGTCACGGTCACGACGGCGATGAGCGAGGCGCGGACCGCGTTACCGACCGCGACACCGACACCCACCGGTCCACCGCTCGCGTTGAAACCGTAGTAGGTGTGGATGAGCATCACGGCCACGCCCATCACGATCGCCTGCACGAACGACCACAGGATGTCTGTCGGTATGAGGAACGTCGAGAAGTAGTGGTCGTAGACGCCGCCCGACTGCCCGTTGAGCACAACGGTCGCGAACCGGCTCGCCATGAATGACGCGATCACCGCGAGCGAATACAGCGGGACGATCGCGATGATGCCGGCCATCACACGTGTCGACACCAGGTACGGAACCGACGGAATGGCCATCGATTCGAGCGCGTCGATCTCCTCCGAGACGCGCATCGCACCGAGCTGCGCGGTGGAGCCGGCGCCGATGGTGGCGGCCAGGCCGATGCCCGCGATGACCGGGGCGGCGATGCGCACGTTGATGAAAGCGGAGAAGAAGCCGGTGAGGGCCTCGACGCCGATGTTCCCGAGCGAACTGAAGCCCTGGACGGCAATCACACCGCCTGTGAACAGCGTCAGGAAGCCGACGATGACGACGGTGCCGCCAATGACGGCGAGCGCGCCTGTGCCCATGCCGATCTCGGCGATCAGGCGGATTACTTCCCTCCGATAGTGCACCAGCGCGCGCGGCGCCCCCACGAGCGCGCGCCAGAAGAACAGCGCCTGCTCGCCAACCTTGTCCACCGACCGCGACGTTCTTGCGATCCGCCGCCGAGTGCGGACGAAACGCCCCGATGCCACCAGAGCCATCTACTTCACCCCCCTGTCACTCATCCGGACGTCAGCTTGATACCGATGGCGGTGATGAGCACGTTGACCACGAACAGCGCCATGAACGAGAACACGACGGTCTGGTTGACGGCGTCGCCGACGCTCTTGGCGCCGCCCCGGACATTCATCCCGAGATACGCGGCCATGAGACCGGCGATCATTCCGAACAGACCGGCCTTGAGCATCGAGATCATCAACTCGCCGAAGCCGGTGAGGAGGGTGATGCCGTTGACGAAGGCACCCGGATTGACGTCCTGCACGTACACGGAGAAGAGGAAACCGCCGAGAATACCGATGGTGCAGACCAGGCCGTTGAGCAGGAGCGCAACCGCGGTGGAGGCCAGCACTCGCGGCACCACCAGTCGGTGGATCGGATTGATGCCGAGCACGCGCATCGCGTCGATCTCTTCGCGGATGGTTCTCGCTGCGAGGTCCGCACAGATCGCGGTCGCGCCGGCACCGGCAACGATGAGCACCGTGACGATCGGGCCGACCTGCGTGACCGCGCCGAGGGCCGCACCCGCGCCGCTGAGGTCGGCCGCACCGATCTCCCTCAGCAGGATGTTGATCGTGAAGCTCACCAGCACCGTGAACGGGATCGCGACAAGCACGGTCGGAATCATCGACACGCGGGCGACGAACCATGCCTGATCGATGAACTCCCGCCGTTGAAACGGACGCGAAAAGACGGCCTTGAGCGTGTCCGCCGACATCGCGAAGAATCCGCCGGCCGCTCTCAGGGGTACTTCGAGGAGGTCGACCACATCTTCCTCCTCACCAGTACTCGTAACTCGTCGTTGTCGATCGTGTGTGCGCCGATCGCTTCCGCGACGCAGCACATCCCCCAGAGCGCCCGAACAGCACAAACGCCCTGTGATCCAGGTCATATTAACTAGAACGTGTTCACCTGTCAAAGGTCCACCGTGTCCGAGTCTCAGAATTCCACTCGCGGGACCCGAAACCCCGACGCCCGCCATGCCTCGAAGCCGCGGCACCGGACGTTGCACACGGCCGGCCGGGACGCCGAGCGGCCGAACGCCCGGAACGTCGATCCACCCCATAAACGAGCCTGAACAGCGCCTTCGCCGCGGCCGTGAAGGAGACGCCATGGCCATCCGGCGCCACGATCCGACCTCCCGAAATAGCCCGGATCGACAACCCACCCCGATCGCCGCGATCATCCAGAACCGCAATCGACCCCATCCCCGAGCGCCCCGGACCRGCAGGAGCCGACAAAAAAACTGGAACGCGTTCTAGACACCAGTACAGCGTTCTGCGGCGGCATGCCCCCGAAGTACCACTCCCCCGACGCACCGACTCACGTCGCGCGCGTCCGCCCCATCTTCGTCCGCATTCGTCCTGCATGTATCGAAAATCCCGCAATCTCCCGTTACAGGGGAGATTGCGGGACACGGTCGCGAGGAGCGGCCTCGATCAGCCGAGACCCTTCAGCGCCTCGGATGCGGAGAACATGCGTTCGGGATCGCGGTCGTCGAAGTACGCGCCCATCTCGTCCGCGAGATCGGCCGGCGTCCACTGCGCCGCCGCGTCGAACCGCTGTTCCACGACGGGGGCCGCCATCAGCGCGACCATGGGGCCGTAGACGACGAATACCTGACCGTTGACCTTGTCCGCCGCCGGCGACGCCAGGTACGACACGAGCGCGGCAACATGCTCGGGCGACAGCGGATCGATCTCGCCCTCGGGAGCGTTACCGAAGACGGACTCCGTCATCGACGTCCGCGCACGGGGGCAGATGGCATTGGCGCGCACACCGTACCGGGACAGGCCACGCGCTGCCGACAGCGTCAGCGCCGTGATTCCAGCCTTCGCGGCGCCGTAGTTCGGCTGTCCGGCCGGGCCGAGCAGTCCGGCCTCGGATGACGTGTTGATCAACCGGCCGTAGACGGGGGCACCGGCCGCCTTCGACTGGTCCCGCCAGAACGTGGCGGCGTTGCGGGAAAGAAGGAAGTGTCCACGCAGGTGGACCTTGAGGACGAGGTCCCATTCCTCGTCGGACATACCGAACAGCATGCGGTCGCGGACGATGCCCGCGTTGTTGACGACGATGTCGACGCCGCCGAGGCCCTGCGCCGCGGCCATGAGCGCGTCCGCAGTGGACCGCTCGCCGACGTCACCGGCGACGAACTCGACTTTTCCACCGAGAGTGCGGATTTCGTCCAGCGTGGACTCGACCGCGTCGTTGATCCCGAGATCGTTGACGACGACCGCCGCCCCGGACTGTGCCAGGCCGATCGCCTCGGCCCGGCCGAGGCCGGAACCCGAGCCGGTCACGATTGCGACCTTGCCCTCCAGGCTGACCTCGCGACTGTTGACTGCACTCATGAACGCACTCCCGTACCCGTGACGTCGACCGGCCTCGTGCCGATCGGTGCCTCGTCGCTGCGGCTGCCGGCGACGCGGCCAAWGTAGAACGTGTTCTACATTGGCCGCAAGGCTCGGTCTAGTGTTCGGTCAGTGCAGCGCGCGGGCACTGCGCGATCGCGGAACGAACGTCGGCTTCCCTGTCGGCCGGGGGCACGGGTGCCGAGATGATCAACTCCTCGTCGTCATCCAGATCGAAGATGTCGGGAGCGATTCCGACGCACACGCCGTTCGCCTCGCAGCGATCCCTGTCGACCCTGACCTCCATGACCATTCCTCTTTTCACATTCGTTCGAAAGACTCGCGGAAAGCGCGTTGCACCGGGCTGCGGTCCAACGACTTCGGTCATAAGACTAGAACCCGTTTCACTGCTGTGCAATGATTCGGACAACCATCCTCGACGCGGCTGCTGCACGGCTCCGCCTCGGTGACGGACAGCCCGCCGCACGGCCTCGAACACCACGGCCGTGGCCCGCGATCTTTCCAGAAACCGTGCCGAATCCCGCGATTCCGCGCCGTCGATAGCCTGGATTGGAGAAACCAAGTGGATATCACCTACACCGCGGAGCAGCAGAAGCTGCGCGAGGAATTGCGAAGCTACTTCGCGAAATTGATGACTCCGGAACGTCGAGAAGCACTGATGGCGACCACCGGCGAGTACGGCGCGGGAAACGTCTACCGCGAGGTCGTCCAGCAGATGGGCCAGGACGGGTGGCTCACCCTCGGCTGGCCCAAGGAGTACGGCGGCCAGGAGCGGTCCGCGATGGATCAGCTCATCTTCGTCGACGAGGCCGCGATTGCAGGTGCGCCGGTGCCGTTCCTGACGATCAATTCGGTCGCACCGACGATCATGCATTTCGGTACACCCGAACAGAAGGCGTTCTTCCTGCCCAAGATCTCCGCGGGTGAACTGCACTTCGCGATCGGCTACTCCGAGCCGGGCGCCGGCACCGACCTCGCGTCGCTGCGCACGTCCGCGGTCAAGGACGGCGACGACTACATCATCAACGGCCAGAAGATGTGGACGAGCCTCATCCAGTACGCCGACTACGTCTGGCTCGCCTGCCGCACGGATCCGGCCGCGAAGAAGCACCGCGGCATCAGCATGCTGATCGTGCCGACCACCGCAGAGGGATTCTCGTACACGCCGGTCCACACGATGGCCGGGCCCGACACCAGCGCAACCTACTACCAGGACGTCCGCGTGCCGCAGAGCTCGCTGGTCGGCGAGGAGCACGGCGGCTGGAAGCTTGTCACCAACCAGCTCAACCACGAGCGCGTCGCGCTCACGTCGGCCGGCGTGATCATGACCGCGCTGCAGGAAGTGCGCGAGTGGGCACAGAACACCAAGCTGGCCGACGGCCGCCGGGTGATCGACCAGGAATGGGTCCAGATCAATCTGGCTCGGGTGCACGCCAAGACCGAGTACCTCAAGCTCATGAACTGGGAGATCGCGTCGGCCACCGACCACGCTCCCGGCCCCGAGGCCGCGTCCGCCAACAAGGTGTACGGCACCGAGTTCGCCACCGAGGCGTACCGACTGCTGATGGAGATCATGGGCCCGTCCGCCACCATCCGGCAGAACTCGCCCGGCGCCGTCCTGCGCGGCCGGCTCGAGCGGTGGCACCGCTCGGCACTGATCCTCACCTTCGGCGGCGGCACCAACGAGGTCCAGCGCGACATCATCGCCATGACCGCCCTCGGCCAGCCCCACGCCAAGCGATAAGCAAGGACCACACCATGGACTTCTCTCTCACCGAGGCCCAGCAGGACCTGGCAGGTCTCACCAAGGGCATCGTCTCCGACATCGTCACCAACGAGCACCTGCGCGAACTCGACTCCGCGGAGGACCGGTTCGACCGCAAGCTGTGGGACGCGCTCGCGTCGTCCGGCGTGCTCGGCGCAGCACTGCCCGAGTCGGTCGGCGGCGACGACTTCGGCATTCTCGAGCAGTGCAGCATCCTCATCGAACTCGGTCGCGGCGTCGCGCCGGTGCCGTACCTGTCGTCGATCGTGATGGGCGCCGGCGYGATCGCCGAATTCGGTTCTGATGCCCAGCGTGCCGAATGGGGTGCACCCGCGGCCGCAGGATCGAAGATCATCGCTGTCGGGCTCGCCGAGGAGCTCAACGACAACCCCGCGGCGCCAGTCACCCGGGCGAAGCAGACGGCGAACGGGTGGACGCTGAGCGGCACCAAGATCGTCGTCGACGCGGCACCGATCGCGGACCTGATCCTCGTGCCGGCCGCCACCGAGAGCGGCACCGTGCTGCTGATGGTCCAGCCGGGCGACGCGGGTGTCACGATCACGCGCCAGCAGACGACGGACTTCGGCTGCACCGGCATCGTCGAGCTGTCCGACGTCCAGCTGGACGCCGACCGCGTGCTCGGCACCGTCGAGCAGGGCGGCGAGATCGTCGAGTGGATCCTCGACCGCGGCGCAGTGGGCTCGAGCGCCTTCCAGTTCGGCGTCCTCGACCAGGGGCTCAAGATCACTGCCGACTACGCGCGCGAACGCGTCCAGTTCGATCGGCCCATCGGCAGCTTCCAGGCCGTCGCGCAGCGACTCGCCGACGGGTACATCGATGTCAAGGGTGTGCGGTTGACCCTGTGGCAGGCCGCTTTCCGTCTCGCGGAGGGACTGCCGACGGAGGGCGAGATCGAGATCGCGAAGTTCTGGGCCGCGGATGCGGGCCATCGCGTCGCCCACTCCGTCGTGCACATCCACGGCGGCGTCGGTCTCGACGAGGACCATCCGGCGCACCGATACTTCCTGGCCGCGAAGCGCCAGGAGTTCCTGCTCGGCTCCGCGACCGATCAGCTCCGCCGCCTCGGCGCCGTCCTGGCCGCGACTCCGGCGTAAGCACCACGGACACAAGCGGTCCGAAACGAACGACTCGGATCGGTCCCACACAGTGAAATCGGGAAACATGACGGGCGTCACAATCGTCATGATGTGGGAATGACAGCGACTCCCACGGTGGCGGGGGGGGGGGCTCCCTGCTCGGTGCCGCCGCGTTCTCCGGTGCCGTTCTCGCCGGCCTCAACACCACCCGGCGCGGTGAGGCCCTGGCCCGCGACATCGCACTGTCGGACTGCCAGATCGTGTTCACCGAGAACACCCAGGCCCACCTTCTCGACGACATCGACCTCGGCGATGTCCGGGTGATCAACGTGGACTCCCCGGACTGGGCGGAGATCCTGTCCCCCTTCGCGGGCAGCCCCGCAATCCCGCCCACGGCCGCGCCCGACGACCTGTTGATGCTCATCTTCACGTCGGGTACGAGTGGCGATCCGAAAGCCGTGCGGTGCACGCACACCAAGATCGCCGATCCCGGAGTGATGCTCGCGGACCGGTTCGGCCTGTCCAGCGACGACGTCGTCTACATGTCGATGCCGATGTTCCACTCCAACGCGATGATGGCCGCGTGGGCCGTCGCCCTGCGGGGACGGTCGGGTATCGCGATGCGACGCAAGTTCTCCGCGTCCGGCTTCCTGCCGGATGTGCGCCGCTACGGCGTCACGTACGCCAACTATGTCGGCAAGCCGCTGTCGTTCATCGTGGCGACCCCGGAGCACTCCGACGACGCCGACAACACGCTGAAGATCATGTACGGCAACGAGGGTTCCGCGCCGGTGGTCAGGGAGTTCTCGCGTCGCTTCGGGGCGCGCGTGATCGACGGCTTCGGCTCCACCGAGGGCGGCGTGTCCATCTCGGCGCACCCCGACTCCCCGGCGGGCGCCCTCGGGCTCCTTCCGGACAACGTGGAGATCCGCCACCCGGACACCGGCGCCGTCTGCCCGCCTGCAGAATTCGACGCCTCCGGCCGCCTCGTGAACGCCGAGGAGTCGACGGGCGAGATGGTCAACGTTTCCGGCGCGGGCGCGTTCGCCGGCTACTACAAGAATCCCGAGGCGGACGCCGAGCGCCTGCGCGACGGCATGTATTGGAGCGGCGACCTCGCCTACCGCGACGCCGACGGCTTCGTCTACTTCGCCGGACGCAGCTCCGGTTGGCTCCGGGTGGACGGCGAGAACCTGGGCGCCGCACCGATCGAACGGATCCTGGTGCGCTATCCCGGCTTCGCGCAGGTGTCGGTGTACGCGGTACCGGATCGGGAGGTCGGCGACCGCGTGATGGCCGCCGTCATCCCCACCGCGGATGCGGCGGACTTCGATCCGGTCGCCTTCGCCGAGTTCCTGGACGGGCAGCCCGATCTGGGGCCCAAGCAGCGCCCGACCCTGCTGCGGGTGTGCAGCGAGTTCCCGCGCACCGCAACGTTCAAGGTCGTCACCCGCACGCTCAGTGCGGAGCGCTGGCACTGCCCCGAGCCCGTGTGGATCCGTGAGCGCGGCCAGGACGAATTCGCACTCCTCACACCGGAGCTCGCGCTCACGTTGGAGCGTCAGACCGCAGACGCCTAGCTCCGACGAAGAACTGGAGCCCGGAACGACTTTCGTCGTTCCGGGCTCCAGTTCTTCTGTGACCGCGAAGGCTACTTCAGACTGTCGAGCCTGGCCACCGTCGACTCGAAGCCCTCGACGAGTTCGGCCATGATCTCGGCGACGGGGCGGATCTCGTTCATCCGGCCCACGATCTGTCCGACCGGCATGGCCACGACCTCGGGGTCGTCACCCGCCGAGATGCGCTGGTGTGCCTCGCTGACGAGGATGTTCTGCAGCGGCATCGGCAGCGGATCGGGGGCGTCGGGCTTGGCCCACGCCTCGGTCCACTTGGTCTTGAGCAGCCGGGCCGGCTTGCCGGAGTAGATCCGCGAGCGGACCGTGTCGGCCGACGTGGCACCGAGCAGGGCACGCTGGATCGACGACGGCCCGTCGGCGGCACTGCCGAGCTTGTACTCCGACGTGGTGAGCCAGTACGACCCCATCCACACACCGGACGCACCGAGCGCGAGCGCGGCGGCGACCTGACGGCCGCTGCCGATGCCGCCCGCCGCCAGGACGGCGGCGGAGTCGCCGACGGCGTCGACGATCTCGGGGACGAGCACCATCGAGGCGATCTCACCGGTGTGGCCGCCGGCCTCGTAGCCCTGCGCGATGACGATGTCGACACCGTTCTCGACGTGGCTGCGCGCGTGCCCGACGGCCCCGGCGAGGGCCGCGACCGGCACGCCCTTCTCGTGAGCGAGGTCGATGACGTCCTTCGGCGGCGAGCCGAGAGCGTTGGCGATCAACGCGATCCGGTGATTGAGTGCCACATCGACATGCGAGCGTGCCACCGAGTGCAGCCAGCCGAGCGTTCCCGTCGCGCGCTCGACATCGTCCGACAGCGGCGGGACCCCGAGCTCCTCGAGAGTCCGGTTGACGAATGCGCGGTGCTCGGCCGGGATCAGCTTGTCCAGGTCGACCGCCGCGCCCTCGGTGGGGACCTTGGCCGGCATTACGATGTCGACGCCGTACGGCTTTCCGTCGGTGTTCTCGTCCATCCAGGTGAGGGTGGCCTCGAGCTCTTCCGGATCGTTGAACCGGACGCAACCGAGGACACCGAGTCCACCGGCCCGCGAGATTGCTGCTGCCACATGCTCGGACGGCGTGAAACCGAAGATCGGGTACTGGATGCCGAACTTCTCGGCGAGATCGGTGTGCATCAAGCGTCCTTGCCGTTGGTGTAGTGATCGTCGGCGTCGCGCGACTGGGTCTCCGCGGTGGCCCACTTGTAGTCCGGCTTGCCGGCCGGCGAGCGCTTGATCTCGTCGACGAGCCACAGGCTGCGCGGCACCTTGTAGCCGGCGATCTCCTTGCGGGCTGCCTCGACGATATCGTTCAGGCTCGGGTTGGTTCCGGGGCGCGGTGCGACGACGGCCGCGACACGGTTGCCCCAGCGCTCGTCGGGCACACCGACGACCAGGACGTCGAAGACGTCGGGATGCGTCTTGACGGCGCCCTCGACCTCCTCAGGGTAGATCTTCTCGCCGCCACTGTTGATCGAGACCGATCCGCGGCCGAGCATCGTGACGGTGCCGTCCTCCTCGACCGTGGCGTAGTCGCCCGGAATCGAGTAGCGAATTCCGTTGAGGACCTTGAACGTCGCCTTGGTCTTCTCCTCGTCCTTGTAGTAGCCGAGGGGAATGTGGCCGCTGCGGGCGAGCATGCCGACCTGGCCGGAACCGGGCACGACCGGGATGCCGTCGTCGTCGATGACGACCGTGGCGGCGTCGATCTTCACGCGCGGGCCACCGGTGTGCTCGAAGCCCTTGGTGATGGTCGCCAGGCCGCCGAATCCGGTCTCCGAGGAGCCGATCGAGTCGGTGAGCAGACGGTTCGGGAGCAGGTCGAGGAACTGCTCCTTGAGCGCGGGCGAGAACAGGGCCGCGCTGCTGGCGATCACGTACAGCGACGAAAGGTCGTACGGCTCACCGGTCTCCGGGTTGCCGGCAATGAGCGCGTCGATCATGGGACGCGCCATCGCGTCGCCCGTGATGAAGATGAGGTTGATCTTGTGACGGTCGATGACCTGCCACACCTCGTGGCCGTCGAACTCCGGGTGCATGACGAGCGTGCCGCCACCGAACAGGCTGTGGAACACCGCCGACTGCGAACCGCCGTGGATCATCGGGGGAATCGGGAAGCGGACCATCGCGGGGTGCGCGGCACCGAGCTTCGCCAGCTCCCACTCGTCCTGCAGGTACTCACCGGTGACGAAGTTGACACCGCCGCCGAGCACCCGCCACCAGTCCTCGTGCCGCCACATGACGCCCTTGGGCATGCCGGTGGTGCCGCCGGTGTAGAGGATGAAGATGTCGTCGGGGCTGCGCTCACCGAAGTTGCGCTCGGGCGAACCCTGGGACAGCGCCTTCTCGAATTCGACGCCGCCGTACGACGAGTAGTCGAGATCCGTGCCGTCCTCGACGACGATTGCCGTCTTGACGAGAGGGGTCTCGGGCAGGACGCCCGCGACCTTGTCGCTGTAGCGGCGCTCGTGGATGAGCGCGACCATGTCCGAGTTCTCGAAGATGTACTGTAACTCGTTCTCGACGTACCGGTAGTTGACGTTGACCATGATCGCGCGGGCCTTGAAGATGGCAACCATCGACACGATGGCCTCGATGGTGTTCCGGCTGTAGATGCCCACCTTGTCACCCGGCTCGACGCCCTGATCCCGCAGGTAGTTGGCCAGACGGTTGGCCTTCTCCTCCAGTTGCGCGAACGTCAGCTCACGGTCGGCGTCCACGAGGGCGAGGCGGTCCGGGTTGAGGTCGATCGAGTGTTCTACGAGATCTGCGATATTAATGGCCACGTCAACAAAGTAGAACGTGTTACTGTCGGTGACAAGACCCAATTTGAGACTCAACTCACACACATAGCGGGAGCCCTCAGTGTCCACCGAAACTACGGAAAACACAGACGTTTCGGCGAAATCGCCCCACTGCCTCATCGAGAAGCGTGGCCACGTCATGATCGTGACGATGAACCGCCCCGAGGCCCGGAACGCGCTCTCGGGCGAGATGATGGCGATCATGACCGACGCCTGGGACCGGATCGACTCCGATCCCGACATTCGCGTCGCGATCCTCACCGGCGCCGGTGGCACGTTCTGCGCCGGAATGGACCTCAAGGAGATGAACCGCAACGCCCCGGGCGACAAGTTCGGCGCCGGGATGGACGTGACGCGGTTGCCGGCACTGCTGAAGGGCCGCCGCCTCACCAAGCCGCTCATCGCCGCGGTCGAGGGCCCGGCCATCGCCGGCGGCACCGAGATCCTGCAGGGCACCGACATCCGCGTCGCCGGCGAGAGCGCGCGGTTCGGCGTCTCCGAGGCGCGACTCGGACTGTTCCCGCTCGGCGGATCCGCGGTCCGACTGGTGCGCCAGATCCCGTACACCGTCGCCGCGGAGATCCTGCTGACCGGTCGGACGGTTCCCGCCCCCGAGGCCAAGGAACTCGGCCTCATCGGCCATGTCGTCCCCGACGGCACGGCCCTCGACAAGGCACTCGAGATCGCCGAGCAGATCGCCGCCAACGGCCCCATCGCGGTGCAGGCGATCCTGAAGACCATCCGGGTCACCGAGGGCATGCACGAGGAGGAGGCGTTCGCGCTCGAGGCCCAGATCGGCATGGCGGTCTTCAAGAGCGACGATGCCAAGGAGGGCCCGCGCTCCTTCGCAGAGAAGCGCTCCCCCAACTTCACCGGCAAGTAAGCGGTCACCGCGGAAGCGGAAGGGTCCCTTCACACGCTGTCAGCACAACAGCTGGTGACGCACCTCAGCCTCAGTGGCAGCGCCTCGAGCCGCTGGAGCTCACGCCGATCCTGTCAGCGGCGCTCGATGCCTTCTACGAGAAGGGCTTCCACGGCGCATCCGTGCGCGAGATCGCCCACCGGGTCGGGGTCACGGTGCCGGCGCTGTACTACCACTACGAGAGCAAGGAAGGCCTGCTCGTCGCCCTGACCGAGCTGTCCACCAGGGACGTGCTGACGCGCGCACACGCCGCGGACGACGCCGGCGAGGACGACCCCGCCCGTCGGCTCGAGAACGTGGTGTCCGCGATCGTGCTGCGGATGACCGATCGGGCGCGACTGGCGGCCGTCGAGGGCGAGGCGCGCTACCTGAGCCCCGAGGCCTACGAGCGCTACCGGACCGTCCGCAAGGGCATCGAGAACCTTGTACTGGGAATCGTCCGGGACGGAAACCGCGCGGACGCTTTCGACGTCGAGGACCCGGCCGAGACGACCCGGGCCATCCTTGGCATGTGCCAGGCGATTCCCCGCTGGTACCACACCGAGGGCAAACTGGGACCCCAGGCCGTGGCCGCCAAGTACGCGACGATCGCGTCGAAGATGGTCGGGGTCGAACAGCACTGACCCACACGTTGACCTCCCTCGGCCCCCGTGGTAATAACACTTAGCGATCGATAAGTAAGATTGTTGGGAAAGGGACCCGCCACTCGTCATTCACCTCGAAGCGGCAGGCGAGCGGTACGGTCTGCAGACCATCCGCGAAGGCGCGGGAACGGCCAACGCGCCATCATCGAACGACCCTGAAGCACAAGAACATCCGGAAGGAACCCACATGATCGTCARCGACAGCGTCGCCCTCGTCACCGGCGGCGCCTCGGGCCTCGGCCTCGCCACCGCCAAGGCCCTGCTCGCCGACGGCGCCAGCGTCGTCATCCTCGACCTGCCCTCGTCCAACGGCGAGACCGTCGCCAAGGAACTCGGCGACCGCGTCCGCTTCGCCGCCGGCGACGTCACCGACGAGGCCTCCGTCACCGCCGCCCTCGACCTCGCCCAGTCCCTCGGCCCGCTGCGCGTGACGGTCAACTGCGCCGGCATCGGCAACGCCATCARGACCGTCGGCAAGAAGGGCGCCTTCCCGCTCGCCGACTTCACCAAGATCATCAACGTCAACCTCGTCGGCACCTTCAACGTGCTGCGCCTGGCCGCCGAGCGCATCGCCCAGAACGAGCCGATCGACGGCGAACGCGGCGTCATCATCAACACCGCCTCCGTCGCCGCATTCGACGGCCAGATCGGCCAGGCCGCCTACTCCGCATCCAAGGGCGGCGTCGTCGGCATGACCCTGCCCATCGCCCGCGACCTGGCATCGCTGCTCATCCGCGTCGTCACCATCGCACCCGGCCTGTTCAAGACCCCGCTCCTCGGCTCGCTGCCCGAGGCCGCACAGGCCTCCCTCGGCCAGCAGGTGCCCCACCCCTCGCGCCTGGGCGACCCCGCCGAATACGGCTCACTCGCCGCACACATCGTSTCCAACCCGATGCTCAACGGCGAGGTCATCCGCCTCGACGGCGCCATCCGMATGGCCCCGCGCTGATCACTTCGAGGTGAGGATGGGGCCGACGGCAGGATCCGATCGTGGGTCTGCGGGTGTTCGGTTCCCTGCGGTTCGGCCCCATTCTCGACCATCCCGCCGACGTACAGAGCGGTGATCGGCTTGAGCTTCGCGATCTCGGCGGCGCGGTCGTCGGTGACGACCACCTGGCAGGTCGCGGCGACCTCGAAATCTTCACGGCTGCGCCGGGCACCGGGCCGCGCGAATCCCTCGTCGAGCCACTCGTTGTACATCGGCGCCAGTCGCGGCGTGTAGTAGATCGCGAGCCAACCGTCGGCGATCTCGGCGGTCATCGCGACGTTCTTGGGCCCCTCGGCACCGAGCCAGATCGGCAGGTCCGCGCGCAGCGGGTGGGTGATGGGCTTGAGCGGCTTGCCCAGCCCCATCGAGCCGGCACCGGCGTACGGCAACGGATAGTGCGGCCCGTCGTTGCGTACCGCGGCCTCACGCGCGAGAACCTGACGCACGATCGAGACGTACTCCCGGGTGCGCGCGAGCGGCTTCTGGAACGGCTGGCCGTACCAGCCCTCGACGACCTGCGGGCCCGAGACGCCCAGTCCGAGGATCGCGCGGCCCCCGGACAGGTGGTCGAGCGTCAGTGCGTGCATCGCGCAGTTGGTCGGCGTCCGCGCCGACATCTGCGCGACCGAGGTTCCGAGCCGGATGCGCTCCGTGCTCGAGCCCCACCAGGCGAGCGGCGTGAAGGCGTCGTTACCCCACGATTCGGCGGAGAACACGGCGTCGAATCCCGACGCGTCGGCCTCGTTCACGAGTTCCTGCGCGTTGGCCGGCGGTTGCGCACCCCAGTATCCGAGTTGTAACCCGAGCTTCATTGCCTGCCTCCGTGTTTTCCCATATCCGCAGTGACTCTTGCCACAGTAATAAGAACCTGTTCTACTCGAATCCGTGACCCCTGGAAAGAGCGGAGTGGCCGAGCAGCCACTGAGAGCACCACTTAATCTGAAATTCGACTACACCCGATCGGTGGGCCCGACCATCGGTGCCTTCGTGACAGCGCTTCGAGACCGAAAGGTCATCGGCGCCCGCGGATCCGACGGCCGCGTGCACGTGCCGCCGCCGGAGTTCGACCCGGTGACCCACGATCCGATGACCGATTTCGTCGACGTCGCCGACACCGGCAGCATCGTGAGCTGGTCGTGGATGGCCGAGCCCATCGAGGGTCAGCCCCTGACGCACCCGTTCGCGTGGGCCCTGGTGAAGCTCGACGGCGCGGACACCTCGATCCTGCACGCCGTCGACGCCGGCTCCCCCGACGCGATGAGCACCGGCATGCGGGTGCGGGTGCGTTGGGCCGACGAGCGCAGCGGACGCATCCAGGACATCGCGTGCTTCGAACCCGGCGAGAGCGACTCCGACTCCGCCGCAACCGGTTCCGGCGGCGAGCCGGTCACGATGATCACCACCCCGATCGACCTGCACTACACGCACACCGCGTCGCTCGAGGAGACCTACTACCTGCGCGGCCTGATGGAGGGCAAGATCATCGGCGGCCGCACCGACGCGAACGGCAAGGTGTACGTCCCGCCGCGCGGTGCCAACCCGACCGACGGCGTCCCCACCAAGGAACAGGTCGAGGTGTCCGACAAGGGCACCATCACCACCTTCTGCATCGTCAACGTGCCGTTCCTGGGCCAGCAGATCAAGCCGCCGTACGTCGCGGCCTACGTGCTGCTCGACGGCGCCGACATCCCGTTCCTGCACCTGATCCTCGACGTCGACGCGTCCGAGGTCCGGATGGGCATGCGCGTCGAGGCCGTGTGGCGGCCGAAGGAGGAGTGGGAGTACTCGCTCAAGAACATCTCCCACTTCCGCCCCAGCGGTGAGCCGGACGCGGAATACGACACCTACAAGCACCACCTCTAGGAGCCTCGAGAACCATGACAGACATTGCAGTCGTCGGCTTCGCACAGGCCCCCCATGTGCGCGAGACCACCGGCACCACCAACGGTGTCGAGATGTTGGTCCCCTGCTTCCAGGAGATGTACTCCGAGCTCGGAATCACCAAGTCCGACATCGACTTCTGGTGCTCCGGCTCGTCCGACTACCTGGCCGGCCGCTCCTTCTCGTTCATCTCCGCGATCGACTCGATCGGCGCCGTGCCGCCGATCAACGAGTCGCACGTCGAGATGGATGCCGCGTGGGCGCTCTACGAGGCCTGGGTCAAACTGATGACCGGTGAGGTCGAGACCGCCCTCGTGTACGGCTTCGGCAAGTCGTCCGCCGGCAACCTCCGACAGATCCTGTCCATGCAGATGGACCCGTACCTCGTGACCCCGCTGTGGCCGGACTCGGTCTCGGTCGCGGGCCTGCAGGCCCGTCTGGGCCTCGACGCCGGCAAGTGGACCGCCGAGGACATGGCCCGGGTCGCGCAGCGCAACCGCGCGTCGGCCATGAGCAACCCCAACGCGCAGATCTCCGGTGACGTCGACATCGAGACGCTGCTGGCGTCCGAGTACGTCGCCGACCCGCTGCGCACGCACGACTGCGCGCCGATCACCGACGGTGCGGCCGCGATCATCCTGGCCCGCGGCGACCGTGCCCGCGAGCTGCGCGAGCGGCCGGCCTGGATCACCGGGATCGAGCACCGCATCGACTCCCCCAGCCTCGGATCGCGCGACCTGACGACGTCCCCGTCCACCGCCGCCGCGGCCCGTGCCGCGACCGGCGGCGACGTCTCGAACCTCGACATCGCCGAGCTGCACGCCCCGTTCACGCACCAGGAGATCATCCTGCGCGAGGCGATCGGCCTGACCGACGCCACCACCGTCAACCCGTCGGGCGGCCCGCTCACCGGCAACCCGATGTTCGCGGGCGGTCTCGAGCGCATCGGCTACGCGGCCCGACAGATCTTCAGCGGTGACGCGCAGCGCGTCCTCGCCCACGCCACCAGTGGCCCTGTGCTGCAGCAGAACCTGGTCGCCGTCATGGAAGGACGCAACTGATATGGCCAAGCAACTCGCCGCGGTCCTCGGCACCGGTCAGACCTACTACGTCGCCAAGCGTCACGACGTCACGATGGCCGGCATGACCCGCGAGGCGGTCGACCGCGCGATGGCCGACGCCCACGTCGGCTGGAACGACATCGACGCCATCGTCATCGGCAAGGCCCCCGACCTGTTCGAGGGTTCGATGATGCCCGAGCTGGCGATGTCGGATGCGTTGGGCGCCAACGGTAAACCGCTGCTGCGCGTGCACACCGCCGGATCGGTCGGTGCGTCGACGGGCAACGTCGCGGCCAGCCTGGTGCAGGCCGGCGTGCACAAGCGGGTGCTCGCGGTGTCGTGGGAGAAGCAGTCCGAGTCCAACGCAATGTGGGCGCTGTCCACCCCGGTGCCGTTCACGATGCCGGTCGGCGCGGGCGCGGGCGGCTTCTTCGCACCGCACGTGCGCTCGTACATCCGCCGCTCGGGCGCCCCCGACCACATCGGCGCGATGGTCGCCGTCAAGGACCGCCGCAACGGCGCGTTGAACCCGTACGCGCACCTCAAGCAGCCCGACATCACCATCGAGTCGGTGCAGGCGTCCCAGATGCTGTGGGACCCCATCCGGTACGACGAGACCTGCCCCTCGTCGGACGGCGCCTGCGCCATCGTCATCGGCAATGAAGACGCCGCCGAAGCTGTCCTGGCGGAAGGCCGCAAGGTAGCGTGGATCCACGCGACCGCGATGCGCACCGAGCCGCTGGCGTACGCCGGCCGCAACGTCGCCAACCCGCAGGCCGGCCGCGACGCCGCGGCCGCACTGTGGAAGGCCGCGGGCATCACCGACCCGCTCACCGAGATCGACGCGGCCGAGATCTACGTGCCGTTCTCGTGGTTCGAGCCGATGTGGCTCGAGAATCTCGGGTTCGTGCCGGAGGGCCAGGGCTGGAAGTTCACCGAGGCCGGCGAGACCGCGATCGGCGGCCAGCTGCCCGTCAACGCGTCGGGTGGAGTGCTCTCGTCCAACCCGATCGGCGCGTCCGGCATGATCCGCTACGCCGAGTCCGCGATGCAGGTCATGGAGCGCGCCGGTGACCACCAGGTCGACGGCGCACGTAAGGCCTTCGGCCACGCCTACGGTGGCGGCTCGCAGTACTTCGCGATGTGGGTGGTCAGTTCCGACCGTCCGACCAACTAGAAGGGTAACGCCATGAAGTTCACCGTCGGCATCGCAATGAGCCCGCTCGACCAGCTCACCGCGCTCGCCCAGACCGCCGAGGAGTGCGGGTTCTCGAACATCGCGCTGCCCGACTCACTGTTCTTCATGGAGACGGCGGCAGCGGACTACCCCTACACTCCCGACGGTTCCCGGATGTGGAACGAGGAGACACCGTGGGTGGATCCGCTGATCGCCGCCGCCGCCATGGGCGCGGTCACGAGCACGATCGGCTTCTACACGAACGTGCTCAAACTCGGCTCCCGCAATCCCCTGCTGCTCGCGCGGCAGGTCGGTTCGGTCGCGAACCTCACCGGCAACCGGTTCGGCTTCGGTGTCGGAATCGGCTGGGCGCCGGAGGAGTTCGAGTGGTGCGGCGCTCCCTACAAGAAGCGCGGCGCCCGCGTCGACGAGATGATCGAGATCATCAAGATGGTGCTGGCCGGTGGCATGGTCGAGTACCACGGTGAGTTCTTCGACTTCGGCCGCCTGCAGATCAGCCCGGCACCGAGCAAGCCGGTGCCGTTCTACGTGGGTGGCCACACCGATGTCGCGCTGCGCCGCGCCGCGCGCATCGGTGACGGCTGGACGTCGGCGATGATGAAGTTCGACGATCTGGTGGCAACGATGGCCCGTCTGAAGGAGCTCCGTGCCGAATACGGCCGGGCCGAGGAGCCTTTCGAGATCCAGGCGGTGTGCATCGACCGATTCGGCAAGGACGGCTACGCCCAGATGGCCGACGCCGGCATCACCGACAACATCGTCGTCCCGTGGATCTTCGACGGCCTCGGCTTCGACGCACCGCTCGAGGCCAAGCAGGACTCGCTGCGCAAGTTCGCCGATCAGTACATCAAGTAGGGAGGGAGCAGCACGTGAGCACACAGGCCGGTACCGAATCGTCCACCGCCGAGCATCCCGCACGGATCGCGGCACGCGCGTCGCAGTCCGCCGCGAGCGGCAAGCGCAAGGAAGAGTGGCTGGATCTGTTCGCCGAGGACGGCTGGGTCGAGGATCCGGTCGGTCCGTCGGGGTTCGATCCGGAGGGCAAGGGTCATCATGGGCGCGAGGCGATCTCGAAGTTCTACGACATGACCATCGCCAACACCGACTCGCTCGAGTTCATCGTCAAGGACTCGTTGGTGTGCGGTGACGAGAACGTCAACATCGGCTTCATCCGCTCGGTGATCGCCGGCAACCAGGTGGACGCCGAGGGAGTCTTCATCTACCGCGTGAACGCGGCGGGCAAGCTGCAGTCGCTGCGGGCCTTCTGGGAGGTCGACCGAGCCATGAAGACGTTGAAGAAGGTCTGATTCACCGAAAAGACGACAGTTCCCGAAAAGCGATGGGGCGGTTACCGGATCCGGTAACCGCCCCATTCTCGTGTGCGCGCTGCCGTGTACCCACCACCGGGACCGGCACACCCGCCCCACCCACAAAACCCTCCTACACACAAAGCAGTAGCGTCAGCGAGGGATGAGGGATCTCGCTGACGCTACTGCGTCCGTGTGGCCCGACTTGGTGTTCCGCTCGAGCCGGAGGGAGAGATTCGAACCTAGTGGGAGACCGGGCAACCCGAGGTCTTGTAGTCGACCTGGTACTCCTTGATGCCGTTGAGCCAGCCGGACCGCAGGCGGCGGGTGTCGCCGGCCTCGGTGATGTCCGGGAGGACGTCGGCGATCGCGTTGAAGATCAACTCGATCTCCATGCGAGCGAGGTTGGCACCCAGGCAGTAGTGGGCACCGGTGCCACCGAACGATAGGTGCGGGTTCGGGTCACGCGTGATGTCGAACGTGTGCGGGTTCTCGAACACGTCCTCGTCGAAGTTGGCCGAGACGTAGCTCATCACCACGCGCTGACCCTTCTTGATCGCGACGCCGCCGATCTCGGTGTCCGCGAGCGCGGTGCGCTGGAACGACGCGACCGGGGTGGCCCAGCGGATGATCTCGTCGGCCATGGTCTTCGGACGTTCCTTCTTGAACAGCTCCCACTGGTCGGGGTTGTCCATGAAGGCCTTCATGCCGTGCGTGGTCGCGTTGCGGGTGGTCTCGTTACCGGCCACCGCGAGCACGATCACGAAGAAGCCGAACTCCTCCGGGCTGAGCACGTCGCCGTCGACGTCCGCCTCGATGAGCGTGGTGACGATGTCGGTGCCCGGGTTCTCCTTGCGGGCCTCGGCCATCTGGTACGCGTACCCGAGGATCTCCATCGACGCGGCCGCCGGATCGACGTCGGCGAACTCGGGATCGTCGTACGAGGTCATCTGGTTGGACCACTCGAAGACCTTGCCGCGGTCCTCCTGCGGCACACCGATGAGTTCGGCGATGGCCTGCAGCGGCAGCTCCGCCGCAACCTGGGTGACGAAGTCGCCACTACCCTCCGCAGCGGCGGCCTTGACGATGGCCTCGGCGCGGGACTTCAGTTCGGCCTTGAGCCCGTTGATCGCGCGGGGCGTGAAGCCGCGGGCGACGAGCTTGCGCAGCTTGGTGTGCTCCGGCGCGTCCTTGTTCAGCAGGACGAACCGCTGCAGCTCGATGGCCTCACGCTGCATGTCGTCCGCGAACCGCGGAATCGCGGTGTTCTCCCACGTGGAGAACACGTCGCTGCGCTGCGAGACGTCCCGGATGTCCTCGTGCCGGGTGACCAGCCAGTAGCCACCGTCGTTGAAGCCACCGACGCCGTCCGGCTGGTCGACCCAGTAGACCGGCTGAGTCTTGCGGACCTCGGCAAGCTCCTCGACGGGGATACGGTGTGCGTAGATGTCAGGATCCGTAAAGTCGAACCCTGCGGGAATATTGGGCTGCGCCACTGCTGTCTCCTGCCCTCGCGGTCAGCCCGCGAAGTGATGTGTAACACGTTCTACATGCATTGAATCACAGAGCGCCGATCAGGGAAAGACTAGGCAAATATCTGCCGCAGGACCCCTTGCCCTGGCGGGAGAACCTGTTCTACTTTTCGAAGAAGAGAGTGAAAGGAGCCCGCCGTGGGCACACCAGTAATCGTCGAGGCAGTTCGCACACCGATCGGGAAGCGCGGTGGCTGGTTGTCGGGCCTGCACGCGACCGAGATCCTCGGTGCCGCACAAAAGGGAATCGTCGATCGCGCGGGGATCGATCCGGTACTGGTCGARCAGGTCATCGGCGGCTGTGTCACGCAGGCCGGCGCGCAGTCCAACAACGTCACCCGCACCGCGTGGCTCGCCGCGGGCCTGCCGTGGCAGACCGGCGCCACCACCATCGACTGCCAGTGCGGTTCCGCGCAGCAGGCCAACCACCTCATCGCGGGTCTCATCGCGACCGGCGCCATCGACATCGGCGTCGCGTGCGGCGTCGAGGCGATGAGCCAGGTTCCGTTGGGCGCCAACGTCGGCACCGAGGCCGGGCCGCGCCGTCCCGCGTCGTGGGACATCGACATGCCCAACCAGTTCGAGGCCGCCGAACGCATCGCGAAGCGCCGTGGCCTGACCCGTGACGACATCGAGACCCTCGGTGTCCGCTCGCAGGCGCTCGCGAAGCAGGCGTGGGCCGAGGGTCGCTTCGACCGCGAGATCGTCCCGGTGACCGCACCGGTCATCGGCGAGGACAAGCAGCCGACGTCCGAGATGAACGTCGTCAGCCGCGACCAGGGCCTGCGCGACACCACCGCGGAGTCGCTCGCGAAGCTCGAGCCGGTCCTCGAAGGCGGCATCCACACCGCCGGCACGTCGTCGCAGATCTCCGACGGCGCCGCCGCGGTCATGCTCATGGACGAGGACCGCGCCCGCGCGCTCGGCCTCAAGCCCCGTGCCCGCATCGTCACCCAGGCCCTCGTCGGCGCCGAGCCCGAGTACCACCTCGACGGCCCCGTGCAGGCCACCGCGCGGGTGCTCGAGAAGGCCGGCATGAAGATCGGCGATCTGGACCTGTTCGAGGTCAACGAGGCGTTCGCGTCGGTCGCCCTGTCCTGGGCCCAGGTCCACGGCCCCGACATGGACAAGGTCAACGTCAACGGCGGCGCGCTCGCGCTCGGACATCCCGTGGGCAGCACCGGTTCTCGCCTGATCACCACCGCGCTGCACGAACTCGAGCGCCGCGACGGCTCGACCGCCCTGATCACGATGTGCGCGGGCGGCGCACTCGCGACGGGCACCATCATCGAGCGGATCT
>NZ_JBFRDL010000055.1:0-30885 GCF_052113525.1 Rhodococcus sp. TAF43
CTCCATCGGAGCACCCTCGATCCAGGCGTAGGTCCTCCATCGGAGCACCCTCGATCCAGGCGTAGGTCCACGGTCCTTCGTCGAGTGCGACGATCGCGATCGTGTACGGGATGACATCGGTGTACGTCCGGCTGGGGGAGACCTCGAGGACGGTCCAGGCGACGATCGACCCGGTGCCCTCCGACGGCGTCCGGCTGATCTCGGTGCCGCGGCACGACGAGCACGTCGACGCCTCCGGGGCCAGGAGTGAGCCGCAGTCGTCGCAGCGRCCGATCGTGAAACGGTCCACGGTGGTGGTGCGGGGAGGTTGGTTCTGCATCGGGATACCTCGACTTCGTGAAGCTTGGGATGTCCGACTCCCACAGTTCCAACTGCGACGCAAGAGCACGACGGTAGAACTGCCGGGGGGCATACCTATTTCCCGATCGGGTAGGTGCCCGGGCCCGTGTCACACGGCGTCGTCTTCGACCTGTTTCCCCTGTTCGACGACCCAGGCGGCGATCTGGGTGCGCGAATTGAACCCGAGCTTCGCGAGCACGTGCTCGACGTGGCCGTGGACGGTGCGCTGCGAGATCACCAACTGCTCGGCGATGGCCCTGTTGGTCAGGCCCTGCGCCACCAGTTCGGCAACCTCCTGTTCGCGTGGCGTCAGATCGGTGGCGGCGCGCTCGGCGGAGCCCTGACGGGGGAGCTCTCCCTCGGCCGCGAATACGACGATCTCGTCCCGCGTGAACCCTGATCCCTGGCGGACGGCCGCGTCGAATGCGCGGTCACCGAGAGCGCGCTGACACAGGCCACGGGCCTCCTCGCGGTTGTACCGCAGCGCCGGGATGACGACACCCGGGTTTCCGGCCGCGGACCACAGGGTGTCGGCGGCACCGAGCAGGGTCGCGCCCCGCGGGAAGTCGTGCGTCGCCGTGGCCGTCCAGGCGAGCGCTTCCACACAGACCGCGGTCCCCAGCAGGTCGTCGACATCGCCACTCAACTTCACCGCCTGCTCGAACAGGGGACGCGCCTCCTCCGGAGCGTCGTGCCACAGCGCGAGTCCCTGCATGCTCAGGGCGTACGAGCGATAGATCGATTCTCCGTGGGCGCTGGTGATGTCGAGGACCTCGGCGGTGTACTGGGTGGTCTCCTCGCGCTCGCGGAGTACCGCGGTCGCCGTTGCCAGGCCGAGCACGGTGGTGACGTGCCGGAGCCGATTCCGGCCGGCGCGGACGGTGTCGAGGATGCTGCGGAGCAACCGGATCGCTTCGGACGGGTCGCCGGCGTAGATCTGCAGGTGTCCGGCAGCATCGATGACGTCGACGTCGGTCTCGCGATCCCCGATCCGGGCGGCGACGTCGGATGCCTCGGCGACCAGGGCTTCCCCCGCTGCGACGTCGCCCTGGTTCGCGGCGAGGAGCGCTGCCGCGGCCAACGCCTTCACCCGTTCGGGCGTCGGATCGCCGCCCTGCGCCGCCAGCGCCCGGCCGAGCCAGAGACGGCCCTCGTTGAGGAGGCCACGGGAGATCCAGAACATATAGAGCACGTTCGCGATGCGGAGGCCGTTCTCGGCCTCGCCGGGCTTGGTCATGCAGTACTCGAGCGCATCGCGCAGGTTGGACCGTTCGCGCTCGAGTCGCGCGACCCACGCGGGCTGGTTCGGGCCGATCCACTCGTCCTCGCACTGTCGCGTCAACGTCTGGTACCAGTCCCGGTGCCGGCGGCGCAGAGCGTCGTGCTCGCCGGCCGCGTGCAGGCGCTCGAGGCCGTAGTCGCGCAGCGTCTCGAGCAACCGGTATCGCACGACGCCGTCGTATTCCTCGCGGATCAGGATGGACTTGTCGACGAGGGAGGCGACGATGTCGAGTAGATCGTGCGCGGCGAGGTCGCCAGCCGCGATCGCCTCGGCCGCATCGAGTTCGAATCCGCGCGGGAAGATCGACAGCCGCCGCCACAGCTCCTGCTCGGTCGGGGCGCACAGGTCGTGGCTCCAGTCGATGCTCATGCGCAGGGTCTGCTGACGGTCGGGCGCGGCTCGGCCGCCCCCGGTGAGCAGGCGGAACCGATCGGTCAGCCGCTCGAGGACCTGGTTGACCGACATGGCCCGCAGCCGGGCCGCCGCGAGTTCGATGGGCAGGGGAAGTCCGTCGAGCTCGGCGCAGATCGCGAGGATCGTGTCGCGGTTGTCCTCGGTGAGTTCGAATCCGGGAACCGCGGCGCCGGCCCGCTCCACGAACAGGTTCACCGCCTCGTACTCTGCCAACGCCCGCGTCGGCGTCGATCCGTCCGGGACGGGGAAGCTCATCGGGGGGACGCGGAACACGGTTTCCCCGCCGATCGCGAGCGGCTCCCGGCTCGTCGCCAGGATGCGTAGTTCGGGACACGCCCGCAGCAGGGCCTCGGCGAGTTTCGCGACGGCATCGATCAGGTGCTCGCAGTTGTCGAGGACGAGCAGCATCTTCCGGGAGGCCAGGTAATCGGTGAGGATCTGCGTGGTGGGGACCGCCGACTGCTCCCGCAGGCCGAGCGCCGCCGCCACTGCCTCGGCTGCCAGCTGCGGGTCGCGCCGCTCACCGAATTCGACCAGCCACACACCGTCGTCGAAGGCGCGCCTGGAGTCGGCGGCGACCCGGAGCGCGAGTCGTGTCTTGCCCACTCCGCCGATGCCCGTGAGCGTCACGAGACGGGAGGCAGAGAGGAGTCGTCTCGCCTCGGTCACCTCGTGGCGACGTCCGACGAAACTGGTCAGATCGAGGGGCAGGTTTCCGATCCTGCCCCGCATCGCGGGCGCCATCGTGACCCTCGTCTCCGGGACCCTGCGCTCTCGGTCCCCTGCGGTCACGGTACGCCTGTGTGCCATATCGGGGTGTGACCTGGCGATATGGCACACAGGCGAGATCCTCACACCCGGGTGACGTCGACCGGTTGGTCTCCGTCGCGGCTGTGTACCGCGAGGTCGACACGGACGATCGCCGCGGAGGTCCGTGAGGCCGAGCGCGAGATGCTCGACGGCGTCCTCGGGCCGACCGGCGAAGAACTGCGAAAGGTGCTGGCCGCACTCGCCAAGGCCCGAAGCGTCATCTTGCTGCGGCTCCGCGATCCGGCCGAACCCCGCACGGGTCGTCGGCCGCGGTGTCAGCGCCCATGGGCTGCGTCGGGGTTCTGTCCGCACTCGACGTCGGCCGATCGGGGCGCTCCCGACGGATCTGCGACAGCGGCCCGGGGTGTTCGGTCAGCCGGTGCTGCGCGGCGGATCCGATCGTCACGAAGACGGCGGCGAGCAGTGCGCCCGCGATCACGTCGGTGAGCCAGTGGACCCCGAGGTAGACGCGTGTCGCGGCGACGACGACGACTCCCACGACGACGATCGCCGCGGCCACGGCGCGTACGTATCGGCTCCGTCCGATCGTGAGGATGACGGCCGTCATGCCGAGCAGTGTCGCCGTTCCGGTGACGTGACCCGAGGGAAACGAATAGTCGGCCTCCATGACGAGCTGAATCGGGGCCGGCGGTCGATCGCGTCCGATCAGCTGCTTGAGCGCGGTACTCGCAACCGCCGCTGCGCCTACCGTGCCGATCAGGACGACGGCCGGTATCGGCGATCGGGCTCGCCGTGCGAGCAGCGCGGCCACGACAAGTGCCAGCGCGACCGTGGCGACGGGGCTCCCCAGATCGGTGACGACCACGGCCGCGGTGTCCAGCGGCGGGGTCCGGTGGGCCACGAACCATGATGTGACCGGGCCGTCCCAGTCGGTCAACCACCCCTGTGCGTGGACCTGCACGCCCAACCCGGCCAGTGCGATGACGAGCCCGGCCCCGCGGAGCGCTGCCGAGGAGTAGGTCCGGCCGCCTCGGACCACACCGACCGCGAACACGACGACCGCGATGCCGATGATCGCGATCGCCACCTCGGCGGTGGCGGACTCCGTCACGGCTTCGGTGGTGGCGGTGCGGGCGAGGTCGAGAATCCGGGACATGCACTCAGGGTTCCAAGTGGGCGCTGTGGAATCGCTGAGAGACGATGGGGGATGCGGCGTGCATCTGCTCTAGTGACGATGCACACCCGATGACGCGACGGAGGACCTGTGCGAATTCTGCTGGTGGAGGACGAGGTGCGTCTTGCGGAGACGGTCCGCCGCGGGCTGGTCGCCGAAGGATTCGTCGTCGACGTGGAGAACAACGGACTCGACGGTTTCGAAGCTGCTGTTTCGGGGGACTTCGATGTGGTGGTGCTCGACATCATGCTGCCGGGCAAGCACGGCTACGACATCGTTCGCGATCTCCGTCGGCGCGGGGTGTGGACCCCGGTGCTGATGCTGTCCGCGAAGGACGGCGAGTACGACCTGGCGGACGCCTTCGATCTCGGCGCCGATGACTATCTGACCAAACCGTTCTCGTTCGTCGTGTTGACCGCGAGACTGCGCGCACTGGTCCGACGGGGCGCGCCCGAGCGCCCCGCGGTGTTGAGTGCCGGGGGCCTGGAACTGGATCCGGCCCGGCGACGGGTCAGCCGCGGCGAAACGGTGTTGGCGCTGACACCGCGGGAGTACAGCGTGCTCGAGTTCCTCATGCGTCGGGCCGGATCGGTCGTCTCCAAACGCGAGATCCTCCAGTCGGTGTGGGACAGCAACTACGACGGTGACGACAACATCGTCGAGGTCTACGTCGGGTATCTGCGCCGAAAGGTCGACGGACCGTTCGATGCCCATACGATCGCCACGGTGCGCGGGGCGGGCTACTGCCTGGAGCTCGATTCGTAACTGTCCGGATCGGCCGGCAGTGTCACGACCAACCGCGCACCGCCGCCGGGGGATTCGGCGGCGTATACCGAACCATGATGCACGGCAGCGATTTCTGCGACGATGGCGAGCCCGAGTCCCGTGCCCCCGCCATCACGCGTGCGGGGCGAGTCCAGGCGGACGAACCGTTCGAAGACACGGGCACGCTGCGCTTCCGGTATCCCGGGGCCGTCGTCCTGGACCGCGATCACCGCCGAGCCGTCGTGCAGCGCGCATTCGAGACGAATCTCGTTGCGGGCATGACGTACTGCGTTGTCCACGAGATTGCGGACCAGTCGAGCCAGCTGCTGGGGGTCGCCGCTGACCCTGACGGGGCTGATGGCCGTTCGCACCTGAACTCCGGGAAGTGCTCGACATCGCACGGACTCCGCGTACAGGAGATCGTCGATGTCGACGTCGACGGCATGTCCGGACAGCCCCTGCTCGTCGGCTCGGGCGAGGGTGAGAAGGTCCTCGAGAAGGTCGCGCATCCGTCGCTCCTCGGGAAGCAGGGCCTCGTCGACCAGGGCCGTGTCGATCAGTTCGGGTCTGGTGTGAGCCAATTCGAGTGCAGCGGTGATGGTCGCGAGCGGGCTGCGTAGCTCGTGCGAGGCGTCGCTGACGAAGCGCCGCTGTGTGGTGTCGCCCTGTTCGAGACGTGCCAGCATGTCGTTCATTGTCTGTGCCAGGCGGGCGATCTCGTCCCTCGTCGGCGGGACCGGCACGCGCTCGTCCAGTTGTCCTGTCGATATCGACGCCACTCGGGTGCGGATCTCCTCGACCGGGCTCAACGCGGCGCCGACGAGACGATAGGTCGCGAATGCGACCAGTGCGACCACCAGGGGACCGCCCAGTGCCAACAGCAGGGCGACGGTGGTGACGACTTTCTCGACCGGTTCACGGTCGGCCCCGACCAGAACGGTGAAGCGGACCGGCGGCCCCGTGCTGCGGGCGATCAGCCAGTAGTCGCCGCCCTCCCGGTCCTCTACCCGCCCGAGCGATACCTCCTCGCCGGGCTCGACTGTCGGCGTTGCCAGTGGGTCCTGCGGGGCTCCAGCGGATTCCGCAACGATCACGCCAGTGCTGTTCAGGATCTGGATCGTACCGACCTGGGCGTCGGTGGCGAGGAGTCCGGGATCGAGCGCTCCGGACGCCTCGCTCTGCAACTGAGTGGCGATCTGTTGAGCGCGCGTGCTCGCCGCGTCCTGTGCCGATTGCCCGAGCGCACGATAGAGGACGAAGACCATGGCTCCGCCGGCGAGGACGAGGCACAGGATCACCACCAACGCGGCTGCTGTTGCGGATCGCGCGCGGACGTTCCACTGATTCGGATTCAGCGAATGGAGCCGCATGTTCACCTGTTTCCCGGACTCGACAGCGTGATCGTCACTCGGACGATACGTGTCGCCCACGTGCGTGTTCGGGCAACAGACGGGGTTCTTCAGCGTATCTTCAGCGGCCCGATGCCAGTCTTGCAGCCGTGAGGGCCACGACGCAGATCCTGAACAAAAGTTCCGGAGATCACGATCTACTTCTGGATCATCAAAATCCTGGGTACCACGGTCCTCCGGGGTCGAGATGCCGCTGGGGCGGCCCCGAACTCGTCTCGATCTGACATCCTCTACTCCAAGGATCGTTCCGAACCGTCCGAGGACTGCTGTGGACCGTCGCACCTTTCTCATCACCCTGGCGCTGGGGGCCCTCGGTGCGGCCGCGGGCTGCGGACATCGGCCGAGTGGCGACGCGAACGCCGGCACGGGCTCGGGGCAGCGCCTGCCTGAAGGCGACACGATTTCCGCGCCGCCGACCGCGAGACTGTCGACACCGCCACCGGTGCGCGTGCCGATCCCGCCGGGGACTCTCACCAGCCTGCCGCCGGGCAACACCCTCGCCTTGACGGTCGACGACGGCGCCGACAGCGAGGTCGTGGCGGCCTACATCGAGTTCGCGCGCACGTCAGGTGCGCGGTTCACGTTCTTCGTCACCGCCGCCTATCCCACGTGGACGGAACACCGTGACGCCCTGCGTCCGCTGGTGGACAGCGGCCAGATCCAGCTGGCCAACCACACGTGGGACCATCCCGACCTGACCAAGCTGTCGTCGGCCGGGGCGTCCGAGCAGCTCTCGAGGACCCGCAGCTTTCTCCGGAACACCTACGGCACAGAAGGGACGCCGTTCTATCGGCCTCCGTTCGGATTTCACAATCCGGCGGTCGACGCGGTCGCCGCCGACCTGGGATACACGACACCCACCTTGTGGAACGGATCGCTGTCGGACTCCCAGGTGATCACCGAGGACTATCTACTCCAGTGCGCGCGAAAGTATTTCACGGCCCAGGCGGTGGTGATCGGCCACGCCAATCACCCCCCGGTGACTCATCTCTACCCTCAGTTGCTGGACATCATCGTCGAGCGGCGGCTCGCGATGGTGACACTGGACGACGTGTTCACGACCAGGTGACTCGCCTGGTTGTTCGAGAGGTGCCGCAGGTGCCCAGTCCGGGGGTTCGTGCGGCGTCCTCTCCGGTCCGGTCGGGACCGGAGAGGACGCCCGGCAGGACGCCGGACTACTGGCCGCGGATCGCGTCGAACACCTTGGGGTCGACGAGGGTGGAGGTGTCGCCGAGGTCGCGTCCTTCTGCGATGTCGCGCAGGAGGCGGCGCATGATCTTGCCGGAGCGGGTCTTGGGCAGTTCGGGCACGACGGTGATCTGCCGCGGCTTGGCGATGGGGCTGATCTCGGTGGAGACCTGCGCGCGTAGTTCCGAAATGAGTTGTTCGCCAGTATTTTCCATGCCTTCGCGGAGGATGACGTACGCGACGATGCCCTGGCCGGTGGTCTCGTCGGCGGCGCCGACGACGGCGGCCTCGGCGATGGCGTGGTGTCCGACGAGTGCGGATTCGACCTCGGAGGTGGAGATGCGGTGGCCGGAGACGTTCATGACGTCGTCGACGCGGCCGAGCACCCACAGGGCGCCGTCCTCGTCGTACTTGGCGCCGTCGCCGGCGAAGTACCAGCCTTCCTCGGCGTAGCGGGACCAGTAGGTGTCGCGGTAGCGGTCCATGTCGCCCCAGATGCCGCGCAGCATCGACGGCCACGGCTCGTCGAGGACCAGGTAGCCGCTGCCGCCGGCGCCGAGTTCACGGGCTTCGTCGTCGACGATCTTCGCGGAGATACCGGGCAGCGGGGCCATCGCGGAACCGGGCTTGGTGGCGGTGATGCCGGGCAGCGGCGAGATCATGATCGCGCCGGTCTCGGTCTGCCACCACGTGTCGACGATCGGCGCGGTGCCGCCGCCGATGACGTCGCGGAACCAGCGCCATGCCTCCGGGTTGATGGGCTCGCCCACCGAACCGAGCAGCCGGATCGACGACAGGTCGTGCGCGTCGGGGATCTCGCGGCCCCACTTCATGAACGTGCGCACCAGCGTCGGCGCGGTGTAGTAGATGGAGACGCCGTACTTCTCGATGATCTGGAAGTGGCGGTGCTCGTCGGGGGAGTTGGGGGTGCCCTCGTAGACCACCTGCGTGACGCCGTTGCTCAGCGGCCCGTAGACGATGTAGCTGTGTCCGGTGACCCAGCCGATGTCGGCGGTGCACCAGTAGACGTCCTCACCGGCCTTGTGGTCGAACACGTTGTGGTGCGTGTACGACGCCTGCGTCAGGTAGCCGCCGGAGGTGTGGATGATGCCCTTGGGCTTACCCGTGGTGCCGGACGTGTAGAGGATGAACAGTGGGTGCTCGGCGTCGAAGGCCTGCGCCTCGTGCTTGTCGGACGCCTTCTCGACGGTGTCGTGCCACCACAGGTCCCGGCCGTCGGTGATGTCGACGTCGGCACCGGTTCGCTTGACCACCAACACGTTCTGCACGGACTCGGCGCCCGCGACGGCCTCGTCGACGGCCGGCTTGAGCGGGGCGGCCTGGCCGCGACGCCACTGTCCGTCCACGGTGACGACGAGCTTGGCAGCGGCGTCGTCGATGCGTGAACGCAGCGCGGTTGCCGAGAATCCGGCGAACACCACCGAGTGGGTCAGGCCCAGGCGGGCGCACGCGAGCATCGTCACGATCGCCTCGGGGATCATCGGCATGTAGATCGCAACCCGGTCACCCGCGACGAGACCCAGCTCGGTGAAAGCGTTTGCTGCGCGGCTGACTTCGTCGAGCAGGTCGTTGTAGGTGATGTCGCGGCTGTCGCCGGGCTCACCCTCGAAGTGGATCGCGACGCGGTCGCCGTTGCCGGCGAGGACGTGCCGATCGACACAGTTGTAGGCGACGTTCAGCTCGCCGCCGACGAACCACTTGGCGACGGGGGCGTCGGACCAGTCCAGGACCTCGGTCCACGGCGTCGCCCAGTCCAGCCGGCGTGCCTGGGTGTCCCAGAAGGCGAGCCGATCCCGATCGGCCGCGGCCTGCAGTTCGGGGCCGGCATTCGCGGCGGCCGTGAACTCTGCGCTGGGCGGGTAGACCTCGTGGGCGTCGGTAGCACTGCTCGTCATCTCGGCTTGCCTTCTTTCGGTCGAGTCCTCGGTCGGAGCCTCGGGAAATGTCACTGCGACGGTTCTCGCACGTGTGAGGGTAGTCACACGTGACCGGCGTCGCAGGGTCGCCTCCCGCGGAGCGGTCGCTGCCTGCGACTACCGGTCGATTCTCTGCGACGGATGGTTCGCGCGCACGGTTTGCACCCGGACATCTCGCCGCGGATTCGGCGACGCGGCTCGGTACGACGTTGCGATCGGGCTTCGAAACGGTGCCGATCCGACCGGGGGCCACCGGACCCCGGCGGCCGCGATCGAAGGCTGTCTATCGTCGCAACCACCAACCGAGCACTTCGGGAGGTGGGCAGTGGCTGTTCGACGACGGATCGCACGCGCCGCGGTGTCGGCGCTGGTGGTGGCACTGGCCGCGTCGCTGCTCGCGGCGTGCACCGGCGGGGTGGGTTCGGGCACGGGCATCGTCTACGCGTGGAGCGGCGAACCGCAGAACCCGCTGATCCCGACGGACACGAGTGAGAACACCGGTGGTCGGGTCCTCGACGCGCTGTTCGCGGGCCTGGTCTCGTACACCGCCGACGGCGGGGTCGAGAACGAGGTGGCGCAGTCGATCGAGACGGCGGACGGGCAGAACTACACCGTGACGATCGAGGACGGGTGGACTTTCACCGACGGCACCGCCGTCACGGCGCGGTCGTTCGTCGACGCGTGGAACTATGGCGCCCTGTCGACCGACGCACAGTTGCAGTCGTCGTTCTTCGACCCGATCCAGGGCTACGACGACGTCGCGGTCGCGAATCCCACGGCGACGACGATGTCCGGGCTTCGGGTGGTCGACGACCGCACGTTCACGATCACGCTGAAGCAGCCGGAGGCGGCGTTCCCGATGCGGCTCGGGTTCGCGGCGTACTACCCCCTGCCGCGGGCCGCGTACGCCGACATGGCCGCGTTCKGGCAACATCCGATCGGCAACGGCCCGTATCGGCTCGCCAACGACGATGCGTGGCAGCACAATGTGCGCATCGATCTGCTGTCCAACCCGGACTATCGCGGCAATCGTTCCGCCCGCAACGAGGGCGTGAGCTTCGTGCTCTACAGCAATCTCGACACCGCGTACACCGATCTGCTGTCGAACAACCTGGACGTCCTGGACGGGGTGCCGTCGAGCGCACTCGACACGTTCCAGGACGATCTGCCGGGGCGCACCGTCAACCAGCCGTCCGCGACGATCGAGACCTTCACGATCCCGGAACGCCTGCCGCGCTTCAGCGGCGAGGAGGGCAGGCTGCGCCGGCAGGCCATCTCGCAGGCGATCGACCGACAACAGATCACCGACCGGCTGTTCGCTGGCACCCGGACACCGGCACGGGACTTCACCAGCCCCGCCGTGCCCGGCTGGACCCCCGACCTGGTGGGAGTCGGCAACCTCGACTTCGCGCCCGACCGCGCCCGACAACTGTGGGCGCAGGCCGACGCGATCGCACCGTGGAGTGGGACGTTCGCGATCGCCTACAACTCCGACGGCGGACACCAGGACTGGGTGGACGCCGTCTGCAACAGCATTCGCAACACCCTCGGCATCGACGCCCGGGGTGCGCCGTATCCGACGTTCGCGCAGTTGCGGACCGAGGCCACCGAGCACACGATCCGGACGGCGTTCCGGTCCGGTTGGCAGGCCGACTACCCGCAGCAGTACGGGTTCCTGGCGCAGAACTATCAGACGGGAGGCAGTTCCAACGACGGCGAGTACTCCGACCCGGAGTTCGACGCCCTGCTGCGCGCGTCGGCGGGCGCGACCGATCCGGTCGAGGCGCAGCAGTTGATCGACCGCGCCCAGGAGATCCTGCTGCGGGACCTGCCTGCCGTGCCCAACTGGAACCGCAACGCGTCCGGCGGGTGGTCCGAGTACGTGACCAACGTCCGGATCGGATGGGACGGTGTGCCGCTCTACTACCTGGTCGAGAAGAAGTGACCGATGCTGCGATACACCGGCCGCCGTGTCCTGCAGATGATCCCGGTGTTCCTCGGGGCCACGTTCCTCATCTATGCGCTGGTGTTCCTGCTGCCCGGGGATCCGGTCGCCGCGCTGGCGGGTGACCGGGCGCTCACGCCGGCGGTCACCGAGCAGCTGCGCGCGCGGTACCATCTGGACCAGCCGTTCCTGGTGCAGTACCTGGAATACCTGAAGGGCATCCTCACCCTGGACTTCGGGACGTCGTACTCCGGGCGTCCGGTCAGTGAAGTTCTGGCACAGGCATTTCCGATCACCCTGAAGCTTGCGGTGATGGCGGTGGCGATCGAGACGGTGCTCGGCGTGGGGGCCGGACTGCTCGCGGGCCTGCGGCAGGGTGGCCTGTTCGACAGCACGGTGCTGATCCTGAGTCTGGTACTCATCGCGGTCCCCGTGTTCGTGATCGGGTTCCTCGCCCAGTTCTTCATCGGAATCCGTTGGGGCCTGGCCCCGCCCACGGTGGGCGCCGACACCAGCGTCGCGCGACTGTTGCTGCCCGCGTGTGTGCTCGCGTCGGTGTCGTTCGCGTACGTCCTGCGGCTCACGCGCACATCGGTCGCCGTCACCCTCACGGCCGACTACGTGCGGACCGTGACCGCGAAGGGGCTGTCCCGGCCGCGGGTCGTGTGGGTCCATGTGCTGCGCAACTCGCTGATCCCGGTGGTCACATTCCTCGGCGTGGACCTCGCGGCGCTGGTCGGCGGTGCCGTCGTCACGGAGGGCATCTTCAACATCAACGGCGTCGGCGGGACGATCTACCAGGCCGTCATCCGCGGTGAGGCGCCGACGGTCGTGTCGTTCGTGAGCGTGCTGGTGGTCGTGTACCTGGTGGCGAACCTGCTCGTCGATCTGTTGTACGCGGTGCTGGATCCCAGGATTCGCTATGTCTGATCCGTCCGGGGGCGGCGGCATGTGGGCATCGGCCTGGCAGCGACTGCGGCGGCGGCCGATGTTCTTCGTCGCGTGCCTGATCCTGTTCGTCGTGGCGGCGGTGGCGCTGTTCCCGTCGGTGTTCACGGACGTCGATCCGCACTACTGCACGATCGCGGACAGCCTCGCACCGCCGCGCGCCGGGCACTGGTTCGGGTTCGATCGTCAGGGTTGTGACGTGTACGCGCGGACGGTGTACGGCGCGCGGCCGTCGGTGACGGTGGGCGTGTGCGTCACGGTCGCGGTGACGGTGACCGGTGTGCTGTTCGGTGCGTTGGCCGGCTACTACGGCGGCTGGGCCGATTCGCTGCTGTCGCGCGTCGCCGACATCTTCTTCGGGATCCCGCTGATCCTCGCGGCGATCGTGCTGATGCAGTTGTTCGCCGACCGCACCATCTGGACGGTGGTTGCGGTGCTGGCGCTCTTCGGGTGGCCGCAGATGGCGAGAATTGCTCGTGGAGCGGTCATTTCGGCGAAATCGCACGACTACGTCCTCGCGGCGCGGGCGGTGGGAATGACTCGTCCGGGGATCCTGCTGCGCCACGTGCTGCCCAACGCGCTCGCCCCGATCATCGTCGTGGCCACGATGTCGCTGGGCACGTTCATCGTTGCGGAGGCGACGCTGTCGTTCCTCGGGATCGGGTTGCCGCCCAGCACCGTGTCGTGGGGCGGCGACATCAGTACCGCGCAGGTGACGCTGCGGCGGGGCTCGCCCATCCTGTTCTATCCGGCCGGAGCCCTGGCCGTCACCGTGCTGGGGTTCGTGCTGCTGGGGGACGCGCTGCGGGACGCCCTGGACCCGACCACGGCGAGGCGACGATGACCGATCCGGTGCTCGCGGTCGAGGGCCTCGCGGTGACCTTCGGGTCGGGTGCGGGCGCGGTGCACGCGGTGCGTGGCGTCGACCTGACGGTGCATCCGGGCCAGACGGTGGCTGTCGTCGGCGAATCCGGTTCCGGCAAGTCCACGCTCGCGCATTCGATCATCGATCTGCTGCCCGGCTCGGGGCGGGTGACCGGGGGCCGGATCCTGTTCGACGGCGTGGATCTGGCCCGGGCGTCGAAGCGCGAGTTCGTGCGCGTGCGCGGGAACGGGATCGGATTCGTGCCGCAGGACCCGGCCACCAACCTCGATCCGGTGTGGACCATCGGATTCCAGGTACGGGAGACGCTGGCCGCCAACGGGATTGCAAAGGGGCGAAGCGGGCGCCGGCGGGCGGCCGTACTGCTCGGGGAGGCGGGACTCGACGACGCCGAGGCGCGGGCCGGGCAGTATCCGCACGAGTTCTCGGGCGGTATGCGTCAGCGGGTGTTGATCGCGATCGGCCTCGCGGCGCGTCCGCGCCTGCTGATCGCCGACGAGCCGACCTCGGCGTTGGACGTGACGGTGCAGCAGCGCGTCCTCGACCACCTCGCGGAGTTGACGGGCGAACTCGGCACGGCGGTGCTGCTCATCACACACGACCTGGGTGTCGCCGCCGAGCGTGCCGAGCACGTGGTGGTGATGCGTGCGGGGTCGGTCGTCGAATCCGGTCCGGCCGAACGGATTCTGCAGGACCCGGAGCATCCGTACACGCGCCGGCTCGTGGCCGCGGCGCCGTCGTTGTCGGCGGGGTCGGTGCGGCCTCGTCCGCCGGCGCCGAGTGCCGCACCGCTGCTCGTCGTCGACGGCCTCCGCAAGGTGTTCCGGCGTCGCGGCGCGCGACTCGGCGGTCACTCGGACGGCGGCGTCGTCACCGCCGTCGACGACGTCTCGTTCGCCGTCGAGCGGGGCACCACGACCGCGATCGTCGGCGAGTCCGGATCCGGTAAGTCGACGGTCGCGCGCATGGTCCTCGGACTCCTGACTCCCGACGCCGGTTCGGTCGTGTTCGACGGCACGGACATCGCGGCACCGGAGCACCGGGAGAAGGGCTTCCGACGCCGGGTCCAGCCGGTGTTCCAGGATCCGTACGGCAGCCTGGATCCCACGTACTCGGTGTTACGCATCGTCGAGGAGCCGTTGCGGGTGCACCGGATCGGTGGGCGCGGCGACCGAGTCGACCGGGTGCGTGAACTCCTGGATCGGGTCGCGTTGCCGGCGGAGATGATGCGACGCTTCCCCGCCGAGCTGTCCGGCGGTCAACGCCAGCGGGTCGCGATCGCGCGGGCGCTGGCGCTCGGGCCGGATCTGGTGGTGTGTGACGAGGCGGTATCGGCGCTCGACGTCGTGGTCCAGGACCAGATCCTGCGGCTGCTCGACGAGCTGCAGCGCGAGCTGGGTCTGACGTACGTGTTCATCAGTCACGATCTGGCCGTCGTGCGCCGGATCGCCGACCGGGTGGTGGTGATGCACGAGGGTCGGGTGGTCGAGTCCGCGCCGACGGAGGAGGTGTTCGAGCGCCCCGGCCACGAGTACACGCGGCGGCTGCTCGACGCGATCCCCAGCGGCCGGCGGCCGCGACCGGACCGCGGAGGGGCGGGCGGGGCGGCGGGGTAGCGTCTGCAACCGTGAGTGATCCCGTGACTGATCCCCTGCAGCCGCTGTTGGACCTGCCCGGTGTGCGCGAGGCAGCGGACCGCGCGCGCGACGCGCTCGGCGAGGTGCATCGGCACAAGACGAACCGCCGAGGTTGGCCGCAGACCGCCACCGAGGCGTCCGTCCGCGCCGCCCGCGCGTCCGCGTCGATCGACGGCGGGTCGACCGAGCTGCCCCTCCCCGAGACCGTCGGCGATCCCGTGCTGTCCGGTGCGTTGCGCGTCGCGCAGGCCCTGGACGGGGATTCGCTGACGGTCATCCTCCCCACCTGGCAGCGCGCCCCGCTACAGGCCCTGGCCCGCCTGCACCTGCTCGCGGCCGCGGACCTCGTCGACGATCCGGAAGCGCTGGGACGCCCGCGCAGCGATCCGGGAGTGGGGGAGCGGCTGGACATGCTGGCCCAGCTGATCACCGGGGGCACCCGGGTTCCGGCGCCGGTGCTCGCGGCCGTCGTCCACGGCGAGTTGGCCGCACTCCGACCGTTCGGGGTCGCCGACGGCATCGTCGCCCGCGCTGCCTCTCGACTGGTGGCCACCTCAACCGGACTGGACCCGCACAATCTGGGTGTGCCGGAGGTGAGTTGGATGCGGCGGGCTCCGGCGTACCGGGACGGCATCACCGGATTCGCATCGGGCACGCCGGAGGGCGTGGGCAGCTGGGTGATCCTGTGCTGCGGCGCGCTCGAGGCCGGAGCGCGGGAGGCGATGTCGATCGCGGAGGCCGCCGCCGGCTGAGGTGTGATCGGGCGCGGGATCGTGCCCGCACATGCGAAGCGGGTGGTGTCACCGACGATGATCGGTGCCGCCACCCGCTAGCACGGACTGCCGGGTTACCAAGCGTGCAAATGTGGGTTGTGTGTCAACGGCCTCGGCGTGGGCTCGGGCGGTGCCGGGTCGTCCCCGCAACCAGTGCGGAGTCCTCACCGTCAGTCATCCGAGTCACGCAGGCCCACAACGCTTCTGCCCTTATAGTGGCTTGCTGCTTCGCGTGGGTGCCTGGTGTCCGTGCTGGGAAGTCCGTTTGGGGGATCGATCCTTCTCTTCCGGATCGGTCCTGGCCTGTCGGCCTTCCGTAACTCCTTTGTACCCCGTGCTCCGACCCACTTCAAGTGGCAATTTTCCTTTGTGGCAGATGCGCGTTCATCGCTTCCGGCGTCGCATGCTGTAGGTGAACACGCCCGCGACGGCGGCGCTCGAGAGCACCGCCGCGGCCGCCGCTACGGTGGTGCGCGACGGCGACTGGAGCCGGGCGCGCAGCGAAACCGGATTGGAGAAAGACAATACGGGCCAAGCGCTTTCGGCGGCTGCTTTTCGCAGAGCCCGGTCCGGATTGACCGCGGTCGGGTGGCCGACGGCCTGCAGCATCGGTATGTCCGTCACCGAATCCGAGTACGCATAGCACCGCGACAGGTCGTAGCCGTGCCGGTCGGCGAGCGCGTGCATCGCCTCGACCTTGCCGTCGCCGTAGCAGTAGAACTCGAGCTCGCCGGTGTACCGGCCGTCCTCGACCACCATGCGGGTCGCGGTGCTGTGCGTGGCGCCCAGGGCCTCGGCGATGGGCGCCACCACCTCCTCGCCCGACGCCGACACGATCACGATGTCGTGGCCGCGGAGCTTGTGGTCCGCGATGAGATCGGCCGCCTCGGCGTAGATCAACGGATCGACGATGTCGTGCAACGTCTCGGCGACGATGCCGCGGATCTGCTCGACGTCCCAGCCGGCCGTCATATTCGTCAGATGCGTACGCATCCGCTCCATCTGGTCGTGGTCGGCGCCGGAGAGGAGGAAGAGGAACTGCGCGTAGCTGCTCTGCAACACCGAGCGGCGGGTGATGAGCCCCTGCGCGAAGAACGGCTTGCTGAACGCCAGTGCGCTCGATTTGGCGATCACGGTCTTGTCCAGATCGAAGAACGCGGCCACGCGGCCGCGTTCGGTGAGTTCGCTCGGGGAGGCGTTCACCTGACCGAGGATAGGCGAGGGGCTGCGCGCCGCGATCGACGACACGGGATGTGGCGGGGCGGGCGGTGAGGTCTAATCGGACGTTCCGGGCGGGCCTGCGAATTGATGAACTTGCAAATAAACCTGGATCTGGGTGTATTATTGCTTCTACCTGGACGCGATCCAGGCGTGTTCAGCCCGACCCCCCGGGGCTGAACTCTGACGACCCCCGCCTCCTCCCCCCCTGGCGGGGGTCGTCCCCTAACTTCTCCTTTCCCGGTTCGAACTCGCGGTGATGACGCGCGCTCGCCGTCCGTCCGCGGTTCCGGATCCTGTGGTTCACCAAGGTTTCCGTCCGGCGTTATCCAGGGCATTTTCGCAGCGTTCCGTCGGGATTCCCGGGTTCCCGGCGTGCGGCTGCGGGCGGCAATCCGCTGCCGGGCGCGGTAATTCGGCCTCATTCGTGCCGATCAAAAAAATCGTACGTCTGTACCAGAATTTATCCACAGCCCCCGATTCTGTGCACATTCCCCGAAACCTGCTTTTCTGTCGGGTCGGTGGTGCGGAGGCTTGCTGTCATGGACATCGATTCCCGTGCGCCGTCTGCCTCCGGGCGGCCCGGAGTGCTCGCGTTGGTGAGTGGTCGCGCCGTGGTGCAGACCCTGCGCTCGGTCGCGGCCGCCACCGATCAAACGTTTGACTCGATGTCGGGGCTGCCCGGACGGCGAGCGTGGGAGCAGGCGGACCTGGTGGTGGTGGACACGACCGCGGCGCGGGAGTGCGCGGCGCGACTCCCGCGCCGCGACCGGGTGCTGCTCGTCTGCGACGGTCCACCCACGCTGCCCGACTGGCAGGCGGCCACGGCGGTCGGTGCCGAGAGTGTCCTCGGCGTCCCCGAAGACGAGGCCGCGCTCGTGACGGTGTTCGGCGATCGGGGTGCTGGACGGCAGGGCGACGGCACCGTCGTCGCGGTGATCGGCGGCTGCGGTGGCGCCGGCGCCTCGACGCTCGCGGCAGCCGTCGCGGTCGAATCGGTCGGGTCCCGGGCTCCCCGGCGGACACAGCGGCACGGGCCCGGAAGGACCACCGCATCGTCGACCTCGTCGACGATCCTGCTGGACGCGGACCCGATGGGCGGGGGAGTGGACCTGCTCCTGGGTCTCGAGAACGCGCCGGGGCCGCGGTGGTCGGGCCTGACCGTCGAGGGCGGGCAGGTCTCGGCCGAGGCCCTGCACGCGGCGCTGCCGTCGCCCCGTCCCGGCGTCGGTGTGCTCGCGTGCGACCGCGGCCGCGCCCACGTCGCTGGGCCCACGCCGGCCGCGGTGACGGCAGTTGCGGAAGCCGGCCGCCGGGCCGGCGATCTGGTGGTGTGCGACATCCCTCGGCAGGCGTCGGCGGCCAGCGACAGTCTGCTCGACATCGCCGACATCGTCGTGGTCGTGGTGCCGGCCACGGTGCGGGCGGGTCTGGCGGCCGAACGGGTCCTCGCACGGATCGCCGAGCGAAACCCCAATCAGGGCATCGTTGTTCGGGGTCCTGCTCCGGGCGGACTGCGCGGCGCCGACCTCTCCGAGACGCTCGGGGTGCCGTTGATCGCCGCGATGCGACCGGAGTCACACCTCGATGCGATGCTCGAACGGGGCGGACTCGACCTCGGCTCCCGGTCTCCGCTGGGCGCGGGGGCGCGCGCGGTACTCGACCTGCTCGGCGCCCGGCCGGGGCGGTGGTCCGCGTGAACGCGGTGACTGCGGTCAATACGCTCGAGTCCACCGATCTGCTCGAGCGGGTGCGTGACCGCCTCGCGCTCACCGAGGGCGAGCTCACGCCGGCGACGGTGGCGGCGGCCATCCGCGCCGAATCGGGTGGGGTCCTCGGGGACACCGACCTGCTGGCCGCGCTGCGGATGTTGCAGACGGAACTCACCGGCGCGGGCCCGCTCGAGGCGCTGCTCGCGGTGCCCGGTGTCGCGGACGTCCTGGTGACGGCGCCCGACGAGGTGTGGATCGACCGCGGCACCGGACTCGAGCGGACCGCGGTGACCTTTCCCGACGAGGCCGCGGTCCGGCGGCTCGCGCAGCGGCTGGCACTGTCCGCGGGGCGCCGTCTGGACGACGCGCAGCCCTGGGTCGACGGCCGCCTTCCGTCGATCGGCCACGGCGACTTCGGGGTTCGCCTCCATGCCGTGCTCGCGCCGGTCGCGCAGGGCGGCACCTGCGTCTCGCTGCGGGTGCTTCGGCCCGCGACCCAAGGGCTCGACGAACTCACCGCAGGCGGTGCGGTGGACCCTGCGGCACGCGCGCTGCTCGACGCGATCGTGCGGGCGCGGCTCGCGTTCCTCGTCACCGGCGGAACCGGTGCCGGCAAGACCACCATGCTCGCGGCCATGCTCGGACAGGTCGGTGCCGCGGAGCGGATCGTGTGCGTCGAGGACGCCGCCGAACTCGCACCCGCGCACCCGCACGTGGTCCGCCTGGTCGCACGCGCACCGAACGTCGAGGGGGTCGGCGAGGTCACGGTGCGGGACCTGGTCCGGCAGTCCCTGCGTATGCGGCCCGATCGCATCGTCGTCGGTGAGGTCCGTGGTGCGGAAGTCGTCGACCTGCTCACCGCGCTCAACACCGGCCACGACGGCGGCGCCGGGACGGTGCACGCCAACTCTCCAGGGGAGGTCCCGGCGAGGCTCGAAGCTCTCGCGGCGCTCGGTGGGCTGGATCGGCAGGCCCTGCACAGTCAGCTGGCCGCAGCCGTCCAGGTGGTGATGCATGTCCGGCGGGATGCGTCGGGAGGCCGCAGGCTCGTGGAAATCGGGGTCCTGGAACGGGATTCGTCGAGCGTCGTTCGCGTCGTCCCGGCGTGGACGTGGGAATCCGGCGCGGGACCGGGATCCCGGGCGTTGCGCGAGCTACTGGACGCCAGGTGTGCGCAGTGATCGCGGCGATACTGTGCCTGGCGGTGGCGATTCTGGCCGCCCCGAGCGGAAGCACGCGTCGGCGGCTGCGATCGATGTCGTCGGTCATGCCCAAGCCTTCGACTCCGTCGTGGATGTCGCGGCTGAGGCTCTCGCCGTTCGATCTCGCGCTCGCAGGGTGCATTCCGCTGGCCGTACTGGGCACGCCGACCGCCGCAGTCGCGGCGGCGGTCGGGGCGGCCACTGCGCGGGGACGCCGCCGCCGGCGCTCCGCATCGGCGCACCGGGAGCGGGAACGACGGAGCGTGCTGGCGGGCCTGGATGTCGTGATCGGTGAGCTGCGGGTCGGGGCGCATCCCGCTGCGGCGTGCGAATCTGCCGCGCAGGAATGCGACGGGGCGGCCGCGGAGGCGTTCCGGAGCGCGGCCGCGCGCGCCCGACTCGGTGGCTCCGCGGCGAGCGGCCTAGTGGCGAACGGGGGCGTCGTGGCCGATGACCTGCGGCGTATCGCGGATGCGTGGGCGGTCGCCGAGGCCCACGGTCTCGCGTTGGCCGAGCTTCTCCATGCCGCACGGACAGACCTGTTGGGACGCAGCCGATTCCGTACCCGTGCCGAAGCGGGATTGGCGGGGGCGCGGGCCACCGCGGCGGTCCTGGCCGGGCTGCCGGCCCTCGGAATCGGGCTCGGTCAACTCATGGGTGCGTCCCCGGTGCGGGTCCTCCTCGGTGGGGGCCTCGGCGGCGCGCTGCTCGTGACCGGCACCGTGCTGGTCGCGGTCGGGTTGCTGTGGACAGACCGCATCGTCGGCCGGGTGGTGAGCTGATGTGGCCGGCGTTGATCCTGGTGGCGGCGGCGGTCCTCGTCGTACCCGGATCGGGTCGGGCACGACGGCGGTTGTGGGCGTCCGGGGTGCCGAACATCGGAACATCGAACACCGGAACGGCGGACGTCCACATCCCGAACGCGGGCGCGACCGGTGGTCCGGCGGACCCGATGGCGGTCGCGGGCGCGTTCGACTTGTTGGCGGCATGCCTCAAGGCGGGGCTGCCGGTGTCGACGGCGGCCGCCGCCACCGCGCGGTCCGCACCGAGCCCGCTCGCGGATTCCTTGCGGCGTACGGCGGATCTGTTGGCGCTCGGTGCCGATCCGGCGACAGCGTGGGATGTCGTCGCGGCGGAACCCGCGACGGAGGCGCTCGCCCGGATGGCGCGGCGGTCGGCGCGATCGGGTGCCGCACTGTCGGCGGCGATCGGGGAACTGGCCGCGCAGCAGCGCGGCGATGCCGAGGACGCCGCGGTGGCCGCGGCAGAGCGGGCCGGCGTCCTCATCAGTGGTCCGTTGGGACTGTGCTTCCTGCCCGCGTTCATCTGCCTGGGAATCGTCCCGGTGGTGATCGGGTTGGCCGGTCAGGTGCTCCAGGGTGGGCTCCTGTGACCGGGGGAGGGGTGTCCGGCGCGGAAGGGCCGTGCCGGAATCGATCGAAAGGGAAGTCCAATGTGGGGGAAGAAGTTTCAGGAGATGCAGGCGCGACTCGTCCTCGCGGCGACTGCGGACGACGGCATGTCGACCGCGGAGTACGCGATCGGCACCATTGCCGCCGCTGCGTTCGGCGCCATTCTCTACACCGTCGTGACCGGAGACTCGATCGTCTCCGCGCTCACCGGCATCATCGACAAGGCGTTGGCCACGTCGGTGTGACGGCGCGGTCCGTCCTGCGGCGGGAGGACGGTGCGGTCACGGTGGAGGCGGCGATCGCGATCGCCTCCATCGTGACCGTGGTGGTGCTCTGTGTCGGGGCGATCGTCGCGGTGTCGGCGCAGGTGCGATGCATCGACGCGGCCCGGGAAGCGGCGAGGCTGGCCGCCCGCGACGACCGCGCCAACGCAGTGTCCGTGGCCGGCCGGGTCGCGCCATCCGGTGCGGAGATCACGCTCGACGACGACGGGGAGTTCGTCGTGGCCACCGTGCGGGCGCGCGCATCGCTGCTGCCGCTGGTCGAGTTGTCGGCCGAGGCGGTCGCGGTCCGCGAACCGAGGGGGGCGGACGGGTGACGCGTCTTCGGGAGGACGAGTCCGGCGGTGCGACGGTGTTCGCGTGCTTCGCGCTGGCGGCGCTCGTCGCAGTCACGGCCGGACTCGTACACGTCGGCGGGGCGGTCGCCGCTCGTCATCGGGCGCAGGCGGCCGCGGATCTGGCGGCGCTCGCGGCGGCCTCCGCGCTGTCCGACGGCGACGAATCGCCCTGCGAGGCAGCCGTGTCGATCGCAGTCCGGATGGGCGCCACGGTGCCGAAGTGCACGGTGAGCGGCTGGGACGTGGTGGTCGGGGCGGAGGTGCGGGTGGGATCGGTGTCGTTCGTCGTCGGCCCCGCTCGCGCAATTGCGCGGGCCGGACCGGCCGAGTGAGCGCGTCAGGCCACCGTGCGGTCCGGGTCCACCGCCGCCAGCACCGCGGCGAGAACCCGGACCGCGCCGTCCTTGTCGAGCGGATGGTTGCCGTTGCCGCACTTGGGGGAGTGCACACACGAGGGGCAGCCGGCGGCGCACTCGCACGAGTCGATCGCGTCCCGGGTCGCGCTGAGCCAGCGGACCAGTTCGGCGTGGCCGCGGTCGGCGAACCCGGCCCCGCCGGGGTGGCCGTCGTAGACGAACACCGTCGGCAGGCCGGTGTCCGGGTGCAGCGCCGTCGAGACGCCGCCGATGTCGCCGCGGTCGCACGTTGCGACCAGTGGGAGCAGCCCGATCGCGGCGTGCTCGGCGGCGTGCAGCGCGCCGGGGACGCGATCGGCACCGATGCCCGACTCCTCCAGCAGTTCCGGTGTGATCGTGTACATCACGGCCCGGGTCTGCAGGGTCTGGGCGGGCATGTCGAGTTCCACCGAGTCCAGCACCTCGCCGGACGACAGCCGGCGCAGGTAGCCGACCACCTGGTGCGTCACCTCGACCTGCACCAGCGCGACGCCCACGTCGCCGTACGGCTTGTGTTCGGCGACGTCGCTGATCGCGATGTCTGTGATCTCGCGGGCAGATGTGGTCCAGTCCGGATCCTCGGAATGCACCAGGGCAATGCCCTCGTCGAGATCCAGATGGTCCACGACGAACGACTCACCCTGGTGGATATGGACGGCCCCCGGGTGCGCGGTCGCCGGGGCGCGGCCGGTGTCGACGGTGCCCAACAGTCGCCCGGATTCGCCGTCTACGATGGCGACCTGGCCGCCGATGCCGCCGCGAATGTCGAGGTTGCTGTGCGGATCGGACTCGGCGGTGACGAACCAGCCGTGCGCCCGACGCCGGATCAGGCCCTGCGCGGCCAACTCGGTCAGCACTTCCGTCCCGCCGAAGTCGGTGACCTCGGCATCGGACAACGGCAGCTCCAGCGCCGCACACAACAACTGTGGGCCGAGGACGTACGGGTTGGTCGGGTCGGTCACGGTCGCCTCGACCGGACGATTCAGCAGCGCCGACGGGTGGTGCACCAGATAGGTGTCGAGTGGGTCGTCGCGCGCGACGAGCACCACGAGCGATCCCTCGCCGCGCCTGCCGGAACGCCCGGCCTGCTGCCAGAACGAGGCGACGGTGCCGGGGAAGCCGGCGACGACGACGGCGTCGAGTCCGGCGATGTCCACCCCGAGTTCGAGAGCGTTCGTCGTGGCGACGCCGAGTAGCCTGCCGTCGGCCAGCGCGGTCTCGAGCTCACGGCGGTCCTCGGCGAGGTATCCGGCGCGGTAGGCGGCCACGCGCCCGGCCAGGTCCGGGTCGATCTCGGTCAGCGCTCGACGGGTGCCCATTGCGGTGAGTTCCGCGCCGCGGCGCGACCGGACGAAGGTCAGCGTGCGGGCGCCTTCGACGAGCAGATCCGCCATGATGCGCGACGCCTCCGATCCCGCGGCCCGTCGGACCGGTGCGCCGTTCTCCCCGGTGACCGAGGTGAGCAGCGGCGGCTCCCACAGCGCGATGGTGCGGGGCCCGTGCGGTGAGCCGTCCTCGGTGACCTCGGCGCACGGGGCGCCGATGAGCCGAGACGCGGCCGCGCCGGGATCGGCGGTGGTCGCGCTGGCGAGGACGAACACCGGGTTCGCTCCGTAGCGTGCCGCAATGCGACGCAACCGACGCAGCACCAGGGCGACGTTGGATCCGAACACGCCGCGATAGGAGTGACACTCGTCGACCACGACGTACCGCAGATTGCGGAACAGGTGCGACCAGCGTTGGTGTGAACGCAGGATCCCGATGTGCAGCATGTCCGGGTTCGTGAAGATCCAGCGGGAGTTCGCCCGCGCCCACTGGCGGACCTCGGTCGGGGTATCGCCGTCGAAGCCGCTCGGGTGGATCGACCCGAGTTCGGGTTCGGACTCGGTGAGCGCGATCGCGGCGCGCAACTGATCGGCGCCGAGTGCCTTGGTCGGGGACAGATACAGCGCGGTCCCGCGGGAATCGCCCGCCAGGGCGGTGAGGACCGGGAGTTGATATGCCAGCGACTTACCGGACGCGGTACCCGTCGCGACGACGACGTGTTCGCCGGCCGCTGCGATCGAGGCCGCCTCGGCCTGATGGCTCCACGGTTGTGGAATACCGGCGGCCCGCAACGCGCGTACTGCGGCATCGGCAGCCCACTCGGGCCATTCGGCGAATCGGGAAACCCGCGGCGGAAGTTCGGCGGTGAACGTCAGAGGTTGTTCGCCCGCCGGTGTACCTGCCAGTACACGCTCGAGAAGTGTCCGCCCGAACGAGTTGTCGCCGTTTTCTCCCGTGTCGCGGGAGTGGGGCGAGGGGTTCACGGGGCCTCTTCCGGAATTGTCGTCGGTCGGCGTCCTGGGCGCGTTGCGCGCGCTGGACCTGCGGTTTTGATCCTATCCGCGGCCGGGGCTGGGTGTTCGGGAGGGGTGTACCCGACAGTAGTTGGAGTGGCACTTGGTGCAAGATCAACTATTTGCAGTTTTTGTTCGTCTTTCGACTGTTGCGGGCGCGTCGGACGTGGTTGACTATGACCTGGTCGCAGCTTCTGTGTTCGTTTAAACGCCCGCAGGATCGATGTTGCGAGCGCGGTGCTTATGCGTTCCTGAGGGGGAATCGAGAAAGTACAGCGGTCGGAACCGGCCCGATGGACCGGAAGTGCTGTCCATCGAATCCGGTGTAAGAAAGAGAAGGAAAAGCATGGCACAGGGCACTGTGAAGTGGTTCAACGCGGAAAAGGGCTTCGGCTTCATCGCACCCGAGGACGGCTCCGCTGACGTCTTCGTCCACTACTCGGAGATCCAGGGCAGCGGCTTCCGCACCCTCGAGGAGAACCAGCGCGTCGAGTTCGAGGTCGGCCAGGGCACCAAGGGTCCGCAGGCCACCGGCGTTCGCGCGATCTGATCTGTTCACCAACTGAACGATTGATTCAAGGTCGGTCCTACTGACCGCTGCCTGACTCGTCCCCTGCCACCGGCAACGGTGGTGGGGGACGAGTTCGTTGTGGGGTGATTCCCCGTCCCGCGTGGCAGATGCGCGATCCGCGGGAATGACGCGGGATCTTGGCCTACTGTCCACCTTGTGGCTCAGCTGTCGTTCTTCTCCGCCGAGTCGGTGCCGCCTGCGGTCGCCGACCTCGGTGGCCTGCTCGCGGCGCAGGGGCAGGTGGTCACCTCGAAGGAGGGGGCCCGGGTATCCGTCGTTGTCGACAGCAGGTGGCGGGCCGAGGCGATCGCCCAACTGATGCGGGACGCAGGCCTGGACGCCGAGATCAGTACATCCGAGGAGGGGCGCCCGCTGGTGCGCACGGCCCCGGTTCCGCAGCTGGCGGATCTGGCGACGCAGTGGACACGCGGCGCCGTCAAAGCGGTACCGGACGGTTGGATTCCGGGATCCCGGGAGCAACGAGCGTGGGTACTGGCATCGGGACGGGTCGAGGCGGACGGCCAGCGTTACGTGCTCGGCCTCGACCCGCACGCCCCCGACACGCACGTGGTGCTCGCCCAATCGCTGATGCGGGCGGGGGTGGCGCCGACGATCGTCGGAATTCGGGGGGCCTCCCCGGGATTGCGCATTTCGGGTCGAAGACGGCTCATGCATCTCGCCGAGAACATCGGTCTGCCGCCCGACGATGTCGATGCCCGACGTAACTGGCCGCACATTTGAGCGAACGGAGCGGGACGGATATGCGCGTTCATCTTCCTGGTGTGACACCCTGTAACTGACCGGACCCGGTATAACGGGGGCGGAGACGAGATTCGCATCAGGTGCGCAGCGGCACTGATCGAGCATGAAAGGTGCGGACAGCTGGTGGCATCACGGGAGAAGAGCACGGCGGACGGAGCGTCCGCCACGCGCCGCCTCGTCATCGTCGAGTCACCGACGAAGGCCAAGAAGATCGCGCCCTACCTCGGCAAGAATTACGTCGTGGAGGCCTCGGTCGGGCACATCCGCGACCTGCCGCGTGGCGCCGCCGACGTACCCGCGAAGTACAAGGGTGAGCCGTGGGCCCGGCTCGGTGTGAACGTCGACCACGACTTCGAGCCGCTGTATGTGGTCAGCCCTGAGAAGAAGTCGAAGGTCACCGAGCTCAAGAGTCTGCTGAAGGACGCCGACGAGCTCTACCTCGCAACCGACCCCGACCGCGAGGGCGAGGCCATCGCCTGGCATCTCCTCGAGACGCTCAAGCCCAAGATCCCGGTCCGTCGGATGGTGTTCCACGAGATCACCGAGCCCGCGATTCGCGCGGCCGCCGAGGACACCCGCGATCTCGACAACGATCTGGTCGATGCGCAGGAGACTCGCCGCATCCTCGACCGTTTGTACGGCTACGAGGTCAGCCCGGTGCTGTGGAAGAAGGTCATGCCGCGGCTCTCGGCGGGCCGTGTCCAGTCTGTTGCGACGCGCGTCATCGTGCAGCGCGAACGTGAACGGATGGCGTTCCGGTCGGCGTCGTACTGGGACATCTCGGCCACGCTCGACGCGGGCGCCGAAACCAGCCCCCGCAACTTCGGTGCGCGTCTGGTGGCGGTCGACGGCGCTCGTGTCGCGGCCGGTCGTGATTTCGGACCCGACGGCAAGCTCAAGTCCAGCGGCGTCACCGTGCTCGACGAGGCCTACGCGCGCCGGCTCGCGGAGGCGCTCGAGGGCGTCGACCTGGTCGTTTCGTCCGCAGAGGACAAGCCGTACACCCGTAAGCCGTACGCGCCGTTCATGACGTCGACGCTGCAGCAGGAGGCCGCGCGCAAGCTGCGCTTCACCTCGGAGCGGACGATGCGGATCGCGCAGCGTCTGTACGAGAACGGCTACATCACCTACATGCGAACCGACTCGACCACGTTGTCGCAGTCGGCGATCTCCGCGGCCCGCGCGCAGGCCACCGAGCTGTACGGCGCCGAGTACGTGCACTCGAGCCCGCGTCAGTACACCCGCAAGGTGAAGAACGCGCAGGAGGCACACGAGGCGATCCGCCCCGCCGGCGACGTGTTCCAGACCCCCGGCCAGCTGCATTCGCGTCTCGACAACGACGAGTTCCGCCTGTACGAGCTGATCTGGCAGCGCACGGTCGCGTCGCAGATGGCCGACGCTCGCGGCACCACTCTGACGCTGCGGATCACCGGCACCGCCGGCACCGGCGAGGAGTGCACCTTCTCGTCGTCGGGTCGCACCATCACGTTCCCGGGCTTCCTCAAGGCGTACGTGGAGAGCGTCGACGAGGAGGCCGGTGGCCAATCCGACGACGCCGAGTCGCGCCTGCCCGCGCTGACGCAGGGCCAGGGGGTGACCGCCACCAAGCTCGACCCGGACGGCCACACCACCAACCCGCCGGCCCGCTACACCGAGGCCAGTCTCATCAAGTCCCTCGAAGAACTCGGGATCGGCCGACCGTCGACGTACTCGTCGATCATCAAGACCATCCTCGACCGCGGCTACGTCTACAAGCGCGGCAGCGCGCTCGTTCCGTCGTGGGTCGCGTTCGCGGTGATCGGCCTGCTCGAGTCGCATTTCGGTCGGCTCGTGGACTTCGACTTCACGGCTGCGATGGAGGACGACCTCGACGAGATCGCCGGCGGCCGCGAACAGCGCGGCAACTGGTTGTCGGGGTTCTACTTCGGCGACACGGCGGCGGCCGACGACTCGATCGCGCGCGCCGGCGGCCTGAAGAAGATGGTCGGTGAGAACCTCGAGGACATCGACGCACGCGAGATCAACTCGATCCGGCTGTTCGACGACGCCGAGGGCCGCGAGGTCCACGTGCGGGTCGGCCGTTTCGGTCCGTACCTCGAACGCATGGTGCAGAACCCGGACGACCCGGACGGCGATCCGATCTCGCAGCGCGCCAACCTGCCCGACGACCTGCCGCCGGACGAGCTCACCCCGGAGTACGCGGAGAAGCTGTTCTCGACCCCGCAGGAGGGACGCAAGCTGGGCGTCGATCCGCTCACCGGGCACGAGATTGTCGCGAAGGAGGGCCGTTTCGGCCCGTACGTGACCGAGATCCTGCCCGAGCCCGCCCCGGAGCCGGAGCCGGACATCGTCCCGGTCGAGACCTCAGCCGACGGCACCGTCAAGACCAAGGCCGCCGCGAAGAAGGCACCGGCAAAGAAAGCCGCGAAGAAGGCTGCCGGCCCCAAGCCGCGCACCGGCTCGCTGCTCAAGTCGATGGATCTGGAGACCATCACGCTCGAGGATGCGCTGCGCCTGCTGTCGCTGCCGCGCGTCGTCGGTGTCGATCCCGAATCGAAGGAAGAGATCACCGCGCAGAACGGCCGCTACGGGCCGTACCTGAAGAAGGGCACCGATTCTCGTTCGCTGGAGAACGAGGAACAGATGTTCACGGTGACCCTCGAGGATGYGCTCAAGATCTATGCCGAGCCCAAGCGGCGCGGACGCCAGGCTTCGGCGGCGGCCCCGCTGCGCGAACTCGGCAACGATTCCGCGACCGGCAAGCCGATGGTGATCAAGGACGGCCGCTTCGGCCCGTACGTCACCGACGGCGAGACCAACGCCAGCCTGCGCAAGGGCGACGAGGTCGAGTCGATCACCGACGAGCGCGCGTCCGAACTGCTGGCCGACCGTCGGGCCCGTGGTCCGGTGAAGAAGAAGGCCGCGGCGAAGAAGGCGCCGGCCAAGAAGGCTGCCGCGAAGAAGACGGCGGCCAAGAAGGCGCCCGCGAAGAAAGCTGCGGCGAAGAAGACCACGGCCGAGAAGCCGTGACCCGACTCGTCGGCACGGATCGTTAGGCTCGGCGCGTGGCGGGTGTATTCGATCGACTGGTCGGCCAGGAGCATGTCGAGGCCGAGCTGACGGCTGCCGCCACCGCCGCGCGCGGGGGCGACGCCGGTTCGCGGATGACGCACTCGTGGCTGTTCACCGGCCCGCCCGGCTCCGGCCGCTCGGTCGCGGCGCTCTGCTTCGCGGCGGCACTGCAGTGCACCTCCGACGGCGCACCGGGCTGCGGCCACTGCCAGGCCTGCACCACGACGATGGCCGGCACCCACGGTGACGTCCGGCGGGTGGTGCCCGAGGGACTGAGCATCAGCGTCAGCGAGATGCGCGGCATCGTGCAGACGGCGTCGCGCCGGCCCAGCACCGGGCGGTGGCAGGTCGTCGTGATCGAGGATGCCGACCGGCTCACCGAGGGCGCCGCCAACGCGCTGCTCAAGGTTGTCGAGGAGCCGCCGGACCGTACCGTGTTCCTGCTGTGCGCGCCGTCGGTCGACCCGCAGGACATTTCCGTCACTCTTCGGTCGCGTTGTCGGCACGTTCCGCTGGTGACGCCGTCGGTCGACGCGATCGCCCAGGTTCTGCGCGAACGCGATCAGCTCGACCCCGAAACCGCAGACTGGGCGGCGTCCATCTGTGGTGGCCATGTCGGGCGTGCCCGACGCCTCGCGAGTGACGAGGACGCGCGGTCCCGCCGCAAGCGGGCGCTGTCACTGGCGAAGGCGGCGATGCGGCCGGGCACTGCTTATGCCGCGGCCGAGGAACTCGTCCAAGCCGCCGACCTCGAAGCCAAGGAGCTCACCGCCGAACGGGACGAGCGGGAGACCGAGGAACTGCGGACGGCGCTGGGTGCCGGCGGCACCGGCAAGGGTGCGGCCGGTGCGCTGCGCGGTTCGGCCGGTGTACTCAAGGATCTGGAACGACGCCAGAAGTCGCGGGCCACGCGAACCGGCCGGGATTCGCTCGACCGCGCGCTGATGGATCTTGCGGGTTTGTACCGTGATGCACTGGCCTACTCGTTCGGGTCGGGCGCGACGCCCAACCATCCGGACATGTCCGAGCAGGCCGCCGACCTGGCATCCCGGACGTCGCGGGAAGGATTGCTGCGCTGTATCGAGGCGATCCTCGACTGCCGGGAGGCGCTGGACATGAACGTCAAGCCTAAGTTCGCGGCCGACGCGCTCGTGGCGCGACTGGGCGCGGAGTTCGCGTAGAGACCCCGATTTGCTTTCGGGGCGGGGGTACACGCTAGACTCGCACGCGCCGAGAGGCACGCTGCCTTAGCTCAGTCGGTAGAGCATTTCACTCGTAATGAAAAGGTCGCGAGTTCGATTCTCGCAGGCAGCTCCGAAAGGGCCCCTCACCTGGGAAACCAGGTGAGGGGCCCTTTTTCGTCGGTGAGCGCGCACGCCGATCCGGGCTCCGGTGGAAGGAGCGGAGCCGGCCGTGCCCGCCGCGGACGACGCCGCCACCGATGGCGTCGAGCAGATGTTCGCACTTACTGGATCGGGACATGTCTGTCAGGCGCAGTTTCGCCGCGGGCACCGATGCGGTCCTCTGTCGGCGGACAATGGAGTGCACGGGAGGGTCCATTCCCGACAGAAGGGTTGGCAGTGCTGATGGAGATCTTCTGGTTGATCTTGTTGATCGGTGCGCTCGTGATGCTGATCCCGACCGCGAAACGGGCGTTCCGACGAAACGATGACGACTGACCTGTCCGAACCGCTCGACAAGGGTGGTCGAGACCCGCCATGCTCGGAAGGTGAGCGAATCACTGAAGGTCCGCGTCCGGGAGAAGCTGTTGCGGCAGCTGGCGGAGAACGGCGGACACCCGGTCGAGGAGTTCGAGGGAGACGATCCGCGACTCGTCGCGATCGACGGCGACCTGGCCGCACTCGACGAAGTTGCGGAGGACGACCCTCTCGTCGAAGAGTTGGCCGCCAAGTACTGGGTCCCGTAGTCCCTCAGTACGCGATTCGCGGGCCTTTCGGGCCGTTCGGGGCCTCTGACCAGGCGGTTTGGCATTCGGTGACAGCTTCGCGTAACTTATTCCAGGTCAGAGCGACACGGACACCGACCCGGACCTGAGGGACTGGGAAAACGAGGTTGTACGGAGAGCGCCTGGCGAATCTGCTTCGATCGGTTCTGGTT
>NZ_JBFRDL010000056.1:0-30539 GCF_052113525.1 Rhodococcus sp. TAF43
GTGCGGCGGGCGCCTGGACGGGGCCGAGGCCGACGGGCTCGGTGACCGGTGTGCGGCCGGCGATGGCAGCCGCGGCGATCACGCCGACGACGAGGGCGACCGGAAGCGCGATGGCTGTCGCGATCAGTGCGGGACTGCGCTTCTCCTTCTCCTGCGGCTCCGCACGGTGCTGTTCGGTCTGCTCGGATGGGGTGTGTTCGGGTTCGGACATCTCAGTTCTCGGTCGGTGCGGTCGGTGCCGCGATCTGGCAGGTCAGGATTCGGGTGATGCCCTGAACCTTCTTCATGTCGTCGACGACGTCGGACAGTCCGTTCTCGCCGTGTGCGCCCACGCGGGCGATCACGTCGTAGGGTCCGACCACGTCCTCGGCGGAGTCGACCCCCGGGATGCGTGAGAGCGTGGCCGCGACTGCAGCGGCTTTGCCGACCTCGGTCTGAATCAGTACGAAAGCCTGCACCGCGGGTCCGTCCCTTCCCGTCGTCGTGCGCCGGTATCTCGGTAGAGTCTCGAGAGATCCGGGACCCCCGGAACGCCGCCTCCGGCATTCCGTGCCGGGATACCGGCCGCAAATAAAAGGTACCGCAGTCGCGGGACTCGAACCCGTGACCCGGCACGGCTGGACCATCCACCACCGGGACCGACGCTGGGAGGCCGATCATCGACACCGCAGGACCCAGGCGCGACGACGCCGATCGCACGGTCGCCGACATCGGCGAGTTCGCGGTGATCGGACGGGCGGTCGAGGGCCGCCGGCAGCCGGCGACCACGCTCCTCGGGCCGGGGGACGACGCCGCGGTGGTGCGCGCGGCCGACGGCAGGGTCGCGGTGTCGGCGGACATGCTGGTCGAGGGCCGGCACTTTCGCCTCGATTGGTCCACTCCCGAGGAGGTGGGTCGAAAAGCGGTGGCGCAGAACGGCGCGGACATCGCCGCGATGGGTGCCCGGCCGACGGCCTTTCTGGTGTCGCTGGGCTGCCCCTCCGACACCCCGGTGTCGGTGGCTGCGGGGATCTCGGAAGGAATCGGGCTCGCGGCCGAGGCGCTGGACGCCGGAGTGGTGGGCGGCGACCTGGTGCAGTCCGACCACGTCGTCGTGTCGGTCACGGTGCTCGGGGACCTCGAGGGGCGCGCGCCGGTCCTCCGGGCGGGAGCAGTTCCGGGCGAGGTCGTCGCGGTCGCGGGCACGCTCGGGCGGTCGGCCGCGGGGCTCGCGCTGCTGCTCGCCGACCTTGCGCGTCCGGGGGAGGACACCGACGAGGTGTCTGCCGCGCTCGTCGCCGCGCACCGGGTGCCGACGCCGCCGTACCGCGCCGGCATCGAGGCCGCCCGCGGTGGCGCGTCGGCCATGACCGACATCTCCGACGGACTCGTCGCGGATCTGGGGCACATCGCGGAGGCGTCCGGCGTCCGGATCCGGATCGACCGGAACAAGATCGAGCTCGACCGGATGCTGGTCGCCGCGGCGCAGCGGGTGGGGGTCGATCCGTGGGACTGGATCCTGACCGGCGGCGAGGACCACGCCCTCGCCGCGACGTTCCCCGCCGGGACGCCCCCGCCCGACGGGTGGACGGTGATCGGCGAGGTCGCCGGCGGTGAGGACGGTCCTGCGGTGCTCGTCGACGGGCACCCGTGGACGGTGTCCGGCGGCTGGCAGAGCTTCGACGCGGGATAGGTTGCAGGCATGGCTATCTACGCACTCGGTGATCGCGAGCCGGACATCGCGCCGGACGCATACGTCCATCCTGACGCCGTCGTGATCGGCGCCGTCACGCTGGGGTCGGGCGTCTCGATCTGGCCGCAGGCTGTCCTGCGCGGCGACTACGGCACCATCAGTGTCGGCGCGGGCACCAACATCCAGGACGGCACGATCGTCCACTGCACCTCGATCGACGCCACGATCATCGGTGCCGGGTGCGTCGTCGGCCACAACGCGCACATCGAGGGTGCGACGATCGGCGACAACTGCCTCATCGCGTCCGGATCGGTCGTCCTCAATGGATCCGTCGTCGGCGCGGGTTCGGTCATCGGTGCGGGAGCGGTGGTCCCGTTCAAGTTCGAGGTGCCGCCGCGCAGCATGGCGCTGGGCGTGCCGGCGAAGGTCCGCGAGGGGTACGAGGTTCCCGAGGGGCACCTCGACCTCAACGTCAAGCTGTACCAGGCCAATGCCGCGTTCTACCGTGACGCGCTGCGCAGGCTCGACTGATGGCGGCCAAGGCGCTGGCCGATCTGGTCGATCCCGGATGGGCGAAGGCCCTCGCGCCCGTCGAGGGTCGCATCGCCGAGATGGGGGAGTTCCTGCGCGCGGAGATCGCGGACGGTCGTAGCTACCTTCCCAGCGGGGAGAACGTCCTGCGAGCTTTCACGAACCCGTTCGAGGACGTGCGGGTGCTGATCGTGGGTCAGGATCCGTACCCGACTCCGGGTCATGCTGTGGGACTGAGCTTCTCGGTGGCGCCGGATGTCCGGCCGGTGCCGCGGAGCCTGAACAACATCTTCGCCGAGTACACCGAGGACCTCGGCTACCCGACCCCGTCCAACGGCGACCTCACGCCGTGGACCGAGCACGGCGTGCTGTTACTCAACAGGGTGCTCACCGTCGCGCCCGGTGACGCCGGCTCGCACCGTCGCAAGGGCTGGGAGACGGTGACCGAACAGGCAATCCGGGCACTGGTGGAACGGCAGGCGCCAATGGTGGCGATCCTGTGGGGGCGCGATGCGTCGACGCTGAAGCCGATGCTCGGCGACGTCCCGACCATCGAGTCGGCGCACCCGTCGCCGCTGTCGGCGCGGCGCGGATTCTTCGGGTCGCGCCCGTTCAGTCGCGCCAACGAACTGCTCGCGGATCTCGGTGCGGACCCGGTGGATTGGCGGCTGCCGTGAGGACCGGTTCGTCGTCAGGGTGTCGATCATGACCACACCTGTCGAATCCGTCCGCGTGCTGGACACGGAAGACGGTCAGGTCCTCGAGATCGGCAGGCGGTCGCGCCCGGTTCCCCGCCGGTTCCGGGTCGCGACGGTCGCCCACGAGGCGAACCGAGTGCACCTGCACTCCGACGACGGCCGGATCCTCGCCGCGTCGCCCGGGCAGTTGTCCATCGTCCCGTACCTCGTGCCGGCCCAGGAAAATCCGCACTACGAGGAGCAGGACGAGCGGGCCTTCCTCGATGCTCCGAACCTTCCGGCCGCCGATATCGAGGTGTCGGGTTCGGACGTGCCGCTGAGCGATCCGGTGTTGGGTGAGATCGTCGTGCGAGTGCCGTCGGTCATGGGCTACACGGCGGAGATCCCGGAGGCCGGCAGGTTCGGCGGTCGGCCCGTCGGGGTGCTGTTCGACGGCGTGAGCCGCGCGCGGATCGAAGAGTTGCTACCGGTGGTGCGTGACATCCTGGCGGATCTGACGGCGGTTCACGATGCGGCCGTCGGCTACCTGTGGGAGTGGGGGCGTGACGAAGGCGACACCGACGAAGATCGTGCGCGGTTCGTCGCCGGGTTCGGCGTGGAGGCCGTCACCGTCTACCACTCGGGCGATTTCGGGATCGATCTCTCCGACGACGAGGGATTGTTCGAGCAGGCCTTCATGGATGGCTACTGGCCGAAGGTGCACCTTCGTGCGGACCGGACCCCGGTCGCCGTGACCGTGGAGGCCTGACGGGCGACCGGGATCCGCGGATCGCAACTACGCGTTGCGAACGGACGAGAAGTCCGGGCGGCGCTTCTCGACGAACGCGTCGACGCCCTCGCGTCCGGTCGGGCCGTCGGCGGCCGCGGAGATCGACGCGGTCTCGGCGTCGAGCTGCTCGGACAGCGTGTTGGTGCGGCTGCTCGTGAACAGTGTCTTGATGCCCGAGTACGCGGCGGTCGGTCCGGCGGCGAGGGTGCGTGCCACGCGCAGCGCCTCGTCGTACACCTGATCGTCCTCGACGAGGCGGCTGAGAATTCCGAGACGCACGGCTTCCTCGCCGTTCAGCACCGCGTCGGTGAGGAGGATCTCGCGGGCCCGGGACGCGCCGACGACCCGGGGGAGCGTCCACGACATGCCGCCGTCCGGGGTGAACCCGATGGACGGGTACGCCGGACGCAGCTTGGTCGACGTTCCACCGATCGCGATGTCGGACAGGCACACGATGCTCATGCCGGCGCCGGCCGCCCACCCGTGGACGGCCGCGACGATCGGAACGGTCGTCGCGTCGAGCGCGCGGACGAACTCGTGGAACGCGGCCGCCACCTCGCCGACGAACTCGCCACGCTTCTCCGCCGACGCGAATGCCCGTACGTTGCCGCCCGCGCAGAAGTTCGCGCCGTCGCCGGCGAGTAGCACGGCGCCGATCTCGCTGCCGGCCTCGCGCAGGGCGGTGGTGGCTTCGGTGATTCCGTCGATGTCGAGAGAGGTTCCGTTCGCGGAGGTGGCCACGGCCACCCGCAGGACACCGTCCTCGATGCGGACATTGCTCGGTGCGTCAGTTGCAGTCACGTGAGCACAGTAGCCGCCGGACCCGAACCGATCGGAAGTTCGGTCCCACCTACCGCGACGGATCCGTACCCGACCTGCCCTGATCTGCCCCGAAGACGACTGAACCCCCGACACCGAGGGTGTCGGGGGTTCAGTCGAAGACTGTCCTGGTGGCCGAATCAGCCGCGGACGACCTTGCCTGCCTTGAGGCAGGAGGTGCAGACGTTCAGCTTCTGGGTGTTGCCGGGGGCAACCTGAGCGCGAACGGTCTGGATGTTCGGGTTCCAGCGACGGTTGGTACGCCGGTGCGAGTGCGAGACCGACTTACCGAAGCCGGGCCCCTTGGCGCATACGTCGCAGACGGCAGCCATAGTCGCGAACTCCTTGTGATAGTGAAACATTGTCTTGTGCTTGCCTACGAACACGCGAAGTAGAACCACTCGTGCGAGGCAACCCTGCAAGGGTAACCGCATCTGCACGGATTGGCCAAATCATCGGACCCACGGAGAAAACACACACCGTCGGGCCCAAGAACGAAGGACGCGAACGAACGTACACGGTCGCCGCGCTCGGGCCACCACGGGTATGTCGGACCCACCGCTAGGCTTGGCTGCCGGGGCCACCTCTTCTATAGGGAGCGCGTCCCGTCAGCGTGTGGAACCGGTGCAGGGAGAGGACAGGCGATTGCTCGAGGTCCTGGAGACGGTGGACGGCACGGCGCTGCACCGATGGGCCCGCGCCTGTGCCGCCGGTATCGAGAAGCACTGCGACGAGATCAACGACCTCAATGTCTTCCCCGTGCCGGACGCCGACACCGGAACCAATCTGTTGGCGACCATGCGGTCGGCGGTCGACGCACTGTCTTCTCTGGGCAGTGCCGCGGCGAGCGCGTCCGGCGTCGCGAAGGCGCTCGCGCGCGGCGCGGTGACCGGTGCCCGCGGAAACTCGGGGGCGATCCTCTCCCAGGTTCTGCGCGGGGTGGCCGAGGCCGCGGACACCGATCTGATCGATGCCCGGACACTGCGCTCGGCGTTGCGGCATGCCGCGGCCCTCGCGCTCGAGGCCGTGAGTGTTCCGATGGAGGGCACGATCGTGACCGTTCTGGCGGCGGCCGCCGACGCGGCCGAGCAGGGGCACGCGGACGCGCGGCTGTCCGAGATCGCGACGCTGGCCGCGGACGCGGCCGCCGAAGCGTTGATGCGCACGCCGACGCAGTTGGACGTCCTCGGTGCGGCCGGTGTGGTCGATGCGGGCGGCCGCGGGCTGGTCGTCATCCTCGATGCCCTGGTCGAGGTCGTCACCGGGCAGGCCCCGGAGCGTGCCCCGTTCCGGACTCCGGGCGCGGACGAGCGAGACGGCGAGAACACCTGCGTCGTCGACCACGTCGCGCATGCCGTGTCGGGCCAGGACTACGAGGTGATGTACCTGGTCGCGGAGACGGACGCGGACCACATCGCGCGACTGCGCGCGCGGCTGTGCGAACTGGGCGACTCGGTGGTCATCGTCAGTGACGGCAGCGACGGTTCGGCCACCTGGTCGGTGCACGTGCACTGCAGCGACGCCGGTGCCGCGGTCGAGGCGGGGCTGGACGCCGGCCGCCTGCGCGGTGTCCGGATCACGTGTTTCGTGCTCGACGCCACCCGCACCGAACGACCGCGTGAGCTGGGGGCGGCTCCGCGCGCCGTGCTGTCGGTCGTCGAGGGTGAGGGTGCGGCGGAACTGTTCGCGCAGGAGGGTGCGCACGTGCTGCGGTCCGACGGCACGATCACGCGGGCGCAACTGCTCGCCGCGATCCGCGCCACCGGTCACGGTGAGGTGATGGTGCTGCCCAACGGCGCACTCGCCGCCCAGGACCTGGTCGCGGTCGGCGCCCAGGCGCGTGCGGACGACCGGGAGGTCGTGTTCCTGCCGAGCTCGTCGACGGTCCAGGCGCTGGCGGCGATCGCGGTCCACGACGCCGATCGGATCGCGGTCGACGACGCATTCGCGATGTCGGAGGCCGCTGCGGCCACGAGGTGGGGCTCGCTGCGGATCGCCGACGAACGCGCGCTCACCTACGTCGGGACCTGCGAGCCGGGCGACGGGCTGGGGCTGGTCGGTCACGAGGTGGTGGTGATCGAGCGGGACGTCGCGGCGGCGGGATGTCGTCTCGTGGATCTCGTCCTGGGTGCCGGCGGCGAACTGGTGACCATTCTGTTGGGCGCAAAGGCCACCGACGAGCTGGGGGAGCGGGTCGCCGGCTACATCACGTCCCGGCACCCCGGTGTCGAGGTCATGGTTTATACAGGCGGGCAGAGCCGCGACCTGTTGCAGTTCGGGGTCGAGTAGAGGGCGAGTGGATGGCGACTGTGTCGATGCGATGGGCAACGGGGATGCGATGGGCGACGGAACGGGATGCGCGCGGTCAGGAGGACTTGGCATGGCGACGCTGAGCGACCGGCTCGACCACCTGCTGGGTGCGAAGACCGCCGACGCCCTCGGTGAGGCGTTCGACATCCGTACGGTCGAGGACCTGCTGCGGCACTATCCGCACCGGTACGCGGCGCAGGGTCGGGAACTGACGGAGAAGGAACCCGAGGAGGGCTCCCACGTCACGATCATCGCCCGCGTCGTGTCCGCGGATGTCGTGAACATGAAGAGCCGACGCGGGCAGATGCTCAAGGTCGTACTCGCCGCGGAGTCGCAGAGCGTCGACGTCACCTTCTTCAATCCGCACAAGGTCAAGCACGCGGTCCGCAAGGGCGTGCGCGCGATGTTCTCGGGCACCGTCAAGTACTTCCGGGGCAAGTGGAGCCTGACCCATCCCAGCTACCTGATCCTGCCGGAGCCGGAAGAGTCCGAGGATCCGATCGTGCCCATGGCACACGTGCAGGGCGCCGGGGCGCTGGCCGGGTTGGCGCGCGCCACGCAGGATTCCGGGGCGGCGGTGGACATGTCGATATTCGATCGCGAACTGATTCCGCTCTACCCGGCCACTCGTGAGGTCGAGAGCTGGACCCTGCTGCGGTGCGTCCGTCAGGTGCTCGATCAGCTCGACGAGGTGGAAGATCCCCTGCCGCGATCGATCCGGGACGAGCACGGGCTGATCGGGCTCGACGAGGCGTTGCGCACGGTCCACCTCCCCGACACCCGTGACGACATCGCGCGGGCGCAGGAGCGTCTCCGGTTCGACGAAGCCGCGGCGCTGCAGCTGGTCCTGGCCCGGCGTCGGCGGGACGTCGCGGCCCGCGTCGCGCCGCAGTGTCCGGCGAAGCCGGACGGCCTGGCCGCGGAGTTCGACCGGCGGTTGCCGTTCGAGCTGACCGACGGGCAGAAGGAGGTGGCGCAGGAGATTTCCGCCGACCTGGCCTGCCCACATCCGATGAACCGGTTGCTGCAGGGCGAGGTGGGCTCGGGAAAGACGATCGTCGCGCTGCGGGCGATGCTGCAGGCCGTCGACGCCGGGTACCAGTGCGCGCTGCTCGCACCCACCGAGGTGCTCGCCGCGCAGCATGACCGGTCGCTGCGCGCGATGCTCGGACCGCTCGGGATCGCGGGTGAACTCGGCGCCGAGGACCTTGCCACCAAAGTCACCCTGCTGACGGGATCGATGTCGACGGCCGTCAAGCGCGCCGCCCTGCTCGACATTGTGACCGGCGACGCCGGCATCGTGATCGGTACGCACGCGCTGATCCAGGACAATGTCCAGTTCTTCAACCTCGGGTTCGTCGTGGTCGACGAGCAGCATCGGTTCGGCGTCGAACAGCGTGACGAACTGCGCTCCCGGGCCCGTGACGGACTGAGCCCACACCTGCTGGTGATGACCGCGACGCCGATTCCGCGCACCATCGCGATGACGGTGCTCGGTGACCTCGAGACGTCGACGCTCCGGCAGCTGCCGCGCGGCCGCTCGCCGATCGTGAGCAATGTCGTCGCGGCGCGGGAGAAACCGCAGTGGGTGGCCCGGGCGTGGGAGCGGATCCGAGAGGAGGTCGCGGACGGCCGCCAGGCGTATGTCGTGTGCTCGCGGATCGGTGACGGCGACAGCGAAGCCGACATGATCAAGGCGGGCAAGGAGCCGCCGGACACCAAGTCCGCGGTCGAGCTGTTCGACGAGTTGAGGTCCGGTCCCATGCGCGACCTGCGGGTCGGTCTGCTGCACGGGCGGCTGCCGTCGGACGAGAAGGACGCGGTGATGCGCGACTTCTCGGAAGGCGCGATCGACGTGCTGGTCTGCACCACGGTGGTGGAGGTCGGTGTCGACGTCCCCAACGCCACGGTCATGGTGCTCGTCGACGCGGACCGCTTCGGCGTGAGCCAGTTGCACCAGTTGCGTGGCCGTGTGGGCCGCGGTGGCCATCAGGGGCTGTGCATCCTCATCACCGAGATGCTTCCGGGGTCACCTGCCTTCGAGCGGCTCAGTGCCGTCGCAGGCACCAACGACGGATTCGAACTGGCCCAGCTCGATCTGCGGCAGCGGCGCGAGGGCGACATCCTGGGGTCTGCGCAGTCGGGCAGTGTCACGACACTACGACTGCTCTCGCTCCTCGAGCACGAGGACGTCATCGCCGCTGCGCAGGAATTTGCGCGCCGGGTCACCGAGTCCGATCCGGACCTCACCGAGCATCCCGGACTGGCGGCGATGGTGACGTCCGCGCTGGACGCCGAGAAGATCGAATTCCTGGAGAAGTCCTAGCCGGAAAACCGTGCCGGATCCGGCCACGCGGAACCGCACGAACGGTCTGGCGGGTGTCTGTCCAGCACGGTTCTTCTCTTGTTTGCAAACTTGCCAATTTTGCACGTCAGGGGCGAGATTTGTGAAGCTTGCGAAGCATCCCGCATCGTGAGAGGGTGCCTCCGCGGAGTGGCCTGCGGCACGGTACTTTTCTTCCCATGTTCACCAAAGTTCTCGTCGCCAACCGCGGCGAAATCGCGATCCGCGCGTTCCGTGCCGCCTACGAACTGGGCGCCGGAACGGTCGCGGTGTTCCCGTACGAAGACCGCAACTCGGTGCACCGTCTGAAGGCCGACGAGGCCTACCAGATCGGCGAGGTCGGCCACCCGGTCCGCGCGTACCTGTCGGTCGAGGAGATCGTGTCGGCGGCCGAGCGGGCCGGCGCGGACGCGATCTACCCCGGCTACGGATTCCTGTCGGAGAACCCCGATCTGGCGGCGGCGTGCGCGGCGAAGGGCATCACGTTCGTCGGCCCGTCGGCGGAGATCCTCGAGCTGACCGGCAACAAGGCGCGCGCGATCGCGGCGGCGAAGGCGGCGGGTCTGCCGGTGCTGGCGTCGTCCGAGCCGTCGGCGGACGTGGAGGAGTTGCTCGCGGCAGCGGAGGACATGGAGTTCCCGGTCTTCGTCAAGGCCGTCGCCGGTGGTGGCGGACGTGGCATGCGCCGGGTCGCCGAGCGGGCGCAGTTGCGTGAATCGATCGAGGCCGCCTCGCGTGAGGCGGAGTCGGCGTTCGGTGACCCGACGGTGTTCCTCGAGCAGGCGGTGATCGACCCCCGCCACATCGAGGTGCAGATCCTGGCCGACGGCCAGGGCGGGGTGATCCACCTGTTCGAGCGGGACTGCTCGGTCCAGCGCCGTCACCAGAAGGTGATCGAGCTGGCGCCGGCGCCGAATCTCGATCCGGCACTGCGGGATCGGATCTGCGCGGATGCGGTCGCGTTCGCGAAGCAGATCGGCTACCAGTGCGCCGGCACGGTCGAGTTCCTCCTCGACACCCGCGGCAATCACGTGTTCATCGAGATGAATCCACGGATCCAGGTGGAGCACACGGTCACCGAGGAGATCACCGACGTCGACCTGGTGCAGGCGCAGCTGCGCATCGCCTCCGGTGAGACCCTCGCCGATCTGGGCCTGTCGCAGGAGTCGATCACGATCCGCGGGGCGGCCCTGCAGTGCCGCATCACCACCGAGGACCCGGCCAACGGGTTCCGCCCCGACACCGGCCGCATCACCGCATACCGCACCCCGGGCGGCGCGGGCGTCCGCCTCGACGGCGGCGCGAACCTGGGCGCCGAGGTGGGTGCCTACTTCGACTCGATGCTCGTCAAGCTCACCTGCCGCGGCCGCGACCTCGAGGCCGCCGTCGCGCGGGCCCGTCGCGCCGTCACCGAGTTCCGCATTCGCGGCGTGTCGACGAACATCCCGTTCCTGCAGGCAGTGCTGGACGACGCGGACTTCCGCGCGGGACGCGTCACGACCTCCTTCATCGAGGAGCGTCCCGAGTTGCTGACTCTGCGCAGCTCGGCAGACCGCGGCACCAAGATCCTCAACTACCTGGCGGACGTCACGGTCAACAAGCCGCACGGCGCCCGGCCGACCACCGTGTACCCGCAGGACAAGCTGCCGACGATCGACCTGTCCGCTCCGGCCCCGGACGGCTCCCGCCAGAAGCTGCTGGCGCTCGGCCCGGAGGGGTTCGCGAAGGCACTGCGCGAGCAGAAGGCGCTTGCGGTCACCGACACCACGTTCCGGGATGCGCACCAGTCGCTGCTCGCGACCCGCGTGCGCACCTCCGGTCTGCTCGACGTCGCCGGCCACGTCGCGCGGATGACGCCCGAACTGCTGTCGATCGAGGCGTGGGGCGGCGCGACCTACGACGTGGCGCTGCGGTTCCTGCACGAGGACCCCTGGTACCGCCTCGCGGCTCTGCGGGAGTCCGTCCCGAACATCAACCTGCAGATGCTGCTGCGCGGCCGTAACACCGTCGGCTACACCCCGTACCCGGAGAAGGTGACGCGCGCGTTCGTGCAGGAGGCCGCCGACACCGGAATCGACATCTTCCGGATCTTCGACGCCCTCAACAACGTCGACCAGATGCGTCCCGCGATCGAGGCCGTCCGCGAGACGGGCACCACCGTCGCCGAGGTCGCGCTCTCCTACACCGGCGACCTGTCGAACCCCAACGAGAACCTCTACACCCTCGACTACTACCTCCACCTCGCCGAGGAGATCGTCGAGGCCGGTGCCCACATCCTGGCGATCAAGGACATGGCCGGACTGCTGCGCGCCCCGGCCGCGGCGAAGCTCGTGTCCGCGCTGCGTTCAAACTTCGACCTGCCCGTGCACGTGCACACCCACGACACCCCCGGTGGCCAGCTCGCGACCTACCTCGCCGCCTGGCAGGCCGGTGCGGACGCCGTCGACGGCGCCGCCGCCCCGCTCGCCGGCACCACCAGCCAGCCCGCGCTCTCGGCGATCGTCGCGGCCGCCGCGCACAGCGAACACGACACCGGCATCGACCTCCAGGCCGTGTGCGACCTCGAGCCCTACTGGGAGGCCCTGCGAAAGGTGTACGCGCCGTTCGAGTCCGGCCTGCCGGCCCCGACCGGACGCGTCTACACCCACGAGATCCCCGGCGGGCAGCTCTCGAACCTGCGCCAGCAGGCCATCGCCCTCGGGCTCGGTGACCGGTTCGAGGAGGTCGAGGCCAAGTACGCCGCCGCCGACCGCATGCTCGGCCGCCTCGTCAAGGTCACCCCGTCGTCCAAGGTCGTCGGCGACCTCGCCCTGCACCTCGTCGGCGCCGACGTCGCGGCCGACGAATTCGCCGCCGACCCCGCCAAGTTCGACATCCCCGACTCCGTCGTCGGATTCCTGCGCGGCGAACTCGGCACCCCGCCCGGCGGCTGGCCCGAACCGTTCCGCAGCAAGGCCCTCGAAGGCCGCGGCGCCGCGAAGCCGGAAACCCCGCTGACCGCGGAGGACGAGAAGGGTCTGTCGGGGTCGTCGAAGGAACGCCAGGCCACGCTCAACCGGCTGCTGTTCCCCGGCCCCACCAAGGAGTTCGAGGAGCACCGCGACAAGTACGGCGACACCTCGCAGCTCTCGGCCAACCAGTTCTTCTACGGCCTGCGCCGCAGCGAGGAACACCGTGTCAAGCTCGGTAAGGGCGTCGAACTGCTCATCGGACTCGAGGCCATCTCCGAACCTGACGAGCGCGGCTACCGCACCGTCATGTGCATCCTCAACGGCCAACTCCGCCCGGTGTCGGTCCGTGACCGCTCCATCGCCAGCGAGGTCCCGGCCGCGGAGAAGGCCGACAAGAACAACCCCGCCCACATCGCTGCGCCGTTCGCCGGCGTCGTCACCCTCGTCGTCGGCGAGGGGCAGCACGTCACCGCGGGCGACACCGTCGCGACGATCGAGGCCATGAAGATGGAGGCGGCGATCACAGCACCCCGCAGCGGTATCGTCACGCGCGTTGCCATCGGCGGCGTCCAGCAGGTCGAGGGCGGCGACCTCCTGGCGGTCGTCTCGACACGGGAGACCGCCGGCAACGACTGACGACCAGGCGAGTGAACAGGACTGCAGCGTGACAAGAATCGTCGCCGGCCGTGCCGGAGGCAGACGTTTGAAGGTTCCCGCGAGCGGGACCCGGCCGACGTCCGAACGAGTCCGCGAGGCCCTGTTCAGTTCGCTCGACAGCCGTATCGACCTCGAGGGCGCCGCCGTGCTCGACCTGTACGCAGGTTCCGGCGCCCTCGGGCTCGAGGCGCTCTCCCGCGGCGCCGAGCACGTGTTGCTCGTCGAGTCGGATACGAAGGCGGCCGCCGTCATCAAGCAGAACGTGGCGGACGTCGGCCTGTCCGGTGCGGTCGTGCGGACCGCACCGGTCGCGGCCGTCGTGGGCGGCACGGCGGAACGTGAATACGACGTCGTACTGGCCGATCCGCCGTACGCCGTGAGCGAGGACGCGGTGACTGCCGCCCTCGCCGCGCTGCTGGACAACGGCTGGGTCGGGGAGGGATCGATCGTGGTCGTCGAACGGTCGTCGCGCTCGCCGGAGACGTCGTGGCCCGAGGGCATGCGCGCCGAGCGCGTCAAGCGCTACGGCGAGACCAGAATCGAGGTCGCCACCTGCTACGGTCTGGATTCATGACTGGCGCTGTGTGCCCTGGATCCTTCGACCCCGTGACGAACGGTCACCTGGACGTGATCGGACGCGCCGCGGCGCTGTTCGACGAAGTCATCGTGACCGTGATGATCAACAAGAGCAAGCGTGGTCTGTTCACCGTCGACGAGCGCATCGAGATGCTCGAGGACGCCACCAGCCACCTGTCCAACGTGCGGGTCGCGTCGTGGCACGGACTGCTGGTGGATTACGCCAAGTCGCAAGGGATCTCGGCGATCGTCAAGGGCCTGCGCGGTGCCAACGACTTCGACTACGAGCTGCAGATGGCGCAGATGAACCAGAAGCTCTCGGGTGTCGACACCCTCTTCATCCCGACCAATCCCACCTACAGTTTCCTGTCCAGCTCGCTGGTCAAGGAGGTCGCGACGTTCGGTGGCGACGTGGCGGACATGGTCCCCGAGAAGGTGCATGCGCGGCTGATGAGCAGGATCGCCGAACGGGCCGCCGAGAACTCCTGAACGGGTCGGACGGTCCCGCTCGGCCGCGCCGTCCGGCTGTCGAGCGCAACACAACGGCCGACACACCGGCAGCCGCGGCGGCTGAGCCGCCGCAACTGGGGCAGACTGGATTCCAGCACCAGCGATGGCACTGACGATTGGGGTTGTGCGTGTACCGGGTATTCGAGGCACTCGACGAGCTTGTCGCGATCGTCGAGGAGGCGCGTGGAGTTCCGATGACCGCGGGGTGCGTCGTTCCGCGTGGCGACGTGCTCGAGCTACTGGATGACGTGCGGGACGCGATTCCTGGCGAGCTGGACGACGCGCAGGACGTCCTGGACCACCGGGACAAGCTCGTCGGCGACGCACGCCAGAACGCGGAGCAGACCGTGTCGAGCGCGAACGCGCAGGCGCACGAGACGGTCACCGATGCCCGCGAGAACGCGGACCGCATCCTCGCCGATGCCAAGGCGCAGGCCGACCGGATGGTCGCCGAGGCGCGGTCGCACGCCGAACAGTTGGTGCACGACGCCCGCGACGAGGCGGACGCCACCGTGGCCGAGGGCCAGCGCGAGTACGACTCGGTGACAGGCCGTGCGCGGGCCGAGTCGGACCGCATGATCGAGTCCGGCAAGGCGTCGTACGAGCGGTCGGTCGCCGACGGTGTCGCCGAGCAGGAACGGCTCGTCTCGCAGGCCGAGGTCGTACAGGCCGCCAACGCCGAGTCGGCGCGGGTGATCGATGCGGCCCACGCGGAATCGGATCGCCTGCGTTCGGAGTGCGACCTGTACGTCGACACCAAGCTCGCCGAGTTCGAGGACTTCCTGAACGGCACCATCCGGTCGGTCGGACGGGGTCGGCAGCAGTTGCGGACCGGTACCGGGGTTCCGGACTACGACGCCGGCTACGGCGAACGTCGGCGGTAGTAGGCCCGTAGTACCGGCCTTTCCGGCGACCCCGAATCCGGCCGTCTTCAGGCCGATTTTCTACTGGTTTCCTACCGATTTCCGGCCGATTTCCTACCGATTTCCTTCCTGGGCACCTGATCGCGTACCGTGGAATGGTTGCCCGTTCCATGTGCTTCCTGAAAGAGAATTCGTTGCCTTCCCATCATCCCAGTTCCTCGCGCCCCACTCGGGACGCGGGTTTCGTGCTGGACACGCTCTCGCTGGGCCGTCGTCCAGGTTCGATGCACACTGTGTCGCGGGTGGTACCGGCTCCCAATCGGATCGGTCTCGACCTGGTCGCGATCGAAAAGGGCACGGACGTGGAGCTCGACCTACGGCTCGAGTCGGTGTCCGAGGGTGTCCTCGTCACCGGGTCCGTTCACGCGGACACGGTGGGCGAGTGCTCACGGTGCCTCGAGCCGTTCACCGACACGGTGGATCTTCACCTCACGGAACTGTTCGCGTACCCGGACAGCGCCACCGAGGAGACCACCGAGGAGGATGAGGTCTACCGGATCGTGGACGACGAGATCGACCTCGAGCCGGTGATCGTCGATGCCGTCGGATTGGAGCTTCCGCTCCAGCCGTTGTGCAGCGACGATTGTGAGGGACTGTGCCCCGAATGTGGCGTTCGCCTGGCGATTGCCGAATCGGGACACAGTCATGAGACAATGGATCCTCGCTGGGCTGGGCTCGCAGCCAAATTCGGTGCAGGATCCGAAGCCAGCAATGCACATGCTGATGCCAGCAAGATCAACGAGGAGAAGTAGACGTGGCTGTTCCCAAGCGCAGAATGTCGCGGTCCAACACGAGGTCGCGACGGAGCCAGTGGAAGACCACTGCGCCCACCCTCATCACCTGCCCCAACCGTGGCTGTGGCGAGAAGACCCTGCCCCACGTCGCGTGCCCGTCTTGCGGCACCTACAAGGGCCGTCAGGTTACCGCCGCGGTCTAGTCTGTTCTGTGGCGCTGTGACCAGCATAAAAAGCAATACAGCACCCGCCGGCGGCGAGGGGGATCACGCATCGCTCCTCGCCGCTCTTGGCGTGCCTCTGCAGGAGCCGCTGTTGACGTTGGCGATCACGCACCGCTCGTACGCGTACGAGCACGGCGGGTTGCCCACCAACGAGCGTCTCGAGTTCCTCGGCGACTCGGTCCTCGGACTGACGATCACCGAGCGGCTCTATCTCGCGCACCCGGAGAAGTCCGAGGGCGAACTCGCGAAGATTCGCGCCAGCATCGTGAACATGCATGCCTTGGCCGAGGTCGCGCGTGGTCTCGGCCCGGGCGGGCTCGGTGCGCATCTACTCCTCGGCAAGGGTGAGGAGATGACGGGCGGCCGTGACAAGCCCAGCATCCTCGCCGACGGCATGGAGTCGCTCCTCGGCGCGATCCACCTGGAACACGGCATCGACACCGCCCGTCGGGTAGTGCTCGACCTGTTCGCCGATCTGCTCGCCCGCGCTCCGAAACTGGGTGCCGGCCTGGACTGGAAGACCAGCCTCCAGGAACTCACCGCGGAACGCGGAGTCGGCGTGCCGGTGTACGAGATCACCGCGACCGGTCCGGACCACGACAAGGAATTCACCGCGACGGTCGTCGTCGCCGGTGGCGCCCTCGGTGTGGGTGTGGGTCGTTCCAAGAAGGAAGCGGAGCAGAAGGCCGCCAGCACGGCCTGGAGTGCGCTGTCCGAGGCGGCCGGGTCCGCTGAGGCCGCCCAGTCTTCGGGACCTGCCGGGGCCGACGAGTCCGTCGCCGAGAAGTAACCCTTCGAATCGAGCGAGACGGACCGTGCCCGAACTTCCCGAGGTCGAGGTCGTCCGACGTGGCCTCGAGGCTCACGTCGTCGGCCACACCGTCGACAGGGTCGACGTGCTGCATCCCCGTGCGGTCCGTCGGCACCTGCCCGGTTCGATCGACATGGCCCGTCGGATCGAGGGCGAGACCATCGCCGCCGCTGAGCGTCGCGGCAAGTATCTCTGGCTGATCCTCGAGCCGAGCAACGTCGCGCTGGTCGTCCACCTCGGGATGAGCGGCCAGATGCTCGTGCAGGAACCCTCGGCCGCCGACGAGAAGCACCTGCGGATCCGGGCCCGGCTCGCGTCGGGAACCGACCTGCGCTTCGTCGATCAGCGCACATTCGGTGGGTGGGCGCTCGCCGATCTCGTCACGGTCGACGGCACGGAACTACCGGATTCGGTGGCGCACATCGCCCGCGACCCACTGGATCCGCGATTCGACCCCGACCGGGTCGTGAAGGTGTTGCGGGGCAAGCACACCGAGATCAAGCGGGCCCTGCTCGACCAGACGGTCGTGTCGGGAGTGGGGAACATCTACGCCGACGAGGCCCTGTGGCGCGCCGAGATTCACGGCAATCGCCCGACGGACAAGATCAGTGGACCGCGACTGCGCAGCCTCCTCGAGGCGGTCGAATCCGTCATGACCGAGGCGCTCGCACAGGGCGGCACGTCGTTCGACGCGTTGTACGTCAACGTGAACGGGCAGTCCGGCTACTTCGACCGCTCGCTCGCCGCATACGGGCAGGAGAATCTGCCGTGCCGGCGATGCGGTGCGCCCATCCGGCGCGAGAAGTTCATGAACCGCTCGTCGTACAGCTGTCCCAAGTGCCAGCCGCGGCCCCGCCTCGTTCGCGGATGAAGCGCATGCCCCTGACCGAGTCACAGCTCTCCGCATTGCCCGAAGGCTGGTGCGCCACTGCCCGGCCCAGTGAAGAATGCGACATGTCGCACTCGGGGATCGCAGAGGAAGTCGCTGTAGAAGTGTCAGCCGAGCATCCGTTGTTCGGGGTGGCGGTTGAGGTAGTAGCGCACGACGTCGCCTTCGACGACGTTCTCTGCCAGCACGTGGAGGATCCCGAACGCTTCACCGAGGTGCATTTGACCTGGGCGCGACGAGCGGAGAGCTTCGGGCTGCCCTCGATCGAGTGCGACGGTGGATGGGCGGATTTCCTTCGGCTGCAACAGGCGATATCCGCCGTGAGCGAGTCTGCTGCCGAGGAAGAGCGGCTCGGACTTCGGGAGCCGATGACGGAGGCGGGCACACCGTCCCGACCGATTGTCTTGCGGGCCCCGGCAAGTGGACTCGACTCCGAGTAGGGCAGTGCGGACGCATGCGCTGGGAGCACGCGACTACCTGTACGACCAGGGCAGGTTCACGAACCGTTCGTCGTGCAGCTGTCCCAAGTGCCGGCCGCGGCCCCGGTCGATTCGCGGATGACATCGGCGATCACCCTCGCCGCGGCATCGGCCCGCGATTCGGGCAACCGCGCGTAGCCGCACAACAGTCCGCGCGGGCCGTCGTCGCGTATTCGATACGCCCCCAGCCCCCGAACCGTCACTCCCCGTCGTTCCAGTTCCGCCGCGATCGCGGCATCGTCGACCCCGTCGGGCAGGCGCAGCGCCACGTGCAACCCTGCCTCGACGCCGCTCGGCTCGACGTCGGGCAGGTGTCTGCGCAGGCTGTCGACGAACGACTGTCTGCGGGCCGAGTAGGTTCGCGCGGCACGGGCCAGATGCCTGCTGAGCGAGCCGGATTCGATGAACCGTGCGAGAGCGGCGGAGGTGATCGTGGAGGCGGATTCCCCGCTGATCTGCAGCGCCTGGCGGACCGCGGTCAGCATCGGTCTCGGCGGGACGAGCCACGCGAGCCGTAGGGCGGGGGACAGGATCTTCGATGCGGTACCGACGTACGCCACGCAGTCGTGGCCCCCGTCGATCGACCGCAGCGCCGGCAGTGTCGAAACGCCGTATCGGAATTCGCCGTCGTAGTCGTCCTCGATCAGGAGGCGATCCGCGGTGAGTGCATCGGAGACGAGTCGTGCGCGGCGTGCGGCCGGCATCCGTGCACCGATCGGATACTGGTGTGCCGGTGTGCAGTACACCGCAGCGTCGGTCTGCCGGATCAGCGCCGGGTCCAGGCCGTCGTGGTCGACCGGGACCGGGCGGACGAGCGCGCCCGCGGATTCGAGGGTGTGTCGCGCCCTCGAGTATCCGGGTTCCTCGAATGCGAGATGACGGCCGGACAGTCCGCGGGCCGCGGCGAGGGCGCGAAGTGCCGACAGCACTCCCGGCACGATCACGAGTTCGTCCGGACGAACGGCGATCCCGCGGGTCCGACGCAGGTGCACCGCGAGCGCCTCGCGCAGAAGCAGGTGTTCGTCCGGCCCCGGAACGCGGTGGGGGACGGGTGCGGAGGTCACGCCGCGCCACGCGCTGCGCCAGTCCCGGTCCGAGATGAGGCCGGTGTCGGGGTATCCGGGGGAGAGATCGATCGTGTTGTCCCGGTGGTCGTTCGGCGCATTCTCGTCGGGAAGGACGGTCGGCGCGACGTGCGAACCGACGCCGGCACGGGCCGCGGCGTCGGCGCCGGGAGCGATCCGGGTATCGGACCCGGCCCGGGTGACCACGTAGCCCGCGGCCGCCAACTCGTCGTAGGCGTCGACGACCACCGTCCGTGAGATCCCGAGATCGGCGGCCAGGGACCGTGAGGCGGGGAGGACGTCTCCCGGGCCGAGGGCGCCCGTGCGCACGGCCTCCACGATCGCGGCGGCGACGCGCCGGCGCAGAGGTTCGCCGGCCGGCGCGAGTTCGAGATGCAGGTGTACATCGCGCGAGGTGCGGGCCATGCCGTCACAATACTGGTCTGCAATGATCGCCGATTCTGGTTCTGTATACGAGACCGGAATTGGGCCAGGCTGGAACCGTGACTACAACTACCCCCGAACTGGGGCGAATCCGCCGACTTCCCGAACGCTCCCGCCCCGACCGCGCCGACCTGGACGCCGTGCTGGACGCGGCGGCCGTCGGCACCCTCGCGACGGTCGTCGACGGCCTCCCGTGGGCCGTGCCGATGCTGTACGCGCGCGTCGGTGACCGGATCCTGCTGCACGGATCGACCGGTGCCGGTGCACTCAGGCATGTCGCGGCCGGCGCACCCGCCGCCCTGAGCATCACGCTGCTCGACGCGATCGTGGTGGCCGACAACCTTTTCAACTCCTCGGCGAACTACAGGTCGGCGGTGGTGCGGGGAAACCTCGAGCKGGTTCCCGACGACGTGGCCGAGACCGCCCTCGTCGCGCTGTCCGACGCCCTCATACCCGGGCGCAGCGGCGAGGTCCGGGAATCCACCCGCAAGGAGCTTGCGGCGACCCTGACGATTGCGTTGCCGATCGATCCGGGGCAGTGGACGGTCAAGGCCCGTTCCGGCCCGCCCGGCCCGGGCGATGGGAATCCTGACGTCTGGGCGGGACTGGTTCCGATGCGAACGATTGCGGCAGAGCCGGTCCGGGCGACCTGGGTCCGTGACGACGTGCCGGTCCCGGCGTCGGTGCGCGCGCTCACAGCGAGGCACGAGGGCGCGTAAAGATCGTGTCAATGACCTCGGATGGCGGCGTCAGTAGAGCGTAAGAGCGACGGCTGCATGGCAGAAACGGGTGCACGCTCCACAGTGAGCGTCGAGATGCGGCGCCCTGATCCATGAGGAAGTCGAAGAGGAACGCCATGGCTGATATGGCCTACGTCGGGTTGATCATCGGTGTTTTCACCGTCTGCGCGCTCGTGCTGCGAGGTCTTCAGGCGCGGAGCATGCGGTGACCGTCGCGGGGACGGTCACCGTAGCCGTCGTCGTGATCGCCGCTGCCCTGGTGATCTACCTGCTCATCGCGCTCCTGAACCCCGAGCGGTTCTAGTCTCCGAGAGGTCATACCCACATGAATCCCGCTCTCGCAGCGGGACTGCAGATAGCACTGGTCGTGGCCGTGCTTGCGATTCTGTATGTCCCCGTCGGTGACTACATGGCGAAGGTCTACACCACCGACACAGATCTCCGATCGGGCGATCTGCGCATCGAGTCCCTGCTGTACCGGCTCTGCCGGATCAACCCCCGTGCCGAACAGACCTGGTACGGCTACGCCGGAAGCCTGCTCGGGTTCTCGGCCGCGAGCGTCGTGTTCCTCTACTTCCTGCAGCGCGTGCAAGGAGTACTACCGCTGAACGGCGGGCTCGAAGGTGTGAGTCCGGCCGTGGCCTTCAACACGGCGGCATCCTTCGTCGCGAACACCAACTGGCAGTCGTACGTACCCGAGACGACGATGAGCCACCTCACCCAGTCCGCCGGCCTGGCGGTGCAGAACTTCGTCTCCGCGGCGGTCGGTATGGCGGTGGCCGCGGCCCTGATCCGTGGATTCGTCCGCGTCTCGCGCGGCGGTGAAATCGGCAACTTCTGGGTGGACCTCACCCGCGGCTGCCTGCGGATCCTGCTGCCCATTGCGTTCGTGATCGCGCTGATCCTGCTGAGCCAGGGCGTGATCCAGTCGTTCCATACCGGATTCGCGTCGACCGGGCTCGACGGAAACGGCGTCACCAACGCGCTGGCGCCCGTCGCGTCACAGGAAGCGATCAAGGAACTCGGCACCAACGGCGGCGGCATCCTGGCAGCCAACTCGGCGCACCCGTTCGAGAACCCGACCCCGCTCACCAACATCGTCGAGATCCTCGCGATCCTCCTCATCCCGGTGAGCCTGACGCGCACGTTCGGCACCATGGTCGGTGATCGCCGGCAGGGCCTGACGCTGCTCGCTGTCATGTCGACCCTGTACTTCGGACTGCTCGCGGTCACCCTGGCCGCCGAGTCCGGGGCGCGCGGTGTCGCGGCCACCGCGGCCGGTTCGATGATGGAGGGCAAGGAAGTGCGGTTCGGAATCCCCGGATCGGCGCTGTTCGCGGTCACCACGACCGGAACCAGCACCGGCGCGGTGAACTCCGCGCACGACAGTATGTCGCCGCTCGGCGGCGGCGCCGTGCTGCTCAACATGCTGCTCGGTGAGATCGCTCCCGGCGGTGTCGGTACGGGTCTTTACGGCATCCTCGTGCTCGCACTGATCGCGGTGTTCGTCGGTGGCCTGCTGGTCGGCCGGACGCCCGAGTACCTCGGCAAGAAGCTGGGACAGCGTGAGATCACCCTCGCGGCGTTGTCCGTGCTCGTGATGCCCGCCCTGGTGCTGATCGGCACCGGGATCACCGTGATCCTCGGATCCACCGTCGGATACCTCGGCAACAGCGGCGATCCGGGCACGCCGGGATCCATCCACGGATTCAGCGAGGTGCTCTACGCGTTCGCGTCGGCGTCGAACAACAACGGCAGTGCCTTCGGTGGCCTCACCGTGACCAGCGACTGGTTCCAGTCGGCCCTCGGTGTGTGTATGCTGCTCGGCCGCTTCCTGCCGATCCTCTTCGTCCTGGCGCTCGCGGGATCGTTGTCCGCACAGCGCAAGACACCTGCCGGCGCCGGCACCCTGCCTACGTCCGGCCCCATGTTCGCGGGCCTGCTCACCGGCACCGTCGTGCTGGTCGCGGCCCTCACCTTCTTCCCGGCCCTGGCACTCGGGCCCATCTCGGAGGCCCTGCAATGAGTCTGCGGACTGACATGAACGTGAAACCGATCGACGTCGTACCCGACGTGACCCTCGAAGACGCTGCTCACGGACGCTCGCCCGTCAAGGCGGGAATCTTCAGCCCGCGCCAGTTGATCACGTCGCTCCCGGGTGCGGTGCGCAAGCTCGATCCGCGCCATCAGGCACGGAACCCCGTGATGTTCGTCGTCCTGGTCGGGTCCGTCGTGACCACGGTGATGGCGATCGCGCAGCCCACGCTGTTCTCGTGGCTGATCACCGCCTGGCTGTGGTTCACCGTGCTGTTCGCCAACCTCGCCGAGTCGGTGGCCGAGGGCCGCGGCAAGGCCCAGGCGGCGAGCCTACGAAAGGTGAAGCAGGACACGGTTGCTCGACGGCTGACCCTGTCCGGGGCGATCGAGGAGGTATCCGCCACCCAGCTCGCGATCGGCGACACCGTCGTCGTCGAGGCCGGACAGTCGATCCCCGGCGACGGGGACGTCGTCGAGGGCATCGCGACCGTCGACGAGTCCGCCATCACCGGCGAATCCGCTCCCGTCGTGCGGGAATCGGGAGGTGACCGGTGTGCGGTGACCGGTGGCACGACGGTCCTCTCGGACCGGATCGTCGTACGGATCACGTGTGCGCCCGGCCAGTCGTTCGTCGACCGGATGATCGCACTGGTCGAGGGGGCGTCCCGGAAGAAGACGCCCAACGAGATCGCGCTCAACATCCTGCTGGCGTCGCTCACGATCATCTTCCTGCTCGCGGTGGTCGCGATCGGCCCGATGGGGCAGTACGCCGGTCAGGAGCAGGATCCGATCAAGCTGATCGCCCTGCTGGTGTGCCTGATCCCCACCACGATCGGTGCGCTGCTGTCCGCGATCGGTATCGCGGGCATGGATCGCCTCGTGCAGCGCAACGTCCTGGCGATGTCAGGTCGGGCGGTGGAGGCAGCCGGCGACATCGACACGCTGCTGATGGACAAGACCGGCACCATCACCTTCGGCAACCGTCGCGCGACGGCGCTGTACCCGGCACCGGGCCGTTCGGACATCGAACTGGCCTCGGCCGCAAGGCTGTCGAGTCTCGCCGACGGAACTCCCGAGGGGCGCAGCATCGTCGACCTGTGTGCCGACCGGTTCGGGCTCGCGGCCGACTCGTCGGAGGACGAGCGTGGGGGCGAGTTCGTGCCCTTCACCGCGCAGACCCGGATGAGCGGACTGGATCTCGCGACCCCGGTCGGTTCGCAGCAGATCCGCAAGGGCGCCGGCGACGCGGTGCTGGCCTGGGTGGCCGGCTACGGCGCCGTGGTCGATCCCGCTGTCACCGATTCCGTGGAGAAGGTGGCCCTCGGGGGCGGCACGCCGCTCGTCGTCGCCGTGGCCGAGCAGGGAACCGCGACGGTTCTCGGCGTGATCGCGTTGACCGATGTGGTCAAGCCGGGCATCGCGGAGCGGTTCGCGGAACTGCGGGCCATGGGTATTCGCACGGTCATGGTGACCGGTGACAACCCGCTCACCGCTCGGGCGATCGCGGAGGAGGCCGGGGTCGACGACTTCATGGCCGAGGCCACGCCGGAGGACAAGCTCGAACGGATTCGCGCGGAACAGGAGGGCGGGCGCCTGGTCGCGATGACCGGCGACGGCACCAACGACGCCCCGGCGCTGGCGCAGGCCGACGTCGGTGTCGCGATGAACACCGGGACGTCGGCGGCCAAGGAGGCCGGCAACATGGTGGATCTGGACTCGGATCCCACCAAGCTGATCGAGGTCGTCGAGATCGGCAAGCAGTTGCTGATCACCCGCGGCGCCCTGACGACCTTCTCCCTCGCCAACGACCTCGCGAAGTACTTCGCGATCCTGCCGGCGCTGTTCAGCAGCATCTACCCACAGCTCGCGGTGCTCAACATCATGCACCTCGCGAGCCCGCAGTCCGCGATCCTGTCGGCAGTGATCTTCAATGCCCTCGTCATCGTCGGCCTGATCCCGCTGGCCCTCAGGGGAGTTCGCTACCGGCCGGCGGCGGCGTCGAAGCTGCTCGGACGAAACCTGTTGATATACGGTCTCGGCGGTGTCATCACCCCCTTCGTCGGCATCTGGCTGATCGACCTTCTCGTCCGTCTCGTTCCTGGAATCGGGTGATCGACCAATGAGATTCGCAATCGGATTTCTCAAGCAGGTGTGGGCGGGACTGCTGGTCCTGCTGGCGTTGACCGCGATCGTCGGTGTGCTGTATCCGGCCGCGGTGTGGGGCGTCGGACGAATCAGTTCGGGATCGGCGGAGGGCTCGCCGGTGTCCGACGCGTCAGGCTGCGTCGTGGGCAGTCGCTGGATCGGGGTCGACTCGCAGGTGGCGGCCGGTGAGCCGGATCCGTTCTTCCACAACCGGGTCGTCGGCTCGGTCGCGAACGACGATCCCTTCGCGCCCGGTGACCCGGCCGCGGCCCTGCCGAGCAATCAGGGGCCGAGCAGCGAGGTGCTCGCGCGCTTCGTCGAGGAGCGGCGCGCCGCGGTCGCCGAGCGCGAGGGCGTGACACCGCAGGACGTGCCGGTCGACGCCGTGACGGGATCCGGGTCCGGTATCGACCCGCACATCTCGCCCCAGTATGCGGCGCTGCAGGTTCGACGGGTCGCCGCGGCCAACGGTCTGAGCGAGGACCGCGTCCGTGACCTCGTCGCCCAGTACACCGAGGGCCGCCAGCTGGGGTTCCTCGGCGCGGAACGGGTGAACGTGCTCGAACTCAACCTCGCGCTCGGTCTCACCGCGCCTGGATGCGGTGCGGCGTCCTCGGGTGAATGATGGCGGTGTGAGCAGTTCCGAGAAGCCCGGTGCGCCGCCCCTCGGTGAGCGGCGAAGTCGTCGCCGAGGCGAGCTGAGGATCTACCTCGGTGCGGCGCCGGGTGTCGGCAAGACCTACGCGATGCTCGGCGAGGCGCACCGACGCCGCGAGCGCGGCGGAGACGTGGTCGCGGCCGTGGTGGAAACCCACGGCCGCGCCCGTACCGCCGAGCAGCTCTCAGGTCTCGAGGTCATCGAACCCAAGTACATCGAGTATCGGGGCACCGCGATGCCGGAACTGGACGTCGAGGCCGTGCTGGCCCGGCGCCCGGCGGTGGTCCTGGTCGACGAGCTCGCGCACACCAACACCCCGGGCAGCCGCAACGAGAAGCGCTGGCAGGACGTCTACGAGTTGCTCGACGCCGGCATCGATGTGCTCTCGACACTCAACGTCCAGCACCTCGAGAGCCTCAACGACGTCGTCCAGCAGATCACCGGCGTGGTGCAGCAGGAGACCGTCCCCGACGAGGTGGTGCGTGCCGCCACCCAGGTCGAGCTCGTGGACATCACGCCGGAAGCGTTGCGACGCAGGCTCTCTCACGGAAACGTCTACTCCGCGGAGAAGGTGGATGCGGCGCTGGGGAACTACTTCCGGCGCGGAAACCTCACGGCCCTGCGTGAACTCGCGCTGCTGTGGGTGGCCGACCAGGTGGATGCCGCGCTCGCGAAGTACCGTGCCGAGAACAAGATCACCGACACGTGGGAGGCCCGCGAGCGGGTGGTCGTGGCGGTCACCGGCGGCCCCGAATCGGAGACCCTGGTCCGGCGGGCGAGCCGCATCGCGAACAAGGCCAGCGCCGAGCTGATGGTCGTGCACGTCGTGCGCGGCGACGGCCTCGAGGGCGTCGCCGCAGCCGAGATGGGCAGGGTCCGCAAACTGGCGGGGAGCATCGGAGCGAGCCTGCACAGCGTCGTCGGCGACGACGTCCCCACGACGCTGCTCGAGTTCGCCCGCGAGGTCAACGCGACCCAGTTGGTGATCGGGACCTCCCGGCGCTCCCGGTGGGCCCGCATCCTCGACGAGGGCATCGGTGCGTCGATCGTCCAGCAGTCCGGGAAGATCGACGTCCACATGGTCACGCACGACGAGGCCGCGACCCGACACCGCATCTCGATCCTGGGTCGCGGTGAACGGAGGCTGATGTCGTGGCTGGCCGCCGTCGTCGTGCCGTCGCTCGCGGCCGTGCTCATGGCCGTGATCGACAGGGTGGCCGGTGTCGGCGGGCAGAACGCGCTGTTCTTCGTCGTCGTGCTGGCGGTGGCGCTGCTCGGCGGTGTGGGGCCGGCGATCCTGTCGGCCCTCATCTCGGGGCTGTTGCTCAACTACTTCTTCACCGCACCGCTCTACAGCTTCACGATCGCGCAGCCCGACAACTTCATCACCACGATCGTGCTCCTGGTGGTGGCGGTCGCCGTCGCGGTGCTGGTCGACGCCGCCGCCAAGCGCGCCCGGGAGGCGCGTCGGGCGTCGCAGGAGGCCGAGCTGCTGGCACTGTTCGCGGGGTCGGTGCTGCGCGGCGCGGATCTTCCGGCGCTTCTCGAGAAGGTGCGGGAAACCTATTCGCAGACCGGTGTCAGCGTCATCCGGCGCGGTGAGGGCGTCATCAGCTCGGCGGGCACGTCGGCGCCGGGCACCGTCGACGAGGCCGGAACGGCGTGCGAGGCGGGCGACGGCGAGTACACCCTGCTGCTCGCGGGCGGTGAACTCGGCGCCCGGGACCGCAAGGTGCTCGGTGCCGTGGCCAACCAGGCTGTCGGCCTGATCCGGCAGCGGCAGCTCGCGGAGGAGGCCAGCCAGGCGAACGCCCTCGCGGAGGCCGATCGGCTGCGCCGCTCGCTCCTGTCGGCAGTCAGCCACGACCTGCGCACCCCGCTCGCCGCAGTGAAGGCGGCGGTGTCGAGCCTGCGCAGCGACGACATCGAGTTCTCGCCCGAGGACACCGCCGAACTGTTGGCCACCGTCGAGGAGTCGACGGATCAGCTCACCGCGCTCGTCGGCAACCTGCTCGACTCGTCGCGGCTCGCGGCCGGCGTGGTGAAGCCGACGCTGCGGCGGGTGTACCTCGAAGAGGTGGTTCACCGGGCCCTCGTCGGCGCCGGGTTCGGCGGGCCAGCCTCGGCGCGACGTGTACGGGACCAGGTGAAGGTCGAGGTGGGGGACGCCGTGGTGATGGCCGACGCCGGCCTGCTCGAGCGAGTCCTGGCGAACCTCGTCGACAACGCGTTGCGCTATGCACCCGACGAACCCGTCCGGATCGGTGCGGCCCGAGTGGGGGACCGGATGACGATCACCGTCGCCGACACGGGGCCCGGCCTGGCACGCGGCACCGAGGATCAGGTGTTCGACGCCTTCCAGCGGTTGGGCGATCGGGACAACACGATAGGAGTGGGGCTCGGTTTGTCGGTGGTCAAGGGATTCGTGGAGGCGATGGGGGGCACGGTCGGTGTGACGGACACGCCGGGCGGCGGCCTGACCATGGTGGTCGAACTGGCGGCAGACTCGGGAGACTCGGTGGAGTCGGCCGATGAAGGGGGAGGCGTTCGATGACGCGGGTACTGGTGGTCGACGACGAACCACAGATTCTGCGCGCACTGCGGATCAACCTCAGTGTGCGCGGCTACGAGGTCACGACAGCCTCGACCGGCGCGGCTGCCCTGCGGGCGGCGGCAGAGCGGCACCCGGAGGTGGTGGTGCTCGATCTCGGCCTGCCCGACATGGACGGCATCGAGGTCCTCGCCGGACTGCGGGGCTGGTGTACGGCGCCGGTCATCGTGTTGTCGGCCCGGACCGACTCGTCGGACAAGGTGGAGGCCCTCGACGCCGGCGCCGACGACTACGTCACCAAGCCGTTCGGAATGGACGAGTTCCTCGCCCGTCTGCGGGCCGCGGTCCGGCGTGGTGCGGCAGCGGCGGAGACCAGCGAGCCGGTGGTCGTCACCGACTCGTTCACGGTGGACCTGGCAGCGAAGAAAGTCACGCGAGATGGGGCCGAGGTGCACTTGACGCCCACCGAATGGGGGATGCTCGAGATGCTCGTCCGCAACAAGGGCAAGCTCGTGGGGCAGAAGGAGTTGCTCCGTGAGGTGTGGGGTCCGGCGTACGCCACCGAGACCCACTACCTGCGGGTTTACCTTGCCCAGTTGCGGCGCAAACTTGAGGTGGACCCGTCCAAGCCGCGGCATCTGCTCACCGAGACCGGGATGGGATACCGGTTCCAGGAGTAGCGCTACCGGTCGGTTTCGGACTGGCGTCGGGGACGGTCGTCCTTCATAGTCCCAGGAGTGGACTCTCTTGTGGACGTCGTCACCGACATCAACGACACGTACTGGTACGTCGTCATCGCGCTGCTCGTCGGGTTGGGGCTGTACTTCACCGTTCGCTCCCGATTCGTCCAGGTGCGGCTGCTGCCGGACATGTTGCGGTCGGTGGCGGAACCCGCTGAGACGCTTCCCGACGGGCGCAAGGGAATCTCGGCGTTCCGCGCCTTCTCGATCTCCGCGGCGTCCCGCGTGGGGACGGGAAACATCGCCGGCGTCGCGATTGCGATCAGCGTCGGTGGGCCCGGCGCGGTGTTCTGGATGTGGGTGATGGCGATTATCGGCGCCGCGAGCGCATTCATCGAGTCGACGCTCGCACAGGTCTACAAGGTCCGCGACGAGGACGGCGGGTTCCACGGCGGACCGGCCTACTACATGCTGCACGGACTTCGCCGCCGATGGATGGGTGTCATCTTCGCGGTCGTGATCACCGTGACCTACGGCTTCGTCTTCAACGCGGTGCAGACCAACTCGATCGTCGACGCGGTGTCGACCTCGCTCGACTCGGACGGCCGCGGCATCGCGGTGGCCGTCGGACTCGTCGTCGCCGCGCTCACCGCGGCGGTGATCTTCGGCGGCGTGCGCCGGATCTCGTCGGTCTCGCAGGTGGTGGTGCCGGTGGTGGCGGGCGGGTACCTGGTGCTCGCGCTCGTCGTCGTCGCGCTCAACATCACCGAGGTGCCCGGGATGATCCGGCTCATCGTCGAGAACGCGTTCGGCATCAGCGAGGTGGTCAGTGGCGGGTTCGCGGCAGCCTTCATGAACGGCATCCGTCGTGGCCTGTTCTCGAACGAGGCGGGCATGGGCTCGGCGCCGAACGCGGGCGCCACCGCGGCGGTGTCGCACCCGGTCAAGCAGGGACTGGTTCAGAGTCTCGGCGTGTACTTCGACACGCTGCTGGTGTGCACGGCGACGGCGTTCATCATCCTGCTGTCGAATCCCGAGTACGGCACCAGGGCGGGTGCGTCGCTGACCCAGAACGCCCTCAGCGCGCAGCTCGGCGGCTGGACCGTGCACTTCCTCACCGTCGCGATCTTCTTCCTCGCGTTCACCTCGGTGATCGGCAACTACTACTACGGCGAGACCAACATCGAGTTCCTCACCGGGTCCCGGCGCGTGCTCAACGGCTTCCGCGCACTGGTCGTCGTGTGCGTGTTCGCCGGCGCCATCGGTTCGCTGCCGCTCGTGTGGGGGCTGGCCGATCTGGTCATGGGCGTGATGGCGACCGTCAATCTCGCGGCGCTGCTGCCGCTCTCGGGCATCGCGTTCCTGCTCTTCAAGCACTACACCAGTCAGCGTGCGGCCGGCAAGGATCCATCCTTCCAGCGTGACGATCTGCCCGAGATCTCGGGCATCCAGGTGTGGGACGAGGCCCCGGCGGATGGCAGGATCTCCACTCATGGCTGAACAGACTCCTGCCCCCGCGCCCACCGAACTGTGGGTGGAGCGCACCGGTACCCGCCTCTACACGGGACGCAGTTCCCGCGGGGCCGAGGTGCGCATCGGATCGGAATCCGTGGACGGGGTCTTCACCCCCGGTGAGCTGCTGAAGATCGCGCTCGCGGCCTGTTCCGGGATGAGCTCCGACTTCCCGCTCTCCCGCCGACTGGGTGACGACTACGACGCGACCATCCGGGTTTCCGGTGCCGCGGACCGCGAGAACGAGGTCTACCCGCAGCTCGACGAGGTTCTCGAACTCGACCTCAGCGAACTCGACGCGGAGGCACAGGAACGCCTCATCGCACTCGTCGAGCGTTCGGTCGACAAGGTCTGCACCGTCGGCCGCACGCTCAAGGCGGGCACGAAGGTGACGCTGTCGATCACGCGGGAGTAGACCTTCCGCGCCTGACGGACGGCTCTCGGGAAACATGCGCCTATGCTGCGCGTGGTCCGGCCCGGTTGTGTGCCGGGATGGGCTTCTTGTAGGGGTCGACCGAACTCGGTGGTGTGAACCACGGGTGGCGGTCGGGGCCGATCTCGACTTGCCAGTGCGAGTGGTGGAGTAGTCGGTGGTGGTAGTGGCACAGGAGTACGAGGTTGTCGAGGTCGGTGGGTCCGCCGTCGGCCCAGTGTTTGACGTGGTGGCCTTTGCAGTGGGCGGGTGGTGCGCCGCAGCCGGGGAAGGCGCAGCCGTTGTCGCGGGCGACGAGGGCTCGGCGTTGTTTCTTCGAGACGGTGCGGGTGGTGCGGCCGAGGTCGAGTGGTACCCCGTCCTTCATGACGATCGGGG
>NZ_JBFRDL010000057.1:0-28238 GCF_052113525.1 Rhodococcus sp. TAF43
GGCTGGGACTACCCGTCGTGCGAGGCCATCGGCCTGCTGAAGATGGACTTCCTCGGTCTGCGCAACCTCACCGTCATCGGTGACGCGATCGAGAACATCAAGGCCAACCGCGGCATCGACATCGATCTCGACACGCTCGCGCTGGACGACGCTGCGACCTATGCGATGCTCGCCCGCGGCGACAATCTTGTTGTCTTCCAACTCGATTCGGCGGGCATGCGCGAGCTTCTGCTACGCATGGCGCCGACCGAGTTCAACGATCTCATCGCATCGAACGCTCTCTACCGACCCGGTCCGATGGGGGTCGGTGCGCACTGGGCATACGCGGACCGTAAGAACGGCCGTGAGGCTGTGACACCGATCCATCCGGAACTCGACGAACCGCTCCGCGAAATCCTGGGCGAGACATACGCGCTGATCGTCTACCAGGAGCAGATCATGCAACTGGCGCAGAAGGTGGCCGGCTACACGCTCGGACAGGCCGACCTGCTCCGCCGAGCCATGGGAAAGAAGAAACCCGAAGTTCTCGCCGCCGAATTCGAGAACTTCCGCAACGGTATGCGCGGCAACGGCTACAGCAACGAAGCAGTCACCGCGCTGTGGGAGGCCGTACTGCCGTTCGGCAGAACGTCGATCCGGCCGAGCTCCTCGGGGCCGGCGCCGTAGTCGTTGTTCATCGTCGCTTCGTGTAGAGCGGTCGCGCCCTTCTGCGCGGACGCGTCGTCGGGGAACCGGAACACGGCGTTGACCAGGGACTGGTTACCTTCCTTGCCCGGGGTCGACCGGTTGGACGAGAAACCGACGAGCATGCCGTTGTCCACGGCGACCTGCGGGATCGGGTCCGGCAGCAGGAGGCCCAGCGACTTGCCGTCCTTGATGACGTACGTCGACATCGACTTCAGGTCCGTCAGCTGCGGGTCGATCTCGATCGGGTTGAGCACATACTCGGCCATCCGCTGGCCCTCGATCGAGCGCCCCTTGAAGTCATCACCCACCGTGGTGAACGCCGGCTGCGGGGTCGTGGGGAAGCTGCCGGTGTCGAGGGTGCTCGCGTCGACCTGCGCGACATCACCGGCGGCCGGCACGGCTTCCTCAGCTGATCCTGTGCTGCATCCGGGCAGCAGGACCGCCGTGGCGGCCGCGAGTGCGGCCAGTGGTGCGATCTTCGCTCGCATCGTTTTCCCTCCGTATGTTCGCGTTCGTGCAGCTCGGCGGGCCGATGCGCGCAATGCGCGGCGCCGGTTCCGCTCCCCCGATATCTGGTGGTCACAAGGTTTGATGCAGCGAGAGCGCGAAAGGTTCCCGCCGTCGCCGAACTTTCTGCCCGGGCCGCTCGCCGCGGGGTTTATCGTGCCGGTCACTGACCGATAGTGGTTTCCGCGATCGACGCCCCCGCCAGGAGCAGCCCGCGAATCGCCGGCGCCGCGAGGAGTGGCCAGAAGAACGCCGGCTGGTCGTTCCTTCGTGACCACACGATCCCCGCGATCACCACCGCGACGACGACCGCAGTACCGATCCACGTGACGGCCATCCCTTGCGCCACCGGGCTGGTGTCGGCCATCACGAACAGGAAGCTCATCCCGATCGCGACCATCGACGCACCAGCCGTAGCCAGTGCCAATAGGGGGGGGTTGCTATCTCGTCGGCCGTCTGCCAGCGCGGCCTCGACGGTCGAGTGATTCCGCCGACGGACGGTGACATTCTCGGGCATGGCATGTCCTGACTTTCTGTGGGAGCGATACCGGGTCGGCTGCGCAGCGGTGGATGGCGGTGCACATCAGCTCCCGGTTGCGGTGAAGACGATCACGGCGCACACGACCACCAGCGCGGCGATCAGCACGGCCGCGAGCAGTGGCCACCAGACGGCGCATCGTCTACGGATCAACGACCGCACGACGAGGGTGAACGTTGCGATCAGGATCAGCGCGATGCCAGCCAGCCCGGACAGGATCGTCCAGTTCACGACGCCGATGTTGCACTCGCCGGGTCCGCAGGTACCGGCGGCCATCGCGAGGAGCAAGGTCACTACCGCCGCATACCAGCTGAACACGACTGCCCCGGCGCAGAGAACGACACTGGCTGCGATGTTCGCGATCTGCCACTGCAGCCGGCGGCGAGCAGCCTCCGGTGCCGGCTTCTGCGGGGATGACTCTGTCGGCCTGCTCATCTCACGCAGAAGACCCTGGGCGGTCAGCGACCACGTGTGGTGGTTGGCACCGTGTACGGCGTGTACGTCGAGGTGGGGATGTCCGCGGCGTTCGAGATGGCCCAGCCGATGACGACGACGTAGAAGACCACGAGCAGCACGCACAGCACGGCCCACACGATCAGGGAGATCGCCCCCAGGCGCTTGGCCTGCTCGGCGGCGTGCTGCGCGCCGGCATGGTCACCGGCAGGACTTGCAGGCGGCGATGACCGCGTCGGTGCAGGTGTTCCTCGACGGAGTCCGGGCGATCGTGCTGCGACTGTTCGACTCCGAGGTCGTGTGGGCGGAAATCGAGCAGCAGGTGATCGCGTCGCTGGATCCGCGGCTGACCACCGGTGAGGTGGCCAGCAAACGTCAGGGTTTGTTGGATCCGTCGATCCTGACAATGGGCATGATCGGCACCAGCATGCTCGGTGCGCTGATTGGGGTCGGGGCTGTCGCTGGCGTCGTTTGGGTCGGCGTCAACCTGGGCTGGAAGGCCATGCGCAGCGGAAAGTCGAACCTGCTCACCTGGCTGCGGGAAACCCTGGCCACCGCCCGCTCGACCACCGCGCGGATGCTCGAGGCGACGCTGTCGACGGGCCGTCCCGAGATCGTGATCCGCTACCGCGAACACGTGAAGACGACGATGGAACAGGTGCAGGCGCAGATCGCCGACGCGAAAGAGGCAGCGCGCCTGGATGCCGCGACCCGGGAGGCGACCGTGACCCGGTTGTCGAAGAACCAGCGCGTGATCACCGCGAAGTGCCAGGAGATCGAGAACGTGATCACGAAACTGACCGCGGCCGCGCAGGCCCCGGCCGCAGAGGGGGCGGCGTAGATGGTGCACCCGATGGGCGTTCCCCAGCCGCAGCAGATGCCGCCAGGTCACCAGGGCCAGCTGGTCATCCGTGGCAACCCGGCCTGGATCCCGTGCGAGCGGTCCTCGACCGCAGCCTGCACGCCCTCGCCTCCCTCGGTGGGGATCTGGTCGCGCACGCGAACCGCATCGGCCAGACCCTCTGGTCACCGCCGCGGGTGGTGCTCGTCGGCCGGCTGAAGGCAGGCAAGTCGACGCTGGTGAACGCGCTGATCGGGGCGCCGGTTGCCGAGACCGCCGCGCTCGAGGCCACCAACGTCGTCGCCGTCTACCAGGACGGGGCACCCTCTCGAATCGAGGTCGTCAGCCTCGACGGACAGAGGGTGCAGCGGCCGATCGAACGCGGACACGCCACCGACCTCGGCCGGCCGGTCACCGAAATTGCCTACGTGCACCGATTTCTGCCCTCGGCAGCAATCCGGGACCTCGCGCTGATCGACACTCCCGGCCTCGCGACGCTGACGGTGGAGAACGACGCCGCCACCCGGCGGGCTCTGATCGACGGGTTCGAGCAGACCCGCACCGCGTCCGTCGACGCCGACGCCGACGCCGCGGTGTTCCTGTTCGACTCCGGAGCCCTCGCTCACCGCAGCAGACCTCGCTGAGATCCATTAGGAGACACGTATTCTCGTCGTTCGCGGGTTCGCAACCTTCGCCGAGATCTGTGAAACCGCGCGAGGCTGTGTCGACGGCGCCGACGAGCATCCTGCACTGGGGCGGCGTGTGGACGCGCTCGTTCGTCAGGTGTGGAACGAGCGCCTGCAAGAGCAGCAACGGTGGTCGGCCCCGGGCGACTACGTGCGGGTGGCCGCGGCGTTCGCTGACCTCGAGCAGCGCAGCATCCTGGCGCGGATGAACTTCACCTGCTGTGTCCGCTGCGGCACTGTCGAGATCGACGACGAACGCACGCCGGCGGATCCACCGATGGACGGCTGGTACCCGTGGCAGCAGTGGGCGTACACGTTCTTCCACATGCAGGACGCCGAACTCCTCGGTGACGAGCCCGCGGACCTGCTGTTGTCGTACAGCGCCTTCCGCCCAGCCCCGGACACCGACCCTGTACTCATCGCGGCCGCCCGCGGCGGCGACGAGACCGCCCGGCAGGAGATCGTCACCCACACCGACGGCGTCGTGGGTCGCACGGTGGTCGACGCGCTCGAGGCACAGGGCCTGACGGTGGACTGGAATGGCGACACCAGCCACCGCATCCGGGTGGCCGACGTCGTCTGGCGCAAACCGCTCTCCAGGTGACGGACCACATCGCCGCCGCGAAGACCGTGCTGCGACGCGCCGGTCTACTCAGCTGAGGCTCGCGCACAATGAGATGTGGAAGCCGCGGAGGGATAAGGACATGACTGCATGGATACAAGTTCTCGTCACGATGGTCGACGGTCCCGCGACTCCGGTCGATGGAATCGTACGGACCTGTCACAACTCCGACGAGCCCATCAGGGTGCCCACCATCAGCTACGGCGAGAAGCCCGTGATCGTGCGACTTGGCCCCGATGGTGCCCGGGTGAGCCGGGACGGGCGGAAGGCACGGGTCGAGAAGCTGAGCGGCGAACTGGTATTCCTCACTGACGGTGAGACAGCGTGGCACTTCCACGACGACCCATCACGGCCACGACAGACGCTCCTCGAAAGCGTGTATGTCGCAGGCCCGGCCAAGCAGCTGTTGATCACCCCACCCACCGGGTACTGGGTGCGGGAAGACTATGCCCGCCCCACCGGCCCCGTCGAGGACGTCGAGTTCCTCGGCCGCCCATGCTGGTCCGTCGAACTGGCTCCGCGCCGACCTGACAAACCGTCCGTGCGACTGATCGTCGACGCCGACTCCGGCGCGGTACTCGCCGCACACAGCGATGACGGAATCGACGGAGCCGCGTTCGAACAGGCAGCGTTCGGCGTTCCGGTCGACCCCGCCGTCTTCACCTGGGACGGGCCTATCGAGACCGACGACGACTCCCAGAGGAAGATGCAGGCCGCGGCCGAGACCAGGCGCCGACGGACCTACGACTGGTTCCGTGAGAACGTCTCCTCCGCAGACCTGCACGTCCCGGTCCTCCACGATCTGACTCCCCAGTGGATCAGGATCGATGACGAGGCGACCGGCGCGTTCAGCGCGGGATTCGGCGCCGGCGAAGGCGACGGATTCATGGCCCGCCGCCCACGGTCGAGCGAAGCGTGGGACCTCTGGTACGGGGAGGCGACCGCCGCATGGTCCACGGCCGACTTCGACTGGGCCTGCTGGGTCTTCCGCGGAACCTTCGATCCCGACGGTCTCGCACTCTTGCAACAGCGTCTACACCCGGGCGACCCGGTCGTCGGGAAGCCGGTTGTGCGTCGGCCCGACCGTCGTGAACAGGGGTGACGGTACATCTGCCGAATGGTCTTCACACCGCCTTCACCGCGTCTCCGTGCGGCAGACCTCACTGAGCGCCGACGAGACGCTTCACTCCGATTGTGCTGAAGTACAGGACCGCCCACACCATGACCAGCGGCCAGAGCGCGTACGGAACGATGATCGTCGCCGCGACGGTGAGTAACTTCCCCACCGAATCCCTGTCACCGACGAATGCTGCTGCCCCCATGCTCATTTCCTCCCCTGTTGCTCGAGGGCTCCCCAGCCCTTGGATCGAACGTAGTTGGCATGCCGCGCTGCTGTCCCGCGATCTCCCAGTGAGCGAAGCCACATCGCGATGCTCGCAGGTGCTGGCGAAGTCGTCCTCCGATGTCACCGCCCCGTGAGACGCTGGACGAGATGGACGAGATTCGAGTGGCAGTGACCGCCGATCTTTGGGCGCAGGCCCGGTTCTTGAGGTCCGGGATAGCCCATCTGTCAGTCTGGTCGGCGTTGTTGTTCGACGTATTCGCGGATGATCGACAGGGGTGCGCCGCCGCGTGATGCGGCGAAGTAGGACAAGGGACCAGAGGCGGTCGCGGTGTGTTCGCAGGTGGTCCTGCTGGCGAAGGCGGCGGGAGGACACTCCTTTGATGGAGTTCACCAGCTTCGACAACTGCACGGTCGGTGGGTACTCGACGAGCAGGTGCACGTGGTCGTCTTCGCCGTGAACTCGGTCAACGTCGCGCCGCAGTCGGAACACACGTCGGCGACGATCCGTTCCAGGGCGGATAGGTGCTCGCTGGTGAACACCCGCCGCCGGTACGTGGTCACGAAGACCAAATGTGCGTGGAGCGCGAATACGCAAGTCCTGCCGCGTCGGTGGTCATCCGGCACTGTCATAGACCATTGTTACGGTCGGCGTTGTGTTGAAGCGCTACCGCTATCGCGCGTACCCAACGGGGGGATCAGCAGCAGATGCTGGCCCGGTCATTCGGGTGCGCGCGGGTGGTGTTCAACGACGCGATCCGGGCCCGGCAGGATGCCCGGACGGCCGGGGAGAAGATTTCCGACACCGAGGTCCAGCGGCGGGTCGTCACTCTCGCCAAGGCCACCCCGCAGCGGGCCTGGCTCGGTGAGGTGTCGTCGGTGGTGCTGGTGCAGGCCTGCCAGGACGCGCGCCGCGCGTACCGGAACTTCTTCGACTCGGTCGCGGGGAAGCGGAAAGGCCGCAAGGTCGGTGCGCCACGGTTCCGGTCGCGGCGCGATAATCGTCAGTCGATTCGGTTCACCCGCAACGGATTTAGCGTCACTGCACGGGGTGTGCGGTTGGCGAAGATCGGCGACGTCGAACTGGCGTGGTCACGTTCGCTGCCGTCGGAGCCGTCGAGTGTGTCGGTGATCGAGGAACCGGACGGACGCTACTACGTCTCGTTCGTCGTCGAGGTCGCCTAGACACCGCTACCGGCGGCGTCCACGGTGGCCGGGATCGATCTCGGGCTTGCCGACCTCGCTGTGATCATCTGCTCGGACGGGCACCGCGAGAAGGTCGCGGCGCCGCGGCACCTGCGCGCCGCGCAGCGAAGGCTCGCTCGCGAGCAGCGGGCGTTGGCGAGGAAGGAGAAAGGCTCGAGCAACCGGGCCAAGGCCCGCGTCAAGGTTGCGGCGGTGCACCGGAAGGTTCGCGAAACCCGGCTCGATCATCACCACAAGCTCGCACTGCGGTTGATCCACGAGAACCAAGTGGTCGCCGTGGAGGATCTCGCGGTAGTGGGCCTGGCCCGCACGAGGCTGGCGAAATCGGTACACGACGCAGGCTGGTCGCTGCTGGTGCGGTTGTTGGAGGAGAAGGCCGCCCAGCACGGCCGTCGAGTGGTCCGGATCAGCCGGTTCACGCCGTCGACCCGGACCTGCTCGCAGTGCGGGGCGGTCGGCGAGGCCAAGGCGCTGCACATCCGGGAGTGGACATGTGAGTGCGGCGCCCACCTGGATCGCGACTTCAATGCAGCTGTGAACATCCTCGACGCCGCCGGGCTGGCGGAGTCGCTAAACGCCTGTGGAGCAGACGTCAGACACGAGGTTGCTCGTGCAGTCCGCAGTGATGCAGGAACCCACCGAACAGATCCCGACCACCCGGTCGAGGCTGCGTAGGGAATCCCGGCCGTTCACGGCCGGACTTCCTCCCGGCCGTTCACGGCCGGGAGGAAGTCAATCGGTGGGAGACTCGCGCACCGTGGTGGCGAGGACGGCGGCGGCTACCCGGCCTCGTGCTCGAGATCGATGGTCACGGTGCCACCCAGACGTACGGGACTCGGAGCCTCGACACCGCACGCGCGATGGTCCTCGAGTACCTTCGGCTATCCGATGTCGAAGTCGCCGAGGATGTCACGATCACCTGGTCCGAGCGCGGAGCCTGACCTGCGGTCAGCCTTCGCGGATCCCCGAGGCTGCCGAGAGCATCATCGCGGCGCACATTCCCACGCAGCCGACTACCAACGCGACGACCGGCCACAGCACGCCCAGCACGATCGTGGCGGCCGCCGTTGCACGCAGCAGCGGTACCGCGCGGCGGTAGCCGCGGTCGAAGCCCTCGACCGTTGCCCGGAGCTCCGCCGGCACAGACGCAGGATCGTGGCGGAAGTACGGGATGGCCGCGGCCAAGGCCAGCAGGAACACCCCGAAAGACACAGCCATAACCTCCAGCATCGGCATCTCGTGTCCGGTCATCTCCCCGACCAGACACACGTGCAGGGCCAGCAGGATCACAGCGAGGCCGCACCACACGATCGACAGGCCCCGTGCACGCCGCCGGCTCGCCTCCGGCGTCGACAGTCCGCCGCCGTAGCAGGCGCCGCGTCGTTCGAACCAGCGATCAGCACGAAACAACGGCCACGGGAGAATCGCGAGCCCTAGCAGAATCGCCGGTGTTCCTGCCGCAACAGTCTCTTTCGTCGCAAGAGACGGGGTCCTGTTCGGGCCGGTGACTTCCTCGAGCGTGTTGGCCAAGTCCGGCCATCCCCACCAGGAGACCGCTGACGCGACCACCGCAGCGATGAACATGACGGTCATGCCGACAACTGGCAGCGCATCCTTGCCTTGCGCAGTGCGCACCGCACCCTCCCCCGTTTCCGTTCTGTCGACGCCTCCCCCGGCGCCATGTGGCCAGTACAGCAGATTGCCGAATCATGTGCGGCCGTGTGTTGCCCGGTGCGCGAATCAGGTGACCAGCGAGGTGGGTGTCTCGGCGAGTCGCTCGGCTTCGAGGTGCCGTCGGCGTCTGATCAGCCGGTCCCGGTTCGCTTCGCCGTTGAATACCTCGTCGTTGATGGCGGTTTCGATGTCGAACGGGGTGCCGGCCAGGCGCAGTTGCGCGAGTTCGACGAGGAATCGGTCGACCGCGATCCGGATCAGTTCCGCTCGTTTGATGCCCAGCGACAAGGCGAGGCGGGCGAGACGATCGGCCAGCACCGGGTCGATGTGCATGTTCACGATGTAAGGGAAGGCCGGTCTGGTCGCACGGTTGTTCGCGCGCTCGCGGACGATGGCGGCCAAGCCGGCACGGCTGGCCAGGAGTCGGCCGATCGCGATCCGAATGACGGCGCTGCGGCGTCGCTGCCCGAACGGCGCGGCCACCGCGATCAGCGCCTGGTGCGCTTCCAGCGAGAACTTCACCTGAACAGCGGGGCCGATGGGTGTGCGCCCCAGCTGACTCGGCCAGTTGTCGATCTCATCGTCGTCGTACTCGGCGCGCGCGTCGGCGGTCATTCCGCTGCCCGGTCGTCGTCGCCTTCCCGCGTGCGGGCGGCGTTGTACTCGTCGAGGACCTGGTCGACAGCACGTGTGGGGGGCTGGAACTCGGGGCCTTCGGATTCGCGGAGCAGGCCGCGGACCTGTGCCAGCATCTCGAGCTCGCGCCGCAGGCGCTCGTGTTCGGGCAGGTCTGCTGTCACCACGGTGTCCTATGCGGTGCGAGCGGGTGCGAGCAGCGTGATCAGCTGTTTGCGGGCCCGGTTGATGCGGGTCTTGACGGTGGCGACCGGGATCCCCTGGTGCGCGGCGATGTCGGCGTAGGACATCTCGGCGAACTCGCGGAGCACGATCGCGACGCGGAAATCCGCGGGCAGTTGCGCGAGGGCGTGGCGGACAGCATCGACGTCAGCAACCCGGTCCGCGGTCAGCGGTGCCGGGTCTTCGAGTTCGATGACGTCGAAGTCGTCGACGGTGGTGTCCTTGCGCTTGCGCACCACGGCCAGGGATGCGTTCGCGGCGATCTGGTAGAGCCAGGTGGAGACTTTCGCGTCGCCGCGGAACTTGTGGAGGTTCTGCCACGCTGAGGTCAGGGCGTCCTGGACGGCTTCTTCTGCGTCCTCACGGTTTCCCGTGACACGGAAGCAGATCGACCAGAGCCGGTTGCGGTGTCGGCCGACCAGCTCCGCGAACGCGGTCTCGTACCCCTGCCGGCAGAGCGCCAGCAATTCCCCATCAGTCACGGATCCCCCCAGGACCATTTCAATCGGCTCGATCAGCCGTCGGGCAGTGTATCCGGCGGCGCCAGAAGGTCTCCCGTCCAGGTCCGGACCGGGAGCCTCCTAGACGGCATCGATGCTGGTCAGAGGCCGCTGTCGTGGAGGTCGATGCCGTCGCCGTCGTCGTGGTGGTGGGCGCCGAATCCGTCGTGGTCGAAGCCGTCACCGAGGTCGATGTCATGGCTGGTGTCGTGGCCGTGGCGCCCAGCAGCCGGGTCATCGTGCAGCAGGGCGGCAAGGTCCCCTCCGCCCTCGAACGGATCCGAATCCGAGTCGTCCATCTCCGGCACCAGCGAGGAGTCCACCTCGGGTGTCGACGGGTCGACCGCGTGCTGAACCGCGGAGGCCCACACGTCGTCGGGGGCCTGGTCGAGGGCATCGTCGACCGAGATGCCGAGGGCCTGCCACAGACTCACGTCCGGTTCAGTCATCGCGATACCGCCTCCAGTCGAAAAGGTCACCTACTAGTTGGATGCAGCCAGAGGCGAAAAGGTTCCCACCAATTCTGACGTGTCCGAATTCCAGGCGAGGAGTCACGTCCCGATCAGGTCGACCATCGCCCACAGCCGCGGCTGCAACGCCATCGCCGTCTCATCCGCAGGAGCACCAGCGACCAGGTCGGGATCGGTGTCGTCGGCGACGAGCATCGTGTTCCCGGAGTCCGCCCAGGCGTCCTCGAACTGGGCGATCGGGACCTCGAGACCGGTGCCGTCGGGATTGCCGGGATCGGAGAGGATCATCACGCCACGGTCGGTGTCGATGCCGGCGACGACGAGCACGTGATCGGGCTTGTTGTCCTCGACGATCTCCTCGGCCGGGGTCCACAACTCGCCGGAGTCGACCATCGCGATCACGCCGTAGCCGTCGGCGAGCTTGGCCGCAAGGTCGTCCATGCTGCTGGACTCGATGTGACAGGCACGCCCTGGTCCTCGAGCAGGACCTCCAGCGAGGTGATGGTCATCCCGTTCGCGGGGTAGTCGCCGACGAACAGACCGAGTTCGAGGGCCCGGTCGACGAGCTGCTGCGGATCGGAGATGTCCAGGCCCGTGTACTCGGAGACGACCTGCGCGGCCGACGACGGGCCGCAGTAGCCGTCGTACTCCTGGAAGAACCAGTCCCCGGTCCACGCTGCGGCGTTGCCGTAGGTGCCGTCTTCGGGCGCTACGGCGGGCGCGGTGTCCTCGACATCGACTGCGGGAGCCGCGGGTTCGTCGAGGTCGGGCACCGACACGACCGGGGCCACCGGCTCGGCCGGCTCGGCGGGAACTGGTGCAGCGCCGGGGGTCACCGGTGTCCGTATCGGCGGGGAGGAGCTGCGGGTCCGGCAGCAGCGGATCCTCGATCTCCAGGCCGACGTCGAGCAGGTCGGTGGTCGAGGCGTCGTCAGGGGTGACCAGGTCGTCGCCGATGCTCATGCCGTAGGTGTCGTCCATCAGAAGTTCTCGTCTCCGTGGTGAGAGCGTGGCCGGGTCAGATGAGGTCGGAGGCGTCCGGGACCGGGTTCCAGTCGCCGGTCTGGCCGGCGTCGGTGAGGATCTCGTCGGCCAGACCGTCACCGTCGGTGTCGATTCCCATGTAGTCGAGGACTCCGTCGCCGTTGGTATCGAGCGCCACGGCATCGATGACGCCGTCGTGGTCGAGATCCATGTCGATCTCGTCGAGCTTGCCGTCATTGTTGTGGTCGAACGCGACCGTGTCGGTACGGCCGTCGCCGTTGGTGTCCATCTCTCCCCGGTCGACGACACCGTCCTAGTTGGTGTCCCGGTCGATCGCGTTGAACTTGCCGGCGCCGCCGACGTACTCGATGACGTCGATCTTGCCGTCGCCGTTGGTGTCATGGTTGATCTGATCCACGACACCGTCACCGTCGAGGTCGACCATCGTGGAGTCGACGATGCCGTCACCGTCGATGTCGCGGGCCGAGGTGTAGTTGCCCGACGGGGCGGCGATCGGCGCGGCGGACGGGTCGACGAACGTCGCGGACTCGGGATCCCCGACCACAGCTGGGTTCGCGCCACCCTCCACAGCTGGCACAGCCGGATCCGGCGCCACCGACGGCTCAGCTGCCGTTGTGGTGTCCTGCGGCGTCTCATTAGTGGGAGCGGATTCGCCCGGGCCGTAGTAGAGGTCGTCGGCCTTCTTCTCGACGTCATCGAGCTTCGGCGCGCTGGTGGTGTTCTCCGGGCTGCTCACCTCGTTCTCCTCCCCAAGCGGAGGACTGGTTCCTCCGCGTCTACACAGTCAGATGCGCCCAGGAGGCAAAAAGTTCCCGACTCGTCCCGGGCGAGCTGCCCGCACCTGCCCGACGTCGCGTTTACGGGATCCACCAGCTCGTCTGCTACTAATTCCCCGGGGCAATCATCCGGGGGGATTAACAGTGCACAGTCAGGTCATGCGTGGGGTCGCTCGCTGGGACGACGCAGTCGGCCGGCTCTCAGCGTTTGCGACCGCACACGGGCACGCCCGCGTACCTGCTGGATTCGTGTGCGAGGACGGGATGCGTCTCGGGGCGTGGGTGATGCACCGCCGCGCAGAGCGCCGCCGGGGCGCCCGTTCCCTCACCGCGGAGCGGATCCGTCAGCTCGACGCCGTCGGCTTCGACTGGAACCCGCCACGGGGTCGAACCACCGACGAGTTCGCCGAGCAATGGGACACCGGTGTCGCGCACCTCGAGCAGTACCGCGCCGAGCACGGCCATACTGCCGTGCCGCTCGGGTGGGTGTGCGAGGACGGGTTTCGGCTCGGACGCTGGGTGGCGGGCCGCCGCACCGATCGCCGCCACAACGCCCGAGCACTGACACCATCGCGCATGAGCCAGCTCGAGGCGATCGGGTTCGACTGGGGCCCGGCCACCACCAGGGCGCAGCGGGAAGCCGCCCAGTGGGCGGCCGGCGTCGCTCATCTGACCAACTACATCGCAGGCCACGGACACGCCCGGGTCCCCCACGGGTGGACCAGCAGCGATGGCTACCGGCTCGGTGTGTGGGTCTCGACCCGACGCACTGATCGCCGCAGAGGCCGGCCATCACTGACCGCCAACCGGATCGACCAACTCAATCACCTCGGATTCCACTGGGGCACCGCTGGTGCCGGCACTGCCGCGCCCCGAACGCGGTGGACCATCGCGGTCGACCACCTCGCCCGGTTCGTCACCGCTCACGGGCATGCCCAGGTCCCCCAGACCTGGGTATCTCCGGATGGGTTCAAGCTCGGAACGTGGGCGGCGCAGCGCCGGTATGACCGTCGCACCAACGCACCGACCTTGACACCTGATCGCATCGCCCAGCTCGACAGGCTCGGTTTCGAGTGGACGCCACCGCGCGGGCCGGGCAGGAGCCGGTGAGGGGACAGTCGCTCTCCTGGTTCACCGGTCACACTCAACGCGAGGGGCGACGGGTTCGCGAAAGTGCTGCGGCACAATTGCTTGCATGACTGCACCAGCTGACCTCGTGAAGCGGTTCGAGGAGTTCCTGGCGTACCGCAGCACCAGTAAGCCGTCGCCGGCGACAGTGAAGGCGTACCGGCAGGACTTCGATGCGATTGCATCACTGCTCGCCGCAGCGGCCGGCACCACCATCGACGGACTCGAATGCACGGTCGTGGACAAGGACCAGGTGCGGGTGGCGTTCGCAAAGTATGCGGAGAAACACTCGGCGGCATCGATCCGGCGTTGCTGGTCGTCGTGGAACACGTTGTGCGACTACAGCTCCTACACTTCCTGCGTGACTACTTCGCGAACGACCTCGATGTCACCGCCACCGCCAAGCAGTGCGCCCTACACCCGAACACGGTGCGCTATCGAATCAAACGGATCGAAGAGGCCCTGCACGCGTCGTTGTGCTCACCCGCGGTGATCACGGAGATCCACCTGAGCCTGGACAACCTCGTCTCCGCACCAACCGATGCCGCACCGACCCAGGCGGGGCCCGCGACCTCCACGCCATAGCGTGTCGATTGACATCAGCATTGGTTGACTGCGCCGGTACGACGGCCGCGACCGGGCCTCTCGATGGCGTCCTCGTGCGGTCGCCGGAAGCTGGACAAAATACACTGACCGGAAAACTGCGGGAGGACAAAATTGGCGATTACTGTTCGCCGACTGACTCAGATCAGCGACCTCGGCCTGTCGCTAGTGGCAGGCCTCGAAGGCGCTGATCGCGTCATCGATTGGGCACATGCGATCGAGCTCGTAGATCCGACCCCTTGGCTATCCGGGGGCGAACTCGTCATGACCACCGGACTGAAGATCGGTACGAGTGCGGACGAACAGTACAACTACGTTTCCTCCTTGGTGCAGGCCGGCGCCGCAGCCCTCGCGTTCGATACCGGCACGACGTTCGCGAGAGTCCCCGACGGTATTCGCGCTGCGGGTGACGCGCTCGGGCTGGCAATCCTCTCTGTGCCTGCGTCGACCCCGTTCATCGCCATCACCCGCGCCGTGATCGACGAACTGACCGCCGACCAGATCCGCGCGATACAAAGCGTTGTCGACCAACAGGAGACGTTCGCCCGGGCCACGTTGCGAGGTGGCATCCCCGCGGTCATCTCGGCACTCGGGCGTGCCCTGTCGTCGTCACTGGCCGTGATCGACACCGACCAGCGCATCCTCGCGGTGCACGGTGCAGACGCTCCCCACGCCGTCACCCTCGCCCGCTCGGTGGCCGATGCCGCACGATCCGGGGCCAGCCGACGTCGCTCGACGAGCAAGGTTATCGCCGGTGATCACGGGTACTGCACGATTCAGAGCATCTCCGCCGCACAAGACCTTCATGGATATCTTGCGGTCAACTCACGTGGGCCGTTGGCGCCGTCGGATCGACTACTAGTGGCCCATGCGGTGTCGCTGATCTCCATCGAGCTCAGCAAGCCCGCCAAGGTGGTCGACGCCGAGCATCGGTTGCGTGCCGCCGTCACCCAGGCACTCCTCGCGTTCGGAGAGCATGTCGACGTCAGCTTATTGYGGTTCTTCGGCTTCGAGCCCGACACACAGGTTGCGGCCATCATCCTGACCGATGTGGGCCCGCTTCTGGCCGCCGAACGCCGCACGACGAGCGTGCTCGGCGCCGACGCCACCCCGTACCTCATGACACCGACGGAATCGGAGATTGTGGTCATCGTTCCTGCAGAGGCGTCGACGGAGATCGGCACACGTCTTCATCAGCAAGTAGGCGCCCAACTGCAGCGATCCATCGGCGGTGGGCTGGGGCTTCCCGCAACGGTATTCGCAGCAGCGCGCAGTGTGAAGCAAGCGTCCGTCGCCGCCCGCGCGGGCGGACTGCAGGAAAAGAAGTTCATCAATTTCGCCGAACTGGGAACGTTCTCCCTGCTTCTCGGTTCCCAGAGCACCGAAGAGCTGCACGCCATGTCGCATTCGGTGCTCGGCGCACTCGACGACTACGACAACGCACACTCACCCGTCAGTAGCCTGATTGCCACAGTGGCCGCCTTCCTCGAGCACAACGGGCAGACCGAAGTCGCAGCGGCCGCCCTGGGCATTCACCGCCACACGATGCGGAACCGGTTGAACAAGGTGGTCGAGCTGACCGGCCGGGACCTCGACTCTGCCCATGTGCGTGCAGAACTATGGATCGCCGTCACAGCCCGGGAGCTGCTCGGAACACTGGAAGATCGGCGTTGAGACGCTACTCGCCGCGATCCACCGACCGGGTGCTCACGTCGACGAATGCGGACTTACCGGGGAGGGAGCACCACCACCGGGTTCCGCCTTCTCGGGAGTGATCTGCGCACCCCCGAGAAGGCGGAGACTATGCGAGGCGCTCAGCCGACACTGTCGCCGACGGTGTCTCGGAAGCGGCTTGCGGCGCGTGGATTCCTTCTCGGGTGGAGCGACGTTTCGCTACGTAGGCCAGGAGAATGACGCCAAGGGCGATCAGACTCTGGACAAGTTCCGCACGGGTTCCGGCATTGAGCCCCATCCCCACCAAGATCGCCAGGATGACTCCGGTGACCGCGATCGGCAGCCAGGGAAACAGCCACACGCGGAACTTCAGGATCTCCGGGCTGCCCTTCTCCCAACTGCGGCGAAGTCGCAACTCGGACAGGCAGATCAGCACGTACACGAACAGGCAGATCGCCCCGGAGGAGTTGACGAGATACAGGAAGATCGTGTCCGGCCGCACGTACGCGGCGGCGATGCAGCAGTAGCCGATGAACGTGCAGGACAAGACGCCCTTGACCGGAACGCCGCTGCGGTTGACACGGGTCATCCATCGCGGCGCGTCCCGGTGCGCGGACAGCGCGAACAGCATGCGGGATGCGGTGTACAAGCCCGAGTTCAGGCATGACAGCACGGCAACCAACACAACCAAGTTCAAGATGTCCGCGGCCCCAGGGATCCGGAGCAGGTCCAGAGCGGCGATGAACGGCGATTCGCCCGGCACCAGCGAATCCCACGGCATCATCGTCACCAGCAAGAACGTGGACAGGACGAAGAAGGCCAGGATCCGGAACACCACGGTGCTCGTGGCCCGTCGGATGGCCTGGGCCGGCTCGGTCGACTCTGCCGCCGCGATCGTGACCAGTTCGGCACCCGTCATCGAGAAGATGACTGTGACGACGCCGACGAACACCACGCCAAACCCGTTTGGGAGGAAGCCCCCGTGGGCGGTGAGGTTATGGAAGTCGACGGTGCTACCGGGCCACACGCCCAGTACGAACAGGGACGCAATCACGATGAAGGCGATGATCACGGCCACCTTGATACCGGCGAACCAGTATTCGGCCTCACCGAAGTTGCTGACCGACAGGAGATTGACCACGGTCATGATCATGAGGAGAGCGGCGGACATCAGCCACAACGGAACACCGGGGAACCACCGGGCCAGCAAAGTCGCGCCGACGACCGCCTCGATGCCGACGACGACAACCCAGAAATACCAGTACAGCCAGCCGGCGGTAAACCCCGCCCAGCCACCGAGCGCCATGCGCGAGTACTCGGTGAACGACCCAGTACAGGGCTTCGCCACGGCCATCTCGCCGAGCATGCGCATCACCAGGAATACGATGAACCCGCAAATGGCGCAGGTGAGAATCGCGCCGGGACCGGCCTGATCGATGACTCCGCTCAGTCCCACGAAGAATCCGGCTCCGATCACCCCGCCCATGGAGAGCATGGTGAGGTGACGTTTCTTCAGCCCTGCTTGGAGAGTGGTGTGGTCGGTCGATAGCTCGGGCATGCCGCTCCTGTTCGTCGGGTATCGCTCGAGGCTAAATCCCCACTGTGACCCATGCCATAGACGGGCCGTACAAATCTGGTCACACATGTGTCCGCTGCGGCCAGAGAGTCTGGATCGCCTCCGGTACGCGGCTTGGGCCGGAACTGCTCCGCAGCTCGGCGAGCGCGAGGAAAGGAGCGTTCATCCGGCATTCCCGACTCGGCAGGGGTGGGGCCGTCAGCTTCCTGATCGCCGGCAACCGCGCGGGCCACGCGCAGAGTGCTGCAGCGGTGCAACGCATTTCGGACCTCGTCGCGGAGACTGCCATGATCAGTGCAGCGCGACCAGCGACACGGTCTCGATCGGTCACCCCAGAGCACACCACGTCGGACGAGCCGATCAGTAGCAGGTCGTTGTTCCCGCGCAGGCGTCGGCCTGGCCCACTTCATCTCACGTACCTCAGGCGGGGCAGAAACGAAACGAGGGCCGGGCGCCGCTCGCTGATCGAGCGGCGCCCGGCCCCCAAAGGTCCGGTGGTACTGCAGTTGTTTACGACTCGGTGATGGCCTCACATCCACGCTGCGAGAAGGCACCCCAGCTGTGGGGCGACATCTCCAACGACGATCGCGCGCACGGCGCCCGGCGGAGCCGCGTCGGCGATCGCGGTCCAGCGACCGCGTCGACGACTGAACTGATGAACCCCATTCAGTGCGGGAGCGTCGACACTCGCTTCTCGTCGTCCTCAGCATCTCCCAGTTGCGGTGGGGCGCTGCGATACTGCACCGGAGTCGCTGACAGCGATATCGGATTCGCGACCTGCCGTGTGCGGCTGCCGGGCACGTCGACCACGGCGTCTAGGCCCAACTGCTCGGCGAAGTCGAATGCTTCTGCGATGTCGTTGATGGGGCCTGTGGGTACGCCGACGGCGGTCAACGTCCGGAACCAGTAGTCCGCGCCCTGCGCAGCAAGTCCAGCGCTGACGACCTCGTAGAGGGCACCGCGATTGGCCACCCGAGACGTGTTCGTCAAGAATCGCCCGTCCACAGCGACTTCTGGAATACCCAGGGCACCGCAGAGCTGGGCGAACTGCTTGTCGTTCCCGACCGCCAGCGCGATGGGGCGATCTGCGGTCGGGAACACCTCGTACGGGGCGATGCTGGGGTGCCGGTTACCGATGATCGAGGGAACCGCTTGGGCACCAAGGTATCCAGAGGCCTGATTGACCAGCGACGAGAGAAGCACCGACAGGAGATTGGTGTCGACTCGTTGACCTTGGCCGGTGGTGTTGCGATGGTTGAGCGCTGCCAGTATGCCGGTCAGCGCATGCAGGCCGGTCAGCACGTCGACCAGTGCCACACCGACTTTCGTCGGGGAACCGGGCTCGGGGCCGGTCATACTCATCAGGCCACCGACGGCCTGCACGAGAAGGTCGTAGCCCGGCAGGGCGGCGCCGCCCCCACGTCCGAACCCGGTGATCGAGCAGTAGATCAGGTCAGGTTTGATCGCCAGGAGGTCGTCGTAGCCCAGGCCGAGACGCTCCATTGTCCCGGCCCGGAAGTTCTCGACGACGATGTCGGCGCGGCTGACCAGATCCCGGGCACGCGCACGCCCGTCCTCGGTGCCCAGGTCGAGGACCACGGAGGTCTTGTTGCGGTTGACCGAGTTGAAGTAGGTGGCGTTTCCCTCGTGGTCGAAGGGCGGCCCCCACGCCCGGGTGTCGTCCCCGACGCCCGGTCGTTCGATCTTGATGATCTCAGCACCGAGATCACCGAGCAGCATCGTCGCGTACGGCCCGGCGAGGACACGGCTGAAGTCCGCGACAACGATGCCGTCGAGGGCGCCGCGGCTCATTTGCGAGCCTCCCCGCCCCGTAGGTACACCGCGGTGGTGTGGGTGAAGAACTCCCGTGCCGAGCGGCCCTGCTCTTTCGGGCCGTACCCGCTCTTCTTCGCACCGCCGAACGGCACATGCGGGTCTGCCCCAGCAGATTCCGAGTTGATGTGCAAGATGCCGACGTCGATGTCGTCGATGGCATCGAGGGTTCGGGTCAGGTCCTGGGTGAAAATCGCCGCGGAGAGCCCGAACTCGCTGTCGTTCGCAAGGGCGAACGCCTCGTCCACAGTCGCGGCTCGCCGGACCGCCAGGACCGGGCCGAACAGTTCCTCGCGCCAGACGTCCGGGGACCGCGAGGGCAGTTCGAGGATGGTCGGGGGGACGAAGTAGCCCGCGGCCAGGGCGCCGCCGGAGTACGGCTGCCCTCCCGCGATGGGCCGTGCACCCTGCTCGAGTGCGCGATCGATGCCGGCCTGGATCGATGTGCGCGCGACGGCGTTGACCACGGGTCCCATTTCGATGCCGTCGTGCAAGGGGTTGCCCACGTTGAGTGCGCTGGCGCGTTTGCCGAGTTCGGCGACGAAGTCATCGGCGATGTCGTCGGTGACGATCAGTCGGGAGGTGGCGGTGCACTTTTGGCCGGTGGAGCGGAAGGCCCCCAGCATCACCTGTTCGGCGGCGAGGGCGAGGTCGGCGTCGCCCAGGACGACGGCGGCGTTCTTCCCTCCCATCTCTGCCTGCACCGGCACGCCCCGTGCGGCGCCGACGGCCGCGATCTTGCGGCCGACGCTGGTGGATCCGGTGAAGGTGACTGCGTCGATGCCGGGATGTTCGACGATGCGGTTGCCGACGGCGCCGCTACCGATCAGCAGGTTCAGTACACCGTCGGGCAGACCGGCGTCGGCGAGGGCCTGGGCCAGGCGCATCGCGAGGAGGGGGACGGTGCTGGCCGGCTTCCACACCACAGTGTTGCCATAGGTCAGGGCCGGGGCGATTTTCCACGCCGGGATGGCGATGGGGAAATTGAACGGGGTGATCACACCCACCACACCGAGCGGCTTGCGGATGACGAGAATGCGCTCGCCACGCCGGGGCGAGGAGAAGATCTCGCCTGCGTCGCGGTCGGCGTCGTTGCCGTAGTACCGCAGGATCTGCGCCGCTCGCAGAACTTCCCCGATGCCTTCGGGCTTGGTCTTACCTTCTTCCAGGGCGAGTTCGGCGCCCCAGGCCTGAGCTGCGTTCTCCACCAGTCCCGCAGCACGGACGAGAATCGCCCCTCGCTCGTGTGCGGGGGTTCGCGCCCACTCCCGCTTGACCCGCTGGGCTGCGGCGACCGCGCTGTCGAGATCCGCAGTTCCTGCCATTTGTCCTTCGGCAACAACGAGTTCCGGTTCCGCCGGACTGGTACTGACGATGGTGCCGCCAGCGCCGTCGAGCCACTGCCCGTCGACGAAGTTGTGCAGTTGCACAGGTGTGGTCATGTCACGTTCACCTTTGGGTGCGGGGATTGGTGGTGAGAATGGGCGCAGGGCCGAGTCAGCGGAAGGCTGGGTGTCCGGTCAGCGCCTTGCCGATCGACAACAGGTGCATTTCACTCGTGCCCTCGTAGGTGAGCACCGACTCGAGATTGTTGGCGTGCCGCAACGGCGGGTACTCCAGGGTGATGCCACTTCCGCCGAGGATCGTCCGGCACTCGCGGGCGATGGCGATCGCTTCGCGAACGTTGTTGAGCTTGCCGAGGCTGATCTGCTCGGGCAGGACACCGCCGTCGTCCTTCATCCGGCCGAGGTGCAGCGCCAGCAACAGACCCTTGCCGAGTTCAAGGGTCATGTTGGCGAACTTCTCCTGGGTGAGCTGGTAGCTCGACAGCGGCTTGTCGAACACCTCGCGGGAGCCGGCATAGGCGATGGCGGATTCGAGGCTGTCTCGGGCCGCACCGAGCGCGCCGAACACGATGCCGAAGCGGGCCTCGTTCAGGCACGACAGCGGCGCGCTGAGCCCCCGCGCTTCGGGCAGCTGCGCCGACGCCGGAAGACGCACATTGTCGAGGACCAGTTCGGAGGTGACCGACGCGCGCAGCGACAACTTCTTGTGGATGTTGTTGGCCATGAAACCCTTGGTGTCCGTCGGCACGACGAATCCGCGGACGCCGTCGTCAGTCTGGGCCCAGATGGTGGCGACGTCGGCGAGGCCACCGTTGGTGATCCACATCTTGGTGCCATTGAGCACCCAGTCGCTCCCGTCGCGGCGGGCACGGGTGCGCATGCCGGCAGGGTTCGAGCCGAAGTCGGGCTCGGTCAAGCCGAAACACCCGATAGCATCACCGGCGGCGAGGCGCGGCAGCCACTCCTGCTTCTGTTCTTCGGAGCCGTAGCGGTAGATCGAGAACATGGACAGCGAGCCTTGCACAGACACAAAGCTGCGGAAGCCGCTGTCGCCGGCCTCGAGCTCGAGGCAGGCGAGACCGTAACTCACAGCGCTGGTTCCGGCGCAGCCGTATCCATCGAGGTGCATGCCGAGGACGCCGAGTTGCCCGAACTCCTTGGCCAGTTCCTTGGGCAGCGTGGCCGATTCGAACCAGCTCTCGACGTTCGGCTTGAGGCGGGTTTCGACGAACTTGCGCACGGTGCCGGCGATGTCGCGCTCGTCCTCGTCGAGGAGGGCATCCGTGCCGAAGAGCTCGAGTGGGCGCAGCGTGCCTGTCTTCCGGGGCACAGTCAGGGTGGTCATGAAGGTGGCGCTCCTTAGCGGATGTGAGGTTCTTACAGGGCGGCGATCGCTTCTCGAATAACCGAGAAGCCTTCCACGAGAAGTTCGTCCGAGATCGTCAGAGGCGGCAGGAAGCGCAGGACGTTCCCGAAGGTGCCAGCAGTCAGGGTGAGCAGCCCATGCGATAGGCAGTAGCGGTTGATTTCGGCGACAGCCTCTCGGTTCGGGGTCTTGGACCCCGCCTGGACGAGCTCGATCGCGACCATCGCACCTCGACCTCGGATGTCACCGATGATGTCGGTCTCGGCCGCGATATCGCGCAGTTCCCGGAACATGATGTCTCCGATGGCCTGAGCGCGCTCGAGGAGATTTTCGGCGTCGATGGTCTCGAATACGCCGAGCGCGGCCTCGCACGCGGCCGGATTACCGCTGTACGTACCGCCGATTCCGCCGGCGTGGGCAACATCCATGATGTCTGCGCGCCCGGTAACTGCTGCCAGCGGCATTCCCCCGGCCAACCCCTTCGCGGTTGTGATCAGGTCGGGCACGATGCCTTCATGCTCGGAGGCAAACCAGGTACCGGTGCGTGCGATGCCCGCCTGGACCTCGTCTGCAATCAGCAAGATTCCGCGGTCACGGCAGAAGTCCGCGATCCGGCGCAGGAACCCGTCGGCGGGGACGATGAAACCGCCCTCGCCCTGGATGGGCTCGACCACGACGCAGGCGACCGCGTCGGCACCGATCTGCGAATCCACCAACATCTCGAACTGCGCGAACGCTTCGTCAGCGGCGTGCTCGGCGCCGCTTGGCCACCGATAGGGGTAGGCCATGGGTGCGCGATACACCTCGGGCGCGAACGGGCCGAACGTGCTCTTGTACGGCTGATTCTTCGCCGTCATCGTCATGGTCATCAGCGTGCGCCCGTGGAAGGCGTGATCGAAGGTGATGACGGCCGGCCGGCCGGTGGCCGCCCGCGCATACTTCACCGCGTTTTCCACCGCTTCGCTGCCGGTGTTGAACAGCGCTGTCCGCTTCTCGTGATCGCCGGGGGCCAATCGGTTGAGCGCCTCGGCCACCTCGATGTACGGCTCGTACGGTGTCGCGAGAAAGCAGGTGTGCGTGTACTTCTCCAGCTGGCGAGAGGCACGCTCGACGACCCTCGGCGCTGCGTTGCCGACCGTGGTCACGGCGATACCGCTGCCGAAATCGATGAACGAGTTGCCGTCGACGTCGACGAGGACCCCGCCTCCGGCCGCCGCCGTGTAGATGTTCGCCCCGCTGGTCAACCCAGCCGGAAGGGCGGAACGACGGCGGGTGGCCAGTTCCTGCGAGCGAGGTCCGGGTACGTCGGTGACGATGCGGCGGACCTGCTCGAGGTGCGGGCCGCCGACGATTGAGTGCACAGCAGTCATGTGTTGTCCTCCAGTCGGGTTACCCGAAACCTTATGAGCCAAGTCACTTCCGGAACATCGCCAGTTGGGATAATCATCTAGATGCAGTTGTCCAGCTCGGCCAACGTACGTTTCGGGCATGGGCACGCACACTTGCAGCACCGGACCACGGAAGGAAGCTGCAATGGGCAACGGCGCCACAACGGCAGAACAACTTGCATCACCACGCGGGATGGACGTAGGCGGGGCAGTCGACCGGATATTGCTCACCAGCTACGACCGCCCGGGCAGCCCGCGCATGACATTCCTCAGCGGTACCTCCGCGGGTGTCGCGGAGGCGGTGATCTTCTGGCCGGACGGAGCTCCCCTACTCGCGGACATCGCCAACGGGTTCGAACACTTCGGGCTGCGCGTCGCCGACCGTGACCCCTTACCGCTGCCACCCGGCATGCCGGCCGAGACGGCGCTCCACAAATTCACCTTTCAGACCCCGCACCTGTGGCGCAGTGAGTCACACAGCCGAGTCTCGGAGGCCTTCGAAGCGCACGCGCTGCACGGATTCGAGATCGACGACTACGCAAAGTTGATCACCGCCGCCGGCCTGTCTTGGCGGGAGGTCACCCTCATCCGCGCGGCAAGCCGATTCGTCCGGCAGGCGGGCCTCGGCCTCTCGGAGAGCTATGTCATCGACACGCTGCTCACCCACCCCCAGTTCACCGAAACCCTTGTCCGATACTTCGGTGCACGGTTCGACCCCGACCTGAACGCTCGAGAGCACACCCTCGCGAACGTCGGAGCGACACTGCGCGCACACCTGGACGCTGCCACCACACTAGATGAAGACAAGATCCTCCGATCCTTGGAATCATTCGTCACCGCCTGTGTTAGAACGAACTGGTATCAACTCGACGACACGGGTACACCGAAAACCCACGCCTCGTTCAAGATCGACTCGAGTAAACTCACACTGACCGGACCCGTGGTTCCCTACCGGGAAATCTATGTCTACGCCAACGACATCGAAGGCATCCACCTGCGCAGCGGGCCCGTCGCGCGAGGCGGGCTACGGTTCTCCGACAGGCCCGAGGACTACCGCACCGAAGTCCTGGGCCTGATGAAGACACAGACAGTCAAGAACGCGCCGATCGTGCCAGTCGGAGCGAAGGGTGCGTTCATACGCAAGAACCCGAACATCGCAGCAGCACAGGCATACTCGATCTTCATCAGGGGCCTGCTCGACGTCACCGACAACCTCGTCGACGGAAACGTCGTTGCCCCGCAGCGGACCGTCACCTACGACGGGCCCGATACCTACCTCGTAGTCGCCGCCGACAAGGGCACCGCCTCGTTCTCCGACCTCGCAAACGACATCGCCCTCGAGGCCGGGTATTGGCTGGGCGATGCCTTCGCATCCGGAGGCTCGAGCGGGTACGACCACAAGGCCATGGGAATCACTGCCCGCGGCGCGTGGGTATCGGTCCGCCGCCACTTCGACGACCTGGGTGTGGACGTCGACAGCGATCCGTTCACCGTCGTGGGTATCGGCGACATGTCCGGCGACGTGTTCGGCAACGGCATGTTGCTGTCCACGGCAATCAAACTCGTCGCCGCCTTCGACCACAGGCACATCTTCATCGACCCTGATCCCGATCCCGCGCTCTCGCACACCGAGCGCAAGCGCCTGTTCACGCTGCCCGGAAGCAGCTGGGACGAGTACGATCGCACCATCTTGTCGGCCGGAGGTGGCATCTGGCCGCGCACCGCCAAGCGGATCGCGCTCTCGCCCGAAGCGCAGGCACAGCTCGGGCTGCAACGGGGACAGCTGACACCGAATGAGCTGATCAAGGCGATCCTGACATCAAAGGTCGACCTGCTGTGGAACGGCGGAATCGGAACCTACATCAAAGCGTCGTCCGAGACACCCGCAGACGCAGCCGATCCCGTCAACGATGCGGTTCGGGTAGATGCTGCCCGGCTGCGCTGTACGGTCATCGGTGAGGGCGGCAACCTCGGACTGACGCAGCGAGCGCGCATCGAGTACGCCCTCGGCGGCGGCCGCCTCAACGCAGACTTCATCGACAACGCCGCTGGCGTGGCCACCTCCGACCTCGAAGTCAACCTCAAGATCGCGCTCGACGTCGCCGTTCGCGCAGGCACAATCACTGCCGGCGAACGCAACGCCCTGCTGTCCGATTCCCGCACCGACGTCGCCGACGCAGTCCTCGAGAACAGCGAGAGCCAGGCACTGGCCGTCAGCCTCGCCGAATCGCATGCCGCGCAACTGCTCAACCGCCACGAACGGCTCATCGACAACCTAGAACACAACAACGGGATCAACCGCGCAACGGAAGTGCTCCCCACAAAGAATGAACTGGTCTCCCGGACTCAAGCAGGCCTGGGACTGACGCGACCTGAGATCGCGGTCCTCCTCGCACAGTCGAAGAACGTGGTGCAACAGGATCTCCTCGACTCGTCAGTGCCCGATGATCAGGTCTTCACCTCAGCATTGTCGGGCTACTTCCCCCGCCGGATCCGCGAACAACTCACCGACGAGGTCCGCACCCATCACCTCGCCCGCGAGATCATCGCGACCAAAGTCGCGGACGACCTGATCAACCACGTCGGCCCCGGCTTGATCTACCAACTCGAAGAGCGTCTCGGCGTCAAGACCCCCGCAGTCGCGCGCGCGTACGCCATCGTCCGTGCAGTCTTCGACGTCGATCAGCTGTGGGCAAACACCCGAGAGCGCGCCGACGTCGGAAGCGTCGGGCGCCGAACTCTGCTGCACCACATCCAGCAGTTCATCGAGCACACCGCGTCATGGATCCTGCGCCAACGGCCCGCACCCCTGAACGTCCACGCCGAGATCGAGCGGTACCGCCCCCACGTCCGCGAGCTCGTGGAGAATCGGCCTCGTCCGACCACGATCGAGGAAACCACAGACGAACTCCGTTTCCTGGCAGGAGCATTCGACCTAATCGAAACAGCCCAGCAGCGCGGTTGCTCGCTCGCCATCGCCGCATCCGTGCACGCACAGACCGACGCCGCGCTCGCGCTCGCCTGGTTGACCGACCAGTTCGAGAACCACACCATGACCAACTGGTGGGACTCGATGGCAGCCGCATCCGTTCGCGACGACCTCACCGAGGGGCATCACGCTCTCGTCGCGGCAATCCTCGACCTCCACACGACGTCGGCAACAGACCTGGTGCACACCTGGCAAGAGCTGACTGCCGATGCCATTGAACGCTTCTCGCGCACGATGACGGAACTCAAAAGCGACGGCTACGTCGATGTCGCCCGCGCATGCACGGCCAGTGCCGAGCTCAAGCTCCTGGTGCGGAGCACGGCATCGCGAGCAACGGAGATCACGGCATGACGCGACCTCTCCAGCTCCGAATTGGGGTACTTCCCGGAGATGGCATCGGCCCCGAGGTCGTGCCCGCCGCCGCGCTCGTCATCGACGCGGCGCTCGCTTCCCGACCCGACGTGAAGATCACCTGGCAACGACTACCGATCGGTCACGAGGCAATCTCCAGATACGGGACACCCATGCCCGAGGAGACGTTGGAATTCCTCGACGAACTCGATGCGTGGATCCTCGGTCCCCATGACAGCGCCTCCTACCCGGACCGGTGGCGCACACAGCTGACACCCGGCGGAACCATCCGAAAACGGTTCGAACTGTTCGCCAACATCCGCCCCGCCCGCGCCTTTCCCAGCACCGCCGCAGTATCCCCGAAGATGGATTTGATTGTGGTGCGGGAGAACACCGAAGGCTTCTACGCAGACAGAAACATGTACGCCGGCGCCGGCGAGTTCATGCCCACCCCCGAGGTTGCGATGGCCGTCGGAGTGGTGACCCGCCGGGCGTGCGAGCGGATCGCCCACGAAGCGTTCCGGCTGGCGCGGACTCGCCGACGACGGGTCACCATCGCACACAAGGCCAATGTGCTGTCCATGACCTCGGGCCTGTTCCTCGACACCTGCCTCGACGTCGCCAACGAGTACCCGGACGTCGAGGTCGACCATCAGCACATCGACGCGCTTGCCGCGCTACTCGTTCGGTACGCAGACGCATTCGACGTCATCGTCACCGAGAACATGTTCGGTGACATCCTGTCTGATCTGACCGGCGAACTCGCCGGCTCGATCGGAAACGCTCCGTCGTTGAACACATCGGAGACAAAAGCCATGGCCCAGGCAGCCCACGGCGCGGCCCCCGACATCGCCGGCCTCGGTATCGCCAATCCCACCGCCGTGATCCTCTCCTCGGCCATGCTGCTGCGCTGCCTCGGCACACGGCACGAGCATTCGGTGCTAGGTCGCACCGCAAGCAGGATCGAGACTGCCGTTGAAACCGTCATCGGGCAGGGCATGTGCACCGCCGACCTCGGCGGAACCGCATCCACCGCCCGATTCATCGACGCGGTGCTAGCCGCGCTTACGCATCCATCCGACACCGAGCCGGCCCGATGAGTCCGGAGAGGTCATCACCGACAGCAGCGCCGCAGCGAGGATCGAACCCAGCAGTGATTCAAGGTTATGGGCGAGACAGCGACAGCGACAGCCCTTCGTCGATCTGAGCTGCAATAACTCGCCGCCGGGCAGGCCAGTCGGCGAGCAGAGACGTGAGGACATTGAGTGTTGCTACACGCACCTGCTGCACAGAGGGGACTGCCCCCACCTTGGTTGACTCGTGGGGTTGAGTAGTTCAGGCCGCGTATGCGGCTCTGTTGATTGTCTCAAACTCGATCGGAGTGAGCTTTCCGAGACGGCGTTGCCGGCGCTTGCGGTGGTAGGTCCGCTCGATCCAGGTCACGATCGCCATACGAAGTTCCGTTCGTGTCGACCAGCGCTGTCGATCGAGGACGTTCTTCTGCAGGAGGGCGAAGAACGACTCCATTGCGGCATTGTCGCCGCATGCTCCCACGCGTCCCATCGAGCCACGTAACCCATTGTGCGAGAGTTCATGTACGAACTTCCGTGACCGAAATTGGGCGAGTTCAACTGGTCGATGCAACACCGGGCTGTCAAAGTGAGCGTAGCTGTTCGTCGAAGACTTCGGCGGGGGTCTTCCAGCCGAGGATCTTGCGGGGTCGGTTGTTGACAGCGAATGCAACAGCTTCGAGGTCCTCCGCAGACCAGCGCGACAGATCGGTTCCCTTCGGGAAGTACTGGCGCAGCAGCCCGTTCAT
>NZ_JBFRDL010000058.1:0-27509 GCF_052113525.1 Rhodococcus sp. TAF43
CTACCGTCAGGTCTTCACCAGCAACAGCGAACGCGCCGACGCACTTGCACCCTGGCTCGAGTACTACAACACTCGACGACGCCACAGCGCACTCGGAGGACTCCCACCGATCAGCCGACTGCAACCAACCTGATGGCCAGGTACACCTAGTCGGTGCGTCCGTGCTGTTCGAAGGTGCGCAGCAGCATCCCCAGTTGCCCGTACGCGGCTGTGGCGAGGCGTTCGAGGAGCGCCGACTTGATCTGTGGGGCATCGGCGGTCAGCCGTGCGAAGCCGTCGGGCGGCAGTACCGCGAGGGTCACCGCGGTGTCGGCGCGGACGTCGTTGAGAAATGTCGAGTTCAGCAACGTCGGCATCTCCCCGAACGTCATCCCCGCCGCCAGTGTCGTGATTCGGTGGATCGCGCCGTCCGCCGAGGTGACGGTGGTGCTCGCGCGGCCGGACAGGATCAGGAAGATCCCGGCGGCGGGGTCGGCGCGTCGGGCGATCAACTCACCACGCGCGAAGGTCCGCGACTCGAGTTCGTCGGTGAATCTCTCGAACTGGTCGGCGGTGAGGTCGGCCAGGAGCGGATGCTGCTCCAGGTCGATCGACTCGGGCTGACGGCCCCCGCGGCAGTGCCGCGCCAGCAGTATTTCCTCGCACCACTGGGTGGCCCAGTCCAGGTCCGCGAACACCCGTCCGCCGGGATCGTCGGGTGCAAGGGTGGACAGGGTGTGTCCGAAGAGCCCCTCCGGGTCGACCAGGGCGCTGTGGCACCCGCCGTCGGCGAGGTCGGCCCGCAGCGACTCGATCATCCGACGAGCGATCCCGCTGACTTCGTCGACCCGGCGCACATCGACCACGACGGCCTCGAGGTCGGCGCGTTCGGCGTCGATCTCCCGGACCGCCGTCTCGGCGCCGGTGAACAGTAGATCGCCGTGCAGTTCGTAGATCCGCGCGCGGCTTCCGAAGGCGTCGAGAGTGGCCAGCTCGGCGTCGGTGCGGCGTGTGCGCGACGGCGCCGAGCCGACGTCGTAGCGTGCCCGGATCGACGAGCGGGCGGCCCGGGTGACGTGCAGGAAGTGCAGTTCGAGGTCGCGGGACAGTTCCCGGCACGCCTGCACGCCGCGGACGCTGTTGCCGTGCCGGTCGAGTCGGGGGGAAAAGACGGCGATGCCCAACTGTCCGGGCAGCACCGCGAGGACGCCACCGCCGACGCCGCTCTTGGCCGGCATCCCCACCTCGGTGACCCACTCGCCGGCGGCGTCGTACATCCCGCACGTGGTCATCACGCTGAGGACCCGCTCGACGAGGGCGGGGTTGAGCACCCGGTCCCGGGTGAGCGGGTTGACGCCGTTGTTCGCCAGGGTCGCCGCYATCAGCGCGAGGTCGCGGCAGGTGACGTCGATCGAACACTGCCGGAAATACAGGTCGACGGCCTCGTCGGGGTCGCCGGTGATGACGCCGAACGAGCGCAGCATGTAGCCGATCGCGCGATTGCGGTGCCCGGTGCGGGCCTCGGACGTGTACACCGCCTCGTCCAGCGTCAGCTGCCGTCCCGCGCAGCGCGAGTAGAGCTGCCGGATCCTTTCGAACCGCTCGGCCGGATCGGCGCCGGCGACCAGCGACGCCGACGTGATGGCGCCCGCGTTGATCATCGGATTGCGCGGCCGCTCGGTGTCGGGGTCGAGGCTGATCTCGTTGAACGCCTCGCCGGACGGCTCCACATCGATCTTCTCGGCGACGGCGTCGACGCCTCGGTCGGCGAGCGCGAGCGCATACGTGAACGGCTTGGAGATGGACTGGATGGTGAATGCGGTGCCGCAGTCGCCGACCTCGTACACGTGCCCGTCGGACGTCGCGACGGCGATCCCGAAGCGGTCGGGTGTCACCGCCGCCAGCTCGGGAATGTAGTCGGCGACGTTCCCGTCGTGATTGGCCCGGACCACGTCGTACACCCGGGTGATGAACTCGTCGACCACATTGCCCATGGAGCAACAGTAGGATGAGCGAACAGTCCGGGATGTGTATTCGAGCACGAGCGGCGCGGTCGGATCCGATGCCGAGCGGCCTCGTGTTCGGCGGCTCCGTAGACTTGTCGGGCTGTCGTGTGACAGCCCGTGAACCTGCTGGAGGGAGCGATCTCGTTGGGTGTCCTTGCCCGTATCCAGACGCCTGACGACCTGCGTCAGCTCGATCCTGAGGAGATGAAGGAACTCGCCGCGGAGATCCGCGAGTTCCTGGTGCAGAAGGTGTCCGCCACCGGCGGTCATCTCGGCCCCAACCTCGGCGTCGTCGAATTGACGCTCGCGCTGCACCGGGTGTTCGATTCGCCCTCCGACCCGATCATCTTCGACACCGGCCACCAGGCCTACGTCCACAAGATCCTGACCGGCCGCAAGGACGAGTTCGACTCACTGCGCAAGCAGGGTGGTCTGTCCGGTTACCCGTCGCGCGCCGAGAGCGAGCACGACTGGGTCGAGTCGTCACACGCGTCGGCCGCGCTGTCGTACGCGGACGGGCTCGCGAAGGCGTTCGAGCTGTCCGGGCAGAACCGGCACGTCGTCGCGGTGGTCGGCGATGGCGCGCTCACCGGCGGCATGTGCTGGGAGGCGCTCAACAACATCGCGGCCGGCCGGGACCGCTCCGTCGTGATCGTGGTCAACGACAACGGCCGCTCCTACGCCCCGACCATCGGCGGGCTCGCGGACCACCTCGCGGCGCTGCGCCTGCAGCCGGGCTACGAGCGGATCCTCGACAACGGCCGCCGCATGGTGAAGAAGATGCCGTGGGTCGGCCGGGCCGCGTACCAGCTGCTGCACGGGATGAAGGCCGGACTCAAGGACGCCGTGAGCCCGCAGGTGATGTTCACCGACCTCGGGATCAAGTACCTGGGCCCGGTGGACGGGCACGACGAGGTGGCGATGGAGTCGGCGCTGCGGCGGGCCAAGGCCTTCGGTGGTCCGGTGATCGTGCACGCCGTCACCCGTAAGGGCATGGGTTACGCCCCCGCCGAGAACCATGTCGCCGACCAGATGCACGCCACGGGCGTGATCGACCCGCTCACCGGTCGCTCCCGCGGAACCTCGGCCCCGGACTGGACCTCCGTGTTCTCGGCGGAGCTCATCGCGCAAGCTGAGCAGCGCGACGACGTCGTCGCGATCACCGCCGCGATGCCGGGCCCCACCGGGCTGGCCGCGTTCGGCGAGCGCTTCCCGGAACGGATGTTCGACGTCGGCATCGCCGAGCAGCATGCGGTCACCTCGGCCGCCGGTCTCGCGCTGGGCGGCATGCATCCGGTGGTCGCCATCTACTCGACGTTCCTCAACCGTGCGTTCGACCAGTTGCTGATGGATGTCGCGCTGCTGAAGCAGCCCGTCACGATCGTGCTGGACCGTTCGGGCATCACCGGCGTGGACGGCGCGAGCCACAACGGCATGTGGGACCTGTCGCTGCTGGGCATCATCCCCGGCATCCGGGTCGCCGCGCCCCGCGACGCCGCGACCCTGCGCGAGGAACTGCAGGAGGCGCTCGCGGTGGACGACGGCCCGACGGTGATCCGGTTCCCGAAGGGTGCCGTCGGCGACGACGTTCCCGCGGTGCGCCGCCTCGACGGTGTCGTCGACGTCCTGCAGATGCCCGAGGACGACCGCGGCGACGTGCTGTTCGTTTCGGTCGGTTCGTTCGCTGGGCTGGCACTCGAGGCCTCCGAACGTCTCGGCCGGCACGGGATCTCAGCGGCGGTCGTCGACCCGCGGTGGGTGCTCCCGGTGCCGGAGTCGCTGGTCAAGCTCGCCGAGAACTTCCGGATGGTCGTCACCATCGAGGACAACGGCCTGCACGGCGGGATCGGTGCCACCGTGTCGGCGGCGCTGCGCGGGGCCGGCGTCGACGTTCCGTGCCGGGACCTGGGCGTGCCGCAGCAGTTCCTCGACCACGCGTCCCGCGACCAGATCCACAGTGAGCTCGGTCTGACCGCGCAGGACGTCACCCGCCAGGTCACCGGTTGGGTCGTGGGCCTCGACCGGGCGAAGACCGACGGAGAGGTCGCAGTGGGGCTCGACAAGCAGGCACTCGACAAGCCGGGTCTCGACAAGTCGAATCCGGCTGTCGGATAGAGGCTTCTACCGGAACGCCGCCTCGAGTGCCTTGATGCCGACCTTCGGGTCGAGCAGCCCGTGGTAGATCGGGGGGATCGGCTGGTCGACGTCGAACAGCGTGTAGACGGCGTGCATCGCGCCGTGGACCGAGTATTCGACGGTGAACACGACGTCCTCGGGCAGGGAAGTGAACTGCCCGAGGAAAGCGAAGTTCTCGGAGCCGGCGGGGATCACCTTCGGGCGGTCCTCCGGCACCCGCCGGCTGAACAGCGCCGACGCGTACGGCATCATCACCGTCGTCACGTCGGTGGTGGCGAGCACCTCGTCGAGGATGTCTTCGAAGCCGTACTGGTGGATCAGTTCGGTGAGAATCTCCTTGCCGGTCGCCTGGGACATCTTCTTCCTGACGTAGTCGCCCTCGTTGTCGATGTCGAACCCGTAGCCCCACAGCGTGTAGATGTCCTCGGGCTGCTCCGGGAAGTGGGGCTGGTACGGGATGGCGGTGGACAGGTGCCACCCCGACTCGAACCACGTGGTCAGCGCGCCTGTCCCGGGCTCGTTGCCGGTGTACTCGGTGATGCGGCGCAGCAGTGTGTCGCCGCGCATGGTGAGGGTGAACGACTCCCACTTGTTCTCGTCGATGTTGCCGTAGAAGGTGTTGGGCCGACCGAAGTCCGACGCCTTCTTCGCGATCTCCTCCCACAGCGACCAGTCGTGGTCGACGCGGTCGCGAATCAGTGGTGGGACGTCGTTGTTGCCGCCGTAGGTGGAGTCGGCGGTGATCGAGCCGAGCGTGACGAACGCGTAGTCGTTCTCGCCGAGGTCGATCGTCGATCTGCCGTCGGCGTTCTCGACATGCAGACGGGTCACCCGCCGCGGCTGACCGGCCTGGGCGAAGTCGACGTCGACGACGCGGTTGGCGAACCGGACGTCGACATTGCGCGACCACATCCACCGCTGCAGCGGTACCACCATCGAGTCGTACTGGTTGTAGACGGTGCGCCGGACACCGGACAGCGTGTGGATACGGGGAAACTCCTGGACGAAACGCAGGAAGTAGCGGCGCAGTTCGGCCGCCGAGTGCCACTTCTGGAACGCGAACGTTGTGCGCCACATCTGCCAGAAGTTCGTGGTGAAGAAGTGGTCGCCGAACATCTCGTCGATCCGGCGGGCGCCGAGCGCCCGTTCCGGCAGCCCCAGCAGGCGCATCATCTCGAGCCGGTCGCGGTTGTCGAGGCCGAGTTGCGACGCGTCGACGATTGTGTGCCGCGCGTCGATCAGGCGCGCCTTGTCGTTCGTCTTGACCTTCGCATTGAAGTCGAGGATCTCCTGGCGGACGCTGATGTCGGGATTCTCCAGCGACGGAATCGACTCGAGCAGATTCCACGTGCACTGGTAGGCCTCCTCCTCGAGTATCCGTCCGCCGCGGGTGACCCAGCCGTCGGTGACCGCGGGGGAGCGTGCGCCGTCGAGGGCACCGCCCTCCACGTCGAGTTCCTCGAGGATGTGCACATGGTCGCCGGGCACGCCGGCGTCCCGGATCGCGAAGGCGGCGACCGCCATTCCGGCGATGCCGCCGCCGACGATCCAGAGGTGGGCCTGTCTCGGGTCGACTGCCATGGGGGACCTCCCGCTTCGGAGCGGCACCCCCGACACCACGCATCCCGGCGACGTCGGGTGCCGCGGGGAGCGACATCGCGAGGACCCACGCCAAGTGTTCGCCACCGGTCGGGCGCCGTCAACAGGCCGGACTCGATCGGTTTCGGGTCGGTCTGTGAATGGCTGTGCCGTTCAATGCGTTTGGGATAGTCCCCTGTGTCGGGTGACAATGGTGGCGCCCGGGGAGCCCCGGTGTGAACCACGGGGGAATTGTCGACTGCGTCGGAAGGACTCGATTCGGGTGCCGGAAATGACTGAGCTGTCCGCAGATTGCGGGCAGTGCTTCGGGCTGTGCTGCGTCGCGCTGCCGTTCGCGAGGTCGGCGGACTTCGCTGTCGACAAGGACGGCGGGACGCCGTGCCGCAACCTCGTCGACGACTTCCGGTGTGGCATCCATACCGAATTGCGGAGGTCGGGGTTCACCGGCTGCACCGTGTACGACTGCTTCGGCGCCGGACAGAAGGTGTCGCAGGTGACGTTCGGCGGTCGCAGCTGGCGGGACGCCCCGGACACCGCGCGATCGATGTTCGACGTGTTCCCGGTGCAACGGCAACTGCACGAGCTGCTGTGGTACCTGGAGGAGGCGCTCCGGATCCGGGCCGCGGCGTCACTTCGGTCGGAGCTGACGGCGCTGCGGGACGAGACCGTGACGCTGACCGACAGCACGCCGGACGTGCTCGCGGGCCTGGACGTGGCCGAGCACCGTGACAGGGTCAACGGCGTGCTCCTGCAGGTCAGTGAGCGGTTCCGGGCGGGTGCTCCTGGACGTCCCCGCAATCACCGCGGCGCGGATCTGATGGGTGCGAAGCTGGCTCGCAAGGATCTGCGCGGGGCGAATCTGCGCGGCGCCTGGCTGATCGGTGCGGATCTGCGGAACGCGGATCTGCGGATGGCCGACCTGATCGGCGCCGACCTGCGGGGCGCGGACGTGCGGGGCGCCGATCTCTCGGACGCGCTGTTCCTGACCCGGTTCCAGATCGGTGCCGCGCGGGGTGACGCGCACACGAAGCTCCCGTCGGCGCTGTCACGACCCGCTCACTGGTAGCGCTCAGCCGGCCTGCTCGAGGGTGCGGCCGCGGGTCTCGGTCACGAACTTGGCGACGACGAAGATCGAGAGCAGCGACATCACCGCGTAGCCGCCGTACGTGAGCGACAGGTTCCAGTCCGCGAGGGACGGGAATGTCGCGGACACGAGGAAGTTCGCGACCCAGTTGGACGCCGTGGCGACGCCGACGGCCGCCGCCCGGACCCGGTTGGGGAACAGTTCGCTGATGAGCACCCACACCACCGGACCCCACGACAGCGCGAAGAAGAACACGAACGCGTTGGCGGCGATCAGCGCGACGGTGCCGCCCGCGCCCGTCAGGGTCGCCACCGACTCGCCGATGTCGTTCGTCGTGACCGTTGCCGAATGGAAACAGACCGCGGCGGTCGCGAGGGAGGCGGCCATTCCGACCGAGCCGACGAGGAGCAGGGGCTTGCGCCCGATGCGGTCGATCACGGCGATCGCGACGAACGTGCCGACGATGTTGACCAGCGCGCTCACGACGCTGATGAGAAGCGAACGGTCCTCGCCGAATCCGACGGCCTGCCACAGTGTGCTCGAGTAGTAGAAGATCACGTTGATGCCGACGAACTGTTGCAGCGCGGCYAGCGCGATGCCGACCCACACGAGCGCCGCGACACCGGTGGTCTTCGAGAACAGGGTCCGTACGCCCACCCGGGTGCGTTCGGCGCCGAGGGACGTGCGGATCTCCTCGATCCGGCGCGTGACGGCCTCGTCGTCGCCACCCTCGAGCTCGCCGATGATCGTGCGGGCGGCGTCCTCTCGGCCGCACCGTACGAGGTGCCGCGGTGATTCGGGGATCGTGAAGGTCATCACGAGGTAGAGCAGCGCCGGCACGGACTCGATCGCGAGCATCCACTGCCATGCCTCGACGCCGAGGAGTTCACCGCGCCCGCCACCGGCTGCCGACGACAGCGCGTAGTTCACGAGTTGGGAGATGGCGATGCCGAGCACGATCGCCAACTGGTACATCGAGCCGAGTCGGCCGCGGATCGCGGCGGGCGCGATTTCCGCGATGTAGGCCGGTGCGATCACCGACGCGAAACCGACTGCGACGCCGCCCAGTACACGCCACAGCGTGAGGTCGACGATGCCGAACGGGAACGCCGAGCCGAGCGCGCCGATGACGAACAGCACCGCCGCGATCTGCATCACCCGGATGCGGCCGAGCCTGTCGGCGATACTGCCCGCGACCCAGGCGCCCAGCGCGGCGCCGAGCAGCGTCAGCGACACCGACAGACCGGTGGCACCGGCGCCGATGTCGTAGCGGTCGCGTATGGAGCCGACCGCACCGTTGATCACGGCGGTGTCGTAGCCGAACAGGAAACCGCCGAGTGCGGCGGCGGCGGAGAACAATACGGCCAGCCCGACGGCGGCGTGAGCGGCTGAGGGCTGCCCGGTGGTACCGAGATTCGACATGGGCGGCCTCCCATCCGAGGATTCCTTCAGCCGGGACGCTACGCCGAATTCGTCGGGTTCGGTCGCGATGGCGACGGGTAGTAGCATTGCGCCGATTCCGGGGGATGGAACGTAGGGGGAGTTCGGTGAGTGGGGGCTGCACAGATCTCATTGCGGAGATCGACGCTTTCTATCAGGGCTTCGGGCAGCCGAACGCGCTGTTCGACGCGTTTCGCCGGGCACCGCTCTTGGTGCCCCTGACGGCCGAGAACCGAGTGTGGAGCTCCGAGATCCGTGATCTCGGATGGGTTCCCGCGTTCACCAGTGAACGCGAGTTCGCGCGGCACGCTCTCACACGTGGTGAACGCATCGAGGCGCGTTACCACACACTGTTCGGTTGGCGGATCGTCGAGCAGGTCTTGCCCAGCTTCGACCGGCAGACCGGGGTGGTCGTCGACGTCGCTGGTGCTCGCCCGATGGCCTTTCCGCCCGATCTGGGTGCGGCGCGATCATGAGTGCAGGGCTCGAGGTCGATCCCGTCGTTCTGCGGCAGGCGGCGCAGGGGATCACCGGGATCATCGACTCGCTGTCCGAGCTCGGGATCGGTGAGACGGCCGCGGCGGGTAGGGGTTTCGCGATGCTGGCGCTGTCGCCGATGGAGGCGGGATCCGAGGCGGTTCAGAAGAGTCTCGAGGAGTACGCGGAGCGGTGGTCGTGGGGCGTGCGCAACCTCGTCCGGTCGGCGAACGAGATTGCCGAGCTGCTCGATCTCCAGGCCGGGCGCTATCACATGATGGACCAGCAGCTCTCCGACACCGTCAAGACCGCATGGACCCATGTCGCGGGAAATCCGCACCTCGGTGAGGAGGAGATCAGCGAGCGGTCCTGGGGCGAGACGTTGGCGGACAACCCGGTCAACAACGTGCTCCATCCCGACTACAGCGGGGAGTCGTTCGACGCCGCGATGGACACGATCCGGACCAACAACGAAGTGATCTCGGCGGTCGGCCCGCAGGCGTTTGCCAACGTGTCGCCGGTGGTCGCGGACGTTGTCGGTGTGGACGTTGCAAGCGGTTACCACACCGGCGCTGCCGAGCAGGCGGCGTCGGTCATGCATGACCAGACCTGACCGACGGCCAGGGCTGGGGCAGGGCGGGGGGAGAACTGATGGGCTATGGGTGGGACGACGTCATCGGAGGCCTGGACAAGGTCGGCGACTTCGTCGAGGACGCGGCCGAAGGAGTTGTCGAAAAGGCCGGCCAGGTGGCCGATGCCGGTCTCGACGGCCTGGCGGGTGTCGCCCGCGGCCTGGGCGCGGACGGGGTTGCCGACGTCCTCACGGACCTCGGCGACCGGGTTGCCAGCAGCACCGGTGGTGCGGTCGACGAGCTCGAACTCGGCCAGACCACCGATCCGCGGGAACTGATCCGTGGCGATGCCGGTGCGGTCAACGAGGCCGTCACCACGCTGACCGAGCTGGGCACGAACATCGGGTCCACCGGGACCTCCCTGCGCACGGTCGACGCCGCCGGCTGGACCGGCGACGCGGCCGATGCGTTCCAGGCCGTCTACGACAGGCAGCCGGCGCTGTGGCAGGACGCTGCCGATGCGATGACGTCCGCCGCGCAGTCGCTGACCTGGTGGGCGAACACGATCGAGTCGGCGCAGGCGCGCGCAGCCGACGCGATCGCGCGATGGGAGCAGGCCGAACAGGAGGAGCGGGCGACGAAGGCCGCCTACGACGCGCTCAGCGGCGAGCAGCGTGCGCGGACCGCCGTGGTCGATTCGTGGACGGCGATGTACGCCGATGCGGTGGAGACTCTGCGTGCCGCCCGGGCCGAGCGCGACAACGCCGCGTCACAGATCGCCGGTCAGTTGGCGGCCCTGACCGACTCGGCGCCCGAGGAACCGCCGTTCACGCAGCGGATGGCCGCGAACTTCGGGGACCTGACCGACGTGATCGAGCACGGCAGCGTCAACTTCACGTCCGGTCTCGTCACCGGCGTCACCGGAATCGTGCAGTTCGTCCGACAGGTCAACCCCGTCGATCCGTACAACCTCAGCCACCCGGCGGAGTACGTCGAAGGACTCAGCGACCTGACGACCGGCCTCGTGGTGGCGGCGGCGGATCCCGGGGCCGTGGTGGACGCGTTCCTCGCCGACGCACGGGCCAACCCGTTCGAGTTCGCGGGAGCCCTCACCGGAGACGCGCTGCTGACGGCGGCGACGGGTGGCGCCGGCGCCGGAGTGGCCGGTGCGCGGACATCCATGCACGCGGTCGAGTTGGCGAGTGACCTGGGGAGCGGCCTGCGGACCGCCGACCATGTGGCCGACGCGACCCGCCACGTCCCGACGCCCGACGTCCCACGCATGGAGGCCCCAGGGCTCGACTCTCCGAGAATCGATGCGCCGGAAATCGATTCACCGTCGTCGCTGCACGACACGGACCCAGGCACCCCGGACCAGTCCACCCCCGCGCACGACCAGGGCTCGACCGGCGCCGGCCACGACCCCGACTTCACCCGTCCACCCGAGGGCGAAAACCCGAACCCACAGCATCTCGCCGAATCCGACTCCGGCGCGGCGCGGACCGCGGAGGACAACGGCCCGGCGAGCGACCAGACGAGCAACCAGGTCACCGAGTGTCAGGACCCCGTCGATGCCGCCACCGGCGAGTTCCTGCTGCCCGAAACCGATCTGACGCTGCCCGGCGTGCTGCCGCTCGTGTTCGGGCGGCGACACCGCTCGAGCTACGGATTCGGCCGGTGGTTCGGCCCGAGTTGGTCGTCGACGATCGACATGCGGGTCGTGGTCGAGGAATCCGGTGTCACATTGCTCGCCGAGGACGGCGTGATGGTGGTCTATCCGCACCCGGCGGTGGGCGAACCCGTCCGTCCGAGACAGTCCCTGCAGCGCTGGACGCTCTCGCGGACCGAGACCGGCGGCTACGCGGTGCACGACCCGGACCGGTCGCTGACCTGGCACTTCGCCCCCAAACCCGAACTCGGCGGGGTCGATTCGGCGCTGGGCAACATCGCCATCAGCGCGATCACGGACGGGTTCCGCAACCGCATCCGGTTCCACTACGGCCCGGACGGTGCACCGGTCGAGGTGTCCCATACGGGCGGTTACCGCGTGCTCGTCGACGCGCGCGGCGGACGGATCGGCGCGCTGTCGGTGATCGACCCGGAGACCGGTGCCGCCGTCGTGGTCCGCCGTTTCGGCTACGACGGCGGGCATCTGACCGCGGTCACCAACGGTTTCGGCGGAGTGACCCGCTACAGCTACGACGCCGACGGTCGGATGCTGTCGTGGCAGGACGCCAACGGCAACCGGATGGTCAACACATACGACGCCGACGGACGGGTAGTGGTCCAGAACGGCACCGACGGCATCATGTCCGCCCGCTTCGACTACGTGCCGACGGCCGACGGGCCGGGGTCGGTCACGGTTGTCACCGACTCGCTCGGGGCCCAGACCGCGCACGGGTTCGACAGCGACCTGCGTCAACGGGACCTGATGTCGCCGAACGGCTCTCGCACGCACACGGACTACAACGAGCGCCGCGAGCCGCTGCGCGTGATCGGCCCGGACGGCGCCGTGACCCGGTATCGCTACACCGCCGACGGCGACGTCGCGCAGATCACCCGGCCGGACGGTCACTCGATCACCGTCGACTACGCCGGGCCGCGCAGGCCGGTCGCCGTCCACCAGGTCGACGGCACGGTCGTCCGCCAGGACTGGGATACCGCGAACAACCTGGTGGCCGTCACCGACGCCGGGGGCGCGCGGACCGAGTACATCTACCACTCGACCGGGGCGGTGTCCTCTGTCACCGAGCCGACCGGCGCCCGCACCCTCGTGGAGTGTGACGACGCCGGGCTGCCCGTCGCCGTCACCGACCCGATGGGGGCGACGACGCGCATCACGCGCGACGCGTTCGGGCGCACCGCCTCGGTGACCGACCCGACGGGTGCGGTGACGCGACTGCGGTGGTCGCCCGACGGCAGGCTCCTGGAGCGGACGCATCCGGACGCCGCAGTCGAGTCGTGGGAGTACGACGGCGAGGGAAACCTCGTGCGGCACACCGACCCCGTCGGCGCGACGACGTCGTACACGTACGGATCCTTCGATCTGATGGCCTCGCGGACCGACCCGGACGGCTCGGTCACCGCCTACACGTGGGACACCGAGCGGCGCCTGACGGCGGTCACGAACCCGCTCGGCCAGACCTGGTGGTACGAGTACGACGCGGACGGGCGTCTGGTCGCCGAATCCGATTTCAACGGTGCCCGAACCGCATACACGCACGATGTCGCGGGACGAGTCGCAACGGTGACGTCCGCGACCGGCGTGACGCGCCACCACTCGCACGACATCCTGGGCCGCCTGCTCGACGTCACCGCCGACACCGGCGAGTTCCGGCGCTACACCCACGATCTGGCCGGACGGACGCTGTCGGCAGTCAGTGGCATCGGCGGGGATCCGATCCATACGGTCGAGTTCGAGTACACGGCTGCGGGGCAGTTGGCGCGGCAGAGCATCGACGGAGCGGGCGAACTGCGCTTCGACCACGATCCGTTCGGGCGGCGCGTCGAGCGGCGTTCACACACCGGAGGTGTCACCGGGTGGCGCTGGAATGCGGCGGGCCTCGTCGCTTCGGTGGCGGTCGACGGGCACTCGATCGGTCTCACCTACGACGCGCGCGGCGCGGTCACCGGGTGGAGAGCGGGAGAGTTGGGGATCACCCGCGGCCACGATTCGCGCGGGCGGCTCACCATGCAGGAGGCGGTGGCGCATCCGGCGTCGTCGCTGAGCTTGAGTTTCGATTCCGGTCCGGCCTCCGCTTCGCGGGTGCTGCGGTCCGACGTGTTCGACTACCGTCCGGACGGCTATCTGGCCGGACAGACGACGACCACCGATCGGGTGTTGCGCCGGCAGTTCGAGCTGGATGCGGCGGGCCGCATCACGTCCGTGGTCGACGACGGCACGGCGGTGGAGCGGTACGCGTACGACGCGCTGAGCAACATCGTGACGCAGACTGCCACGGCGGAGCGGGATGACGCGGGCCGACGCGAGTACCACGGGACGCTGCTGGTGCGCGACGGCCGCACTCAGTTCCACTACGACGACGCCGGCAGGCTGATCCGCAAGGTCACGACCAGACTGTCGCGCAAACCGGATGTGTGGCAGTACCGGTACGACGCGTTCGACCAGTTGGTCGAGGTGACGACGCCCGACGGGACGCGATGGCGGTACAGCTACGACGCCCTGGGGCGGCGCACCGTCAAGTCCCGTCTGGCCGCGGACGGGTCGGTGGCGGAGCGGACTGTGTTCACCTGGGATGCAACGACGTTGGTGGAGCAGTCCACGTCCGATCGTGTCACCCGGTGGACCTATCAGCCGGGAACGCACACGCCGCTGACGCAGGCCTCGGTGCCGGCGGTGGATCTGGCGGATCAGGTCTCGGTGGATGCCGAGTTCTACGCGATCGTCACCGACCTCGTCGGCACGCCGACCGAACTGGTCGATCCGGCGACGGCCGACGTCGCGGGGCGGTCCGCGATGTCGTTGTGGGGGAGCACGTCCTGGACCGGCGCCGCCGACACTCCGATCCGGTTCCCCGGCCAGTACTTCGACAACGAGACCGGCCTGCATTACAACCTGCACCGCTACTACGACCCGGTTACTGCGCGCTACGCGACGACGGATCCGCTGGGGCTCGCGCCGTCACCGAATCCGAACAGTTACCCGCACAACCCGACGGTGTGGTCGGATCCGCTGGGCCTGACACCGTGCCGGACCGGTGATCAAACGAATGCCACAGACCTTCCGGGGCTTCCTGACAGTGCTCCGTCGTTGGCCGGTCATGGGTCGACTGGAAGGACCGCACCGTTCGATCTTCATGAGCAATTGGCGATGACAGCGGCGCGGTCCAGTCCCGAGTCCGGACTTGAGCTTCCGATTACCCTGGGTGACAGACGTTGGCCAAGCGAGGATGGTTGGGGGAAATGGGTTCAGAACGTACAAGGTGTGGAGATTCACTATACAGGAAACAATATTACGGGGCAATTCGACGACTTTAAATTCGCAAATGACCCAGTGTTTCGATATGGAAGATATTAGGTCCTCATGCTTGCAAAGTGTGTAAACGTCGACACGGCCACGATGGTGGACAACACCATCTATCTACGTTCAAATGGGTTGGGCCAGCTCCTGACGGTGGGGAAGACGTACGTTGTCCTGGGACTGATGTCGTGGCTCCCTCATAGCTTCCTTCTGACGGTGACCGATACCGGCACAGGTCACTGGTTACCGATCGAGTTGTTCGACTTGGTCCATCCCGAATTGCCGACAGGATGGTCGGCGGCGGTCTCTCGAAACGTTCCGAAACTGTGGACGGGGGATCCGACTGTTCGTGTGACGATCGGTTTCGCTGAAATGGTCTCAAACCCCTCGTATTACGAAGACCTGTTGGATGGTAAGGAAGAAGCCATCTCTTCCTTCGGGAGGGAGTTTCGTAAACAGTCGCTGGTTGAAGAAGTGCGTGAACAACTCGAAGGGTACGCGGAGAATCGGCTCACGGCGAACGAGGTCTCGGACTGGGCTATTGAACGGATTGAGTTCCTGACCGTGGATTTGATGGACGAATCCATGCTGCCTCTCGTGGACGTGATATCGGAAATGACAGGATTTGCGTCAGATGGTGACGTTGATCGAGACTCCTTGGAGAAGGCGATTCAACGAATAGTCTGAGCAGTAAGCTATCAGGAGGTGCTCGCGCATGCGCGGGAGTGGCTGTCGTCCGAGGATGCACGGAATGAGTATGGGAGCGAAGTTACCGAATCGCTACTTGGAAAGTTGCCTGCGGCGACGGATTCCTCGCTCTCCGGGTACGTCGACTTCAGTGAATTTGGGGTAGATGAATCACTAGACACGGAGGGCCTGGCCCTTCCGTGATGCCTTGAACCGTGGCCTCGCCGCTCGGGGGGATTGGCCCCCGCATGTGGAACCGGATTCCGCCCGCTATGGATTAACTTCGGAATTTTGATGGAAGGATCGTGAGATGAACTGGGTGCGACTCCTCGAGAATCCGGTGGTGATTCGGTCAATATTCGGCGATACGATCCCGTCTCTCTCGGGGGTGGATATTCACGAGTTCCGACTGCGCCGGGACGGTTCCTCCGTCGGGGTCCGCTTCAATCTGAGTGAGTTTCCCGGAGGACCCGCCGGAGAAGTGGACAACCTGGGTGAATACCATTCAGGTTGAACTCGCGATCGATGGGATCGAGAGTTTCTCGATCAGAGAATGGCAGACCACCATGATCGCCGACCTGTCGATTGATCGTATCGCTGACGATCTATTGAGGTTTCGGTCGAATCCTGTTCCGGACTGCACGATTCTCGCGCGCTGGATACGGGTGTCCAAGATCAGCGCCTATCGACAGGTCATGCAACATCCCGCCGCACCCTGATTCGAGGTCTCGAGAGTGGTGAGTGACGCTGTGTTCAGGATATTCGACCTGCCCAGGGTGGAAGATATCCCATCCGAGTTGATCGCGGTCGAGGAAGTCCGCGACGTCCCAGGTGGTGTCTCGATCTCGTGGTCACGCCTTGGAGCAACCTTCCAGCTCGTGGCGGATCCGGTTCTGCGTTCCGTCTCAATCAAGCTCGACCAGGAAGGCAAATGTATTCGTATTTACCGAGAAGGTGCGATCTCGCTTCAGGTGCGTGAGGAGGGCTGCAATATCGGAATGGTGATCGAGTTCAGTTCGGGAAGCCAGGTCGGAGATATTCGGGTAGTGCTCGGCGATCGCGTAGAAATCGGCGAGTCGGCCTTGTTTGCATAGAAGGGATTACCCGTCGATTTCTTGAAGGATGTCGGTGTATTGATGTATTTGAGGCTTTCTGCGGACTACATGAGCCCCGTTGTCACCATGATCGGGTCGGGTCCGGCCAGTCTCGCTTCGCTGGGCATCTCGGATGCGCTTACTCAAGATCTGGAGACATGGAACAGTCGGTATCAGTCGATCATCCAGTTGTCGACCGAGGTTAGGCGCGAGCCCGATTCCGTCGCTTCGATCCGGCGGTTGGACCGGGAGTGAGGGATCCTCGCCTCCAAGATCGCCGCGGAGTTGTCGGGTGGATCCAAAGTTGAGTATTACAGCGAAGGATTGTTTCGGTTGATTTCCTGATCGTTAACTGCTCGGCTGTATTGGCGGGAGGGGATTGGTGATCTACGGGTGCGTGCGTCCCGTTCTCGGGACGCGCTTTCGAGGGGGCGAGCAGTGATGCAGGTGGCCGTGAAAGCCGGTGGTATCCAAGGCGATCGAATCGACGTATCCAGTGTCAGGGGTGACTTCCAGGCCATCTGGATGGGAGACGATCCGGTCGCTTCCGGGGCGGTGTTGGACATTGAGGTGGAGATACCGGGTTTGGTTGTCGCGCTCTGTCGGGAGGACTTGAACGAGGCCATCTCGATCGGTTCGCGTGGTCGGTGGCTGTGCTCGGGTGCACCCGACGGGGATCTAGAAGAGAGCAGCGGCGATCGTGATGGCTACTGGCGAGAGAATCTCACTGAATCGGGAATCTGCCGAATCCGTCCCTGTTCTCGCAGATCTTGCTCAACGACGTCCACGAATCGGTGTTGTCGGTATCGAGGTCCGTCGAGAGGGATCGCGGTCGATTCCCGCCGCGGTTGCCGTCGCCTCCAGTGCTCTGAGCCACGCTGCCCCCTCTGTCTTGGCAGGTCGCCTGGTCCTTGTCGGCGCAACTCCGCCACTTGCACCCCTTAATCGACTCGGTGCTCTCACGATGAAACGTGAATCACTATGGAAGCGTTGGGAGAACGATGGAGCAGTGCTGCCGCCCGGAGATCGGCACGACTTCCAGTTGGATCGAAACGACGACCGGCTGCAGTTCGGTGGCTGGTTGACGACCGACACGGTCAATCTTGGTGCGGCCGTTGAAGTCAGTCGTGACCGCTCAGCCGTCTGCCTTCTCTTACCCCCAGAGTTCGCAATCGATGAACTCGAGCGCGTGATCGAAGGACTTCGCCTGGTGTCTGTCGACGGGAACTCGTTGGTCAGGCATTTCGTTCCGCTTGTTCTCGAGGGCGCGAAGCTTGTTCGGGGGTTCGGGTCGTTCGACGACCGGGTCGTCGGCACGGATGTCTTTGCGGAGGAGGAGGTTCTCGACGCTATTCAACCGGGTGTCGAACGCTGGATGTCCGACGGAGGGACGGCACCCTAGGTTGATCGGGCGCCCGGTTGTCGATGTGCCGCTGGTCAGTTGAAGTCGCGGGGTGTTACCCGACCTTGTTCGCCGCTTCCATCAGCTGCGGGGGTGAGCTGGTCGATCACCCACGGCGTGGCCAGGACGCTGGTCCGGCGCAGACCGGCGATGATCTTGGTGTCGGGCAGGGGGCCACCGCGGTGCCGCGCTTGACCGCGCCGGGGGAGGCGTGGGCGGGGCTCTTTTCGGCCTCGGCGGTGTCGGACACGAACACCACGACCACGTCGGCGTCGACCTCGGAGATGTGTTCGGCCGAGATGTCGACGAAGAAGCTTCGTCTGGTCCTGCCAAGTGGTCTGCCACGCCTTGTCGGGGTAGGCGACGGCGGACAGCTGATCGTAGGTGGCCTTGTCGAACCCTCGTAGGGCGCGAGATCGACGACCACCGGTCGGGTGTTGCGCCGACGCGTTCAACCAGCTGTCCGAGGTGACGACGCCCGACGGGTGCGGTGGCGGCACAGCTACGCCGCGCTGGGGCGCCGCACTGCCAAGTCCCGTCTGGCCGGCGACGGTTCGGTGGCAGAGCGGACCGTGTTCACGTGGGATGCGACGACGTTGGTGGAGCAGAATCGGAACGACGATCTGTTGCAGTTCGGTGGCTCGTTGATGACCGACACGGCGAACTTTGTTGCTGCCGTTGAATTCAGTCGCGAACGCCCCGGGTTGTGAAGCGGAACCCAGCCCGCTCCACTTCACAACCGGTGGCCTTCACCTGTCAGGTCGACTCACCGGACAGAGTCCGGACCAACCTCCCTGGACTTCACACCTAGTGCACCTCAACCGGTCTCCCCGCGTTGGCGTACATCGCGTCGATCAGATCCGCGTAGCACTCCGAGACCGCGCTGCGGCGGATCTTCTGTGTGGCGGTCAACGTGCCCGCACCGATCGAGAGTTCCTCGGGCAGTATCTGCCATCGTCGGATCCTCGAGTACCCCGGTAGCGTCTCGTTCACCGAGTCGACGATCTGCGCAATCTCGCGCTCGGGGTCTTCGTAGTGCTCAACCGCTGGTGGGGACAGTGTGAACAGCACCGAGCAGAACGGGCGCCGGTCGCCGACGACGAGTGCCTGCGAGACGAGTGGGTGCCGGGAGAGTTCGTGCTCGATCGGGGTCGGCGCGATGTTCTTCCCACCCGAGGTGATGATGAGATCCTTGATCCGCCCCGTGATCGTCAGATAGCCGTCCTCGTCGATCGAACCGAGGTCACCGGTGTGCAGCCACCCGTCACGCAGCGCCGCCGCGGTGGCCTCCGGGTTGTTCTGGTAGCCGGCGAACACGCCGACACCGCCGACCAGGAGCTCTCCTTCTGGGGAGATCTTGATCTCGAATCCGGGAAGGGCGCGGCCGACGGAACCCAACTTGAAGGCGTCAGTCGCAGAATTTGTCACCACACCGCCGCCTTCGGTGAGTCCGAAGCCCTCGAGGACCGGGACTCCCGCCTCATGGAAGAATTCCAGGATCTTCAAGTCGATCGGCGCTCCGCCGGCGCTGAATTGCCGGACCCGCCCGCCCAGCATCGCCCGGGTCATCGCAAGGCGGTCTTGGTGCGATCGGGTCGGGTCGGCATGGACGGCGGAGTACAGCTTCTCGAAGATCCGGGGCACCGCCGGGATGTAGTGCGGCTTGATCTCGCCCAGATCCGCCAGCATCTGCTGTGGGTCTTTGGAGACATAGGCGACGGTGCTGCCGTAGGCGTAGCAGCACAACACGACGACGCGGGCGAACAGGTGGGCCTGTGGGAGGAACACCGCAGCGGTCTCGCCGGGCAGGACCATCTTGTACGCGAGCAGGCCGGCGTAGACGCCCCGCAGGTTGTCGTGGGTGAGCGTGCAACCCTTCGACTTGCTCGTCGTTCCCGAGGTGTAGACAACGCTGGCGACATCATCCGGCGTCACCGCCGCCGCGCGCGCCAGCAACTCCGCCCGGTGGGCGGCATTGTCGCCGCGGGCAGCTACATCCCCGATCGACTCCTCGACCAATCCCGGGTGCAGGCCGATGATGGTCACGCCCAGGCCGAGCGAGTCCACCATCTCCGCGGTGGCGGTGTTGTCGACGAACACCAGACGGGTCCCGCTGTCTCGCAGCACCCAATCGACCTCGGCCGCGGTGCTGGTGGAGAAGACGGGGACCGTCGCCGCCCCGGCCGCGAAGATCGCCATATCTGCGACGGTCCAGGCGGTTTGCGAATCCGCAAAGATCGCAATGCGGTCGCCGGGGGCGACCCCCATCGCGACCAACCCGGCCCCGGTGCGCTGGATGAGCTCGTCGGCCTCGAGGTAACTCACGTCGTGCCAGTCGCCGCCGAGACCCTCCGGCCCGCGGTGGCGGAACGCTGGGAAGCCGCGGTGCCGCGCGCCGCTGACGGCGAGTGCGGCGAGCGTTGCCGGGATGTCCGGCATGGTCATCGGGTCCATTCGATCACCCCGTCGATCGCGATCCGCTCTGCCTGGGAGTAGGTGGGCCGACCTTCCTCGAGGTACCGCATCCGGAAGAGGTTCGCCGCATGGCGCTTTACGGAGCCACCGTCCCGCTCCTCCTGGTCGCGGGCCTCGGAGAGCAGCGCCGCCCAGCCGGCGACATTGACCATGTCGCGGATCAGCCAGGTCACGAGCATGTGGCGCTCGTCGTCGTCCTCCGACGCCCGGATCACCTTCACCGCATCCTCGATGCGGTCGAGACGGTCGGCCACCATCGAGGCGTCCTCGAGCGACGCCATCTTGCCGGCGAAACGACGCATGACGACGAGGTATGCGTCATCGACGTCGTAGCGCAGGATGTCGCGCATGATCTGGGCGCGGATCGCGTTGTGGGCGCCCTCCCAGTTCTCCTGGGTGATCGCGTCGCGGAGCAGGCGCGGGATGGGGGAGAAGGTCTCGATGGTGCCGTTCCCGGAGAACGTGTCGAGCGCATGGTGGCAATGATCGACGGCTGCCTCACCGGAGACCGCCTTGACCGCGCTGGACATCAGGCGGATGTAGCGGGTCGATGCGGTGTCATCGACAACGCCGAGGTCGACCTGGTCCTGCAGATCGATCAGCTGCCACAGCCCGGCCTGCATCGTGAGGGTGTGCGAGCGCATCAGGGCCAGGTTCTCCCTGTTGACGGCATGGTCGATGACGGTCCGGCCGAAAACCGAGCGTTCCTGCGCGTACATCTTGGCGATGTCGTACGCCCGTGTCGACATTGCGATCACAGCGACGGACAGCGCCATTCGGGAGAGATGGATGAAATTGCTCATGACGAGGTTGAAGCCGCGTTCGGCGTCGTCGCTCAGCGGAATGGCCCAGGCTCCGCGGTAGTCGATTTCCGCGGTGGCGAGCGCGCGCGTACCGAGCTTGTCCTTCAGGCGGCGCAGCGTGTACGAGTTGTGCGAGCCGTCCGGCAACGTGCGCGGGACCAGGAACACCGACAAGCCCTTGGTGCCGGGGCGGTCGGTGTCGTACCGGGCGGTGATGATGTTCAAGTCGGCATCGGCATTGGAGGTGAACCACTTCTCGCCGGTGATCCGCCACTCGCCGGCCTCGTCACGCTCCGCGATGGTCGCGTTGGCGCCCACGTCGGATCCTCCGGTCACTTCGGTCAGGAACTGCGAGGCGGTGAGGTTGTCGCGGTAGTTGGGCGTGAGGAGTTTCCCGATCCACTCCTGGGCGAAGGGGATTTCCGGGTGCTTCTCCAGTAGGCGGGCGGTCTCGAAGTTGCAGATGACCGGGCAATTGTGACCGGCTTCGCCGAGCATGCTGGCGAGGAAGTAGAAGGCGAAGCCCTCCTTCAGGCCGCCGCGTTCGGTGAGCCGGCGCACGATGTCGCTGCCGTAGATGGCATCGCCGACCTTCGCGTATCCGCCATGGTGGCGCACCTCGTCGATGCGACGCCCGATGCCGTCATAGGGCTCGTGGATGGGGTAGTTCATGCGCGAATCGTTGGCGTTCGCCGCCGGCTGCACTGCAGCGAGCGTCGCGCCGGCCTGATCGAGCTCGCCCGCGATGCTCTCCAACTGCTCCGCCGGGAAATACTGGCGGAGGGTATGCAGCATCTCGCCCTGGCGATTCCAGAAGTTCTCTTCCATCTTCTCTTGGAATCGCGCGTACTCGCCGCGGAATTTGTGGTGATTCGGCTGGGATGCCTCGCTGCTGCCGCCGGCCTWGATTGCATTTTCGGCGATCCATGTCGATGTCATGTTGAGTACGTTACGAAGACTATGGAGCCAAATCTATCGGTGAAACAGACAGAAGAATCGGCGCAAGAGACAACGGTGGTCATCCTCTGTCCGCCCAGAGCGGTCGCGATGAGCATCGCTTTGGCGAAGGATCTCTTCTGGGCTGCCACGCTCATCGCCCCCGCCGGTCCGCACCGAGTTCTCATCGCTTCCACGGACGGCGAACCAATTTGCTGCGGCGGCAACACCTACATCGACGCCGATTGCGGCATCGACGATCTGCAGGACACCGTCGATCTGGTGTGGGTTGCAGGGGTGTGGGGCTGGCCCGGTCCACAGACGGCGGCGATCGAGTCGTGGCTCGCCCGAGCACACGACGCGGGATCATTGATCGGCGCCGCGGGGACCGCCACCACATTGGTCGCATCGGCGGGCATTCTGGATGGGCGCCTTGCGACAACGTATCCGCAGGCAGCTGCGGCCTTCGTCGAGCATTTTCCTGCCGTCAATCTGGAGCCGACGCGCGCGCTCACCGCCGCCGGCGGGGTGTTCTGCGCGCAGGGGATCAACTCCGGAGCCGACTTGGCAGTGTCCCTGATCGAGCGACTGCACGGGCCGCGTGTTGCCGCGTCCGTCGCCGACGACTATCTCGTCGATTTCCACCGTTCGTATCGCGTCACTCAGGTTGAATTCGATGCCGCCAGATACCACGGGCACGCCGATATCCTCGACGTCCAACTGTGGCTCGAGACTCACTACGATCACCCGGTCCAGCTTTCCCGGCTCGCCGCGCACTTCTCGATGAGCCCGCGCACGCTGACGCGCAGATTTCATTCTGCAACAGGGGAATTGCCGACCGAATATCTCACCCGACTGAGAATGTCCGTCGCCGACGACCTGTTGCGTAACCACCGACTCACCGTTTCGGAGGTCGCCCGGCGGGTCGGGTACACCAATACCGGAGCGTTTTCGGACGCATACCTCCGTGCCTGGGGTAGGCGTCCGAGCGCCATACGTACCTCGGCCAAAGGAGGAAACCGCGCAGGCGACAGATGATCCGGGGCAGCGAGGACCTTCCCCGCCGCCCGCTGAGGGGCCGCCAGGGCGGGCGTGTGTCCTGGATTCCGGCATCTCGGATCACTGCCGGGACGCGTTCTGATTTCTGGAAAAGAGAACGCCGACGGGTTTCCTCGAGATTGATCAATGATGTGCGTGACGGTGATCGAATGGGGTCACCGTGGGTCCGATGTTCTGAAATGGGGTAGTCATCCCATTTGTCGCTATCCAGGAGTTTTGGTGGGTCGTATCGACGATTTCCGATGATTCGAACCGGTCGGTAAGTATTGTCTGCGTAGATCGAGCATGTCGGGGTGGCCATTTCCGAGTGAGCCCTGGGGGGCGACATGAGTGCTGGATTGAAGGGGCGCTGGACCCTGCGCGCGTCCGTCGCGGGCGTGGTCGGGGTCCTGGTCGCGACGACCGTGGCGGTCGGGGGTGTGGCGTCGACACCGGCCGCGGCGTCCGAAACGGACGTCGACCACTATCTGAATCTGCCGATGAGCAATCGGGACGCGGCGCACGGCCCCGGCGGGGTCAATCCGGCGCTGCCCACCGACCGCGCCACGCTCAGCCGACTTCTGGGCGAGGCCCGCGCGAGYGGCGCCGCACCGCACGAGTATCAGGCATTGCTCTTCCAATACTGGCTGGTGGAGGCCACCGACACCGCGGGGATCGACCTGGCCGCGTGGGATCCGCGTGCCGGGGTGGCGGTGAACCGGGACAACCTGATCAGGTCGTACCGCCTCTACGAGGACTTGCAGCTGGAGCGCCGCGAACTGCAGTGGGCGGGCATGGGCGGCATGGTCGGCGCCGACTTCGGCGGCGGGCTGATCGACTTCGAACTCATGACGAACGCCTACGACCTCCCGCCGATTCAGCAGTCCGCCCGGGCCGTGGTCGAGGCCGCCACCGGCGTCGCCGGCCCGGACATCGTCGACTCGCTCCCGGACGGACTGCGGGCGCTGGCCGAGGCTGGAAGCGAAATCACCAGCGAGGACCTGCATTTCATCCTCGGAATGATCATGGTGATGCAGAAGAACATCTTCTCCGACCTGATGCCCATGCATCGCGCCTACGTCACCGGTGGGCTCCCCGCCCTCGAAGAGATGCAACGTGCGGGGCTGTTCGGTGACGACATCATGACCGCGTGGCGTGATGTCGCGTCGCAGGATCCGGACCGGATCGCGCGCGGCAACGGTGCGCTGTTGCAGCGGGAACAAGGTGTGATCATCCGGGAACAGTGGGACACCGTTCGCAACTACAAGGACACCGTCGGCCAGGCGATCACGTACCTGTCCACCGTGGCGGGGTCGCCGTCGGTTGCCGGGGTACTGCCGCCACGCTCGTTCCGTCCCATCGAAGTCAGCTCGCGCCTGCCCGATGGGCGCACCGCTACCCTGACCAGTCCGCTCCCGGCGTGGAACTGGTCCGTCTACGACGAGCGATGGGACTACATCACCACCCAGCTCCTCCCGAAGTACAAGGACATGGTCGAGAACAACTGGCCGCAGCTCGAATCCGAGCTACGTGTGCCCTACGAGACGCAACTCGAAACGCATCGACCGCTGCTCAACATTCCCCAGATCATGCTGGCCGCCCTGCAGAACACGGAAGTGACGGTGTCCTGATGACAGTCAATGCGACTCGGGGCCACAGGCTCTCCGCAGCCACACGAATCCTGTCCTACGCGGCGGTGGCCACCGCCGCGATCATGGTCGCCCCGGTCGGCGCGTCCGCCCAATCGGCTGACGGGTCGTCGTCGGCCGGCGGGTCGCTGTCGGCTGACGGGTCGTCGTCGGGCGGCGGCCAGTCCGACGTGCGGACGCCGCGCCTCGACGAGGTGTTCAACGGATTCGTCGTCGGCGCGCTCGACGCCGGGACGGCTGCATCGCGAGTCGAGTCGTTCAAGGCGCTGACGTCGCGCGACTCCTTCTACGACGAACCACCACTGACCGGGGCGGAGCGCCCGGGCACCGTGCTCAAGATCAAGCCGGTCGACATGATGTTCCTCGGCTACAAGCCGGGCAGGATCGACGCCTACAAGATGATGTACGTGACGACCGGACTCGACGGAACCACGCCCGAGGTCAGCACCGGCATCGTGATGATCCCCGTCGACGGCACGCCCGCAGCGGAGAAGAAGGTGATCAGCTACCAGGAGGCCAACGACAGCGTCGGCGCCTACTGTCATCCGAGCACCCAGTGGACCGGCGGGAATCCGCTCGACGGCGCCGCCTGGTCCGCGCTCGGACCGCTGGCATTGATGTTCGGCAAGGGCTACGCGGTGGTCATCTCCGACGTCGGCAACGACGGCGACCCCGACCCGCACGGCGTCTTCGCCGGAAAGTACGCCGGCCACGCCCAACTCGACGCCATTCGTGCCGCCGTATCGGCCCCGAGCACGGGGCTCAGCGCACACGCCCCGATCTCTCTGTTCGGTATTGCGGGAGGCGGAGTCGGCGCAGGCTTCGCCGCCGAGGCGCAGGCGCAGTACGCCCCGGAGTTGAACGTCCGGTCCGCCGTCCTCGAGGGCATGGTGGTCAACACGCGGAACTTCATGCGCACCGCCGACGGTTCGATCGGCTCCGGGTTCGCCTTCGCCACGTTGCTCGGTCTGGAGCCGAAGTACCCCGAGATGCGGATCGACGAGAAGCTGAACCCCGTCGGCAGGGCGCTGGCCCACGTGTATCGAACGCAGTGCCAGACGCCCGCGTACTTCACGGCGCCGTTCGTTCCATTGGAGACGCTCTTCGTCGGTGGGCAGAACCCGGCCGACATTCCCGCGTTCCAGCACGTCTACGACGACAACCTGCTCGGGACCGAGGCTCCGAAGTCGAAGGTTCTCATCACGTCGTGCGCCAAGGACGACTCACCGATGTCCCTTGTGCCGGCAAAGGACTCACGGGAACTCGCCGACAAGTATCGGGCCGGGGGAACCGACGTGACGTACGCGCCGAGTGACTGCAGCATGGTGCGGATGCTCACCGACCTCTACGGGTGGGGCACTGACCTGTTCGGGATGCAGACCATCGACTGGATCGAACAGAACTTCGCCGAATGAGCAGCGCACGCCGCGAGAACGGGAGGAGGTGACCGACGTGATCGATGCCATGTTCACCGGGAGCAGCTACATGTTCTCCCTGGGGCCTGTCGCATTTCTCGAAGCCTTCGGACGCATCTTCGGTTCCTGACCGCGGTCGCGGACGAGCCCGGCTCCGAACGCGAAGTCGTCACGCAACCCGCTTCGCGGCCTCCGACAGCTGCGGGGCGATCCGGTCGATCACCCACGGTGTCGCGAGGACGCCCGTCCGGCTGAGGCCCGCAACCACCTGGGTGTCGGGCAGGGGCACCGCGCTGCCGCGCTGGACGGCGCCGAGCGAGTTGTACGTGGGGTTCTTCGTGGCCTCTCCCTCGTCCGGCACGAACACGACCACGACGTCCGCGTCGACCTCGGTGATGCGTTCGGCGGAGATGGTGGCGAAGAAGCTGTCCGGATCGCTCTCGGCCGCGAGCTTCTCGACGCCCGGGGAGTTCACGAACCCGAGTTGGGTGAGGACCTGCACGCGGGGGTCCGTCGGCTTGTAGACGTTGACCTGACCGTTGGTGGTGTCGAGGTTGATCACCGACAGGGTCTTGCCGGCGAACTCGGGGTGCGCGGCGGCGGTGTCGGCGAGCATCGTGTTCATGCCGTCGATGAGCTTGGTCGCCTCGTCGGACTTGCCCATCGCCTGACCGATCAGCGTGGTCTGGTCCTGCCACGTGGTCTGCCACGCCTTGCCGGGATAGGCGACCGTCGGTGCGACGGACGACAGTTGGCCGTAGGTGGCCTCGTCGAAGCCCTCGTACGGTGTCATGATCGCGTCGGGTGACAGGGCGGCGATTGCCTCGACGGGCGTGGAGGACGTGGCGTCGAGCAGGGTGGTCTCGCGGGGGTCGTACTTGTCCGACAGCCACGGCATGACACCGTTCTCGTCGGCGCCGTAGGAGTTCTTCGGCATGCCCACCGGGGTGCCGCCGAGCGCGTAGACGACGTCCTCGGCGTTCCAGCCGAGCGTGACGATCCGCTCGGGGGTCGACTCGATCGTGGTCTCTCCGAACGTGTTCGCGATCGTGACGGGGAAGGCACCGTCGGAGGCCGTGGTCGTGGAATCGCTGTCGGTCGACGACGAGCAGGACGCGAGCAGTGCCGTCGCGCTCAGGGCGGCGACGACCGTCGCAACCTTGCGGCGGGTGGTGAGAGCGAACACCGGGGAACTCCTTCGGGATCGACGAGATCGGAGAAGGTGAGCCTAACCTGCGTCTGCGGGGCTGTGTGACGGGGTGGGTCGGTCCGGCCCGACGCGATCGCCTCGCGGCGAAATCGATCATGAACGTATGACGCGGTGGCGGCCCGTAATGTGAAGGCCTGTGCTCCACGGCGGCGACTGGTCACAGCCTCCGCCGTCCACTATCCGCGCTGCTCGTCGGGGGCTGAGGAGTCCATAGGTGTTTGCTCGCTGGGGGGATCTGGTCTACCGGGCCCGTTTCACCGTCATCGCGGTGATGGTGGCCGGACTGTTGGCGCTGGGCGCCTACGGTTCCGGTCTGGGTGCGCACCTGAGTCAGAGCGGGCTGGACGATCCCGGCTCGGAGTCCGTGGCTGCGGCGAGACTGGCGGACGGCACGTTCGGCCGGGATGCCACCGGTGACGTCGTGGCGATGTACACCGCCCCCGAGGGAAAGACGGTCGACGACCCGGAGTTCACTGCGAAGGTCACCGACAGCCTGCAGCGACTGGTGCAGGAGCATCCCGACGAG
>NZ_JBFRDL010000059.1:0-26883 GCF_052113525.1 Rhodococcus sp. TAF43
GTCCCGGTCGGATCAGCGTCCACCCCGAGCGCCTGGCCTTCGCCGGACACGGCATGGGTGCCGGTGTGGCCGTACTCGCGGCGGCCCGGACGGCCCGCGTCAAGGCCGTCGCCGCACTGTTCCCCGCCCCCACCGCACCGTCCGCGACGGTCGCGGCCGCGCAGATCGACGTGCCGGGACTCGTCCTCGCCGGGGCGAACGACGTCGACTCCCTGAACAGCGACGCGCTGGCCCTCGCCGACGCGTGGAAGGGCGAGAGCCTGCTGCGGGTCGTCGACAAGGGTTCGAGCGCCGGCGTCGTCGAGGGGCGGCGACTCCTCGGTTTCCTCGGCGTCGGCGGGTCCGAGCGCCGCACCCAGCACGTGACGCGGGCGCTCGTGACCGGGTTCCTGCTGCACCACCTCACCGGCGACAAGGCCTACGCCTCGTTCGCCGACGCCGACGCGCACTTCCCCGGCACCCATCCGGCCGTGCGCGTCGAGATCGACGACACGCTCGACGCCCGCGATGCCGCCGCGCACCACGCGAGCGCCCAGATCGGGCAGCTTCTCGGCCGCTAGCTCACAGCGGACCGGCTTCCGCGAGCACGGCGCCGGTCTCCTCACCGGGCAACGGCTGCGATCCCATCTCGGCGATCGCCGGTTCCTCCGCCCGGCGGCGCGGCGACCCCGGCGGTGCTCCGACGACCGAATGCGCGGCCGGAGCGCCCGTCGACCCGACCTCCGATCCCGCCGCCGGTTCCGGCGCGGGAGCGCAGTAGTCGGCCGGCGCTTCCTCCACCGGGGGTGCCTGCGGTGCGGGCTGTTCCACCGGCTCGTCCACAACCGGCGCCTCGTCCTCCGGGCAGTCGGGTACCGGGGTCACCGACGGTTCTGGGGCGGGTGCCGGTTCGGGAGCGGGCGGCGGCTCGGTGGCCGGCGCCTCCGGCGCGGGTGCCGCCTCGGCTGGCCGGGCACAGTCGCATGCGCAGTCGCAGTCACAGCCCCGCTCCGATTCGAGATCGAGACTGCCGCCCGACAGCGTCGATTCCGCCGCCACGCGAACGAGGCCGTCGACGATGTCGAGCGCAACATCCGCCACCATCCCGACAACGGCGCCCACCGCGCGGACTGCGCCGTCGAGCGCCAGCGACCCGTGCAATGTGGCGCCGGGTTGCACGGGCGGACGTTCGAGACCGCTCAGGCTCGACTCTGCCGTCACCGGTGTCAGCGCCGTCGCTGGTGTCGCTGACGGCACCGCGGTCACGGATGTCGGCGCTGGCGCTGGTGTCGCAGCCGTCGCTGCCGACGCCTGCACGGGCGCGGCGCTGCACTGCGCCGTCGCGACCGGGGTGCGCGTCCGACAGTCCACCGCGAGCGTGCCGGGGGCGGGAAAGGCGCTGTCGTCGATCTGGGCGAAGACGCGGGCGAGCGTGCAGTAGATGTCGTCGACCGCCGTCTCCGTCGCGTCACAGAGCGCGGTGAACTCGCGCAGCGTGTCCCGAACGTGCGGCAGGAAGACCCCGGCGAGCCATTCGCGGCACGACTCCTCGAACGGTCCGACACCGGCCGAAGCGCCACCGGACAGGTATCCGGACGTCCCGAGCATCGTGTCGATCTCGGCGACGGTACGCCCGCCGAGCTGCGACGCGTCCCGATCGCGCACCCACTCCGACTTCCGGGTCACGACCTCGCGCAGCTCGCGTTCGGCAACCACCAGCGCGGTCCGGACGTCATGTGCGGAGCTCCGCAACCGATCCGCCCGCTCGAGATTGCCGGACAGATGCCGACAGGCCAGCTCGGCGTCGGGCCCCTGCCATGCCTCCGGCAGAGCCCGCACCGCCCGGGTCTGATCGTCGAACGTCCGATCCAGACTGCAGGTGATCCGCCCGATCGTCTCGATGTCGGCGTCGAGCGCGGTCAGGTCGATGCCCCGTTGTTCGAAGTAACGCGCCTCGACCTGTTCGGGGGTCGCCGACAGCTCACCGGTGCCTGTGCCGTCCGCGACGAGGCCGGCGCGGGGCAGGAACACCGCGAAGTACTGCAGACCGCTTGCGCCGGCATCGAGGATCGCGTCCACTACCGCCCACCCAACGCGACGACGTTCGCCGACTCCTGACGTTCGTACGCGTCGGAGGTACCACGGAGAGCACGGGCGCCATCGGCCGAACCGGCAGCCCACGCGCCGATAGCCCGCGCGAGCCGCGCATAGCCGTCCCGTACGGCCTGCTCACGAGCGGTGTCAGTCGTACCGGCATCGGAGGAGCCGAAACCGCACTCGCTCACCGTCCGGGAGACCCCGGTCAGCAGCTCCGCTCCCGCCTGCAACGCCTGCGCCGTCGCCCGCACCCCCGCAACGTCGATCGCGACCACGTCCGCCATCGGTTCCGCCTTCCGCACCTGTCGGTGCCTGTCGATTCGGATCCTTCGTCCTGTTCGACGCAGCGGCGCGGCCCGCGGTTCCGCTAGGTGTGCGGGTTCGGTGGGCCAGGTGCGCTAGGCGGACGCCACCTTCTCCGCCAGCGTCTCCGCGATGCGCTGCGCCATCTCGAGATCGGCCGCCTCGACCATGACCCGCACCAACTGCTCGGTGCCGGAGGGACGCAGCAGCACCCGGCCGGTGTCGCCGAGTTCCGCTTCCGCCTCGCTCACCGCCGACCGGACCTGCGGCGCGGCCGCGACAGCGGACTTGTCAGCGACCCGGACGTTGACCAACACCTGCGGCAGCGCGGTCATCGCGCCCGCCAGATCGGCGATCGACGCACCGGTGTCGGCCATCCGTGCCATCAGCCGCAGACCGGTGAGCACGCCGTCACCCGTGGTGCCGTAGCGGGGAAGCACGACGTGGCCCGACTGTTCACCGCCCAGGCTGAACCCGCCCGAGCGCAGTTCCTCGAGCACATACCGGTCACCGACCGCGGTGGTGCGCAACGCAATCCCGGCCTCGCGCATCGCGATGTGGAGGCCCAGGTTGCTCATCACCGTCGCGACAAGAGTGTTGTCGACGAGTTCACCGGCGTCGCGCATCGCGATCGCCAGGACCGTCATGATCGCGTCGCCATCCACGACCGCACCGGTCGCGTCGATCGCGAGGCAGCGGTCGGCGTCGCCGTCGTGCGCCAGACCGATATCCGCGCCGTGCTCGACGACGGCACGTTGCAGCGCCTCGAGATGCGTCGACCCGCAGCCGTCGTTGATGTTGAGCCCGTCCGGATCGGCATTGATCGCGATCACCGTCGCACCGGCGTTCCGGTAGGCATCGGGCGCAACCGTCGACGCGGCGCCGTGCGCGCAGTCGACGACAACGGTGAGCCCGTCGAGCCGAGTGTCGAGGGCACTCGTCAGGTGGGCCAGGTATCGACTCGTCGCGTCGAAGGCGACGTCGACACGCCCGATACCGGCACCGGTGGGACGTCGCGCGGGTCCCGCGGCGATCGCGGCCTCGATCCGGTCCTCCGCCTCGTCGTCGAGCTTGTGCCCGCCCGCCGCGAAGATCTTGATGCCGTTGTCGGGCATGGGGTTGTGCGACGCGGAGATCATCACGCCCAGCGCCGCCCCGTAGGCGCCGGTCAGGTACGCCACCGCCGGTGTGGGCAGGATGCCGACCAGGACGACGTCGACGCCGGCCGCGGTGAGTCCGGCCGTCACGGCCGCCTCGAGCATCTCGCCACTCGCCCGCGGATCACGACCGACCACGGCCACGGGCCGGGCCGACTCGGATCCCGGCGGTGCGAGCACCTCGGCCGCGGCCGCGGCCACCTTCAGTGCCAACTCCGCGGTCAACTCGGCATTCGCCAAGCCGCGCACGCCGTCCGTGCCGAACATACGACCCATAGAACCGATCCCTCGCATTCCGGTTGAGCAATCCGGGTGAGTATCCAGGTAAAGCACAAAAGCAGGCGTCCGGTAGCGAAGAACTCTACGAACGCCTGCTCTCGTGATCGAACAGGTGCCGGAGCCGACACGAATGCCGGCTCCGGCGACACATCAGCGCTTGGAGTACTGAGATGCCTTACGGGCCTTCTTCAGGCCGTACTTCTTGCGCTCGACGGCGCGAGCGTCACGCGTCAGGAAGCCGGCACGCTTGAGCGCGGGGCGATCCTCGGCGGTGACCTCGATCAGAGCGCGGGCGATGGCGAGACGCAGGGCGCCTGCCTGGCCCGAGGGGCCGCCACCGGTCAGGAGAGCGGTGATGTCGAACGACTCCGTGCGCTCGACCATGACCAGCGGAGCCTTGATCAGCTGCTGGTGCACCTTGTTCGGGAAGTAATCCTCGAGGGTGCGGCCGTTCAGCTTGAACTCACCGGTGCCGGGGGTCAGGCGGACGCGGACGACCGCCTCCTTACGGCGACCGACGGTCTGGACCGGACGATCGATGACGATCGGGGCCTGCGGAGCAGCCTCGTACGACTCGACGACCTCGGTCTCGGTGGTGTACTCCGAGACGTCGTCTGCCACGGCCTCGACAGCCTCGACGGCCTCGTTGAAGTCTTCGTTGCTCACTGGGCGACCTGCTTGATCTCGAACGGCACCGGCTGCTGCGCGGTGTGGGGGTGGGTCGGGCCTGCGTAGACCTTCAGCTTGCCCGCGATGGCGCGGCCCAGCTTGTTCTTCGGGAGCATGCCGGTGACGGCCTTCTCCACCAGGCGATCGGGGTTCTTCTCGAGAACCTCGCCGACCGAACGGGACTTGAGGCCACCCGGGTGTCCGGAGTGGTGGTACAGGAACTTGTCCGTACGCTTGTTGCCGCTGATGGCAACCTTGTCGGCATTGATGATGACGACGAAGTCGCCGCCGTCAACGTGCGGTGCAAAGGTGGGCTTGTGCTTGCCGCGGAGCAGGTTTGCTGCCTGCACGGCAAGGCGACCGAGCACCACGTCTGTGGCGTCGATGACGTGCCAGGTACGGGTCACGTCTCCGGCCTTCGGGGAATACGTAGGCACAGAACTTCCTCGTCTGTTCGTTTCTGCTGCTGGCCGAGTGTGCTGCGCTGATGGTTCTCGGCGGCCAGTTGAGACCCGAGAACCACCCCTCCCCGCGCTCGAAGGCACGGTAAGAGACGGCACACCGACGTAGAACGATACCGGCTGGGACCGACCAGGGTCAAAGTGCCGTTACTCGGCGAGGGCGTCGGCCAGCTTCTCGACCGCCCAGGTCACGTCCTCACGCGAGATGACGAGCGGCGGCGCGATCCGGATCGTGCCCTCGTGTGCGTCCTTCGCCAGCACCCTCCGGGCCAGCAGCCGCTCGCAGATCACCCGTGCCGACGGCTGCCCGGACGCCAGCTGGACGCCGGCCCACAGGCCACGGCCCCGGACCTCGGCGACGCAGTCCCCCGGCAGGTCCGCGAGCAGCGCGTGCAGATGTCGCCCGAGCTCACGGCTGCGCCGCTGGTAGTCACCGGTCTCGAGCAACCGCACGACACCGCTTCCCACGGCGCAGGCGAGCGCGTTCCCGCCGAACGTGCTGCCGTGCTGACCGGGGTGGATGACATCCATGACGTCGCGGTCGGCGACCACCGCGGACACCGGGACCAGTCCACCGCCGAGCGCCTTGCCGAGGATGTAAACGTCAGGGACAACCCCCTCGTGATCGCACGCGAACGTCTCCCCCGTCCGGCCCAGGCCGCTCTGGATCTCGTCGGCGAGCATCAGGATGCCGCGGGCGTCGCACAGCCGACGCACACCGGCCAGGTATCCGTCCGGCGGCACCAGCACGCCCGCCTCCCCCTGGATCGGCTCGACGAGTATGGCGACGGTGTTCTCGGTGATCGCATCCGCCACCGCATCGACACTGCCGTACTCGACGGACGGGAACCCCGGCGGGAACGGCCCGAAACCGTCCCTGGCATCCGGATCCGACGAGAACCCGACGACGCCGATCGTGCGGCCGTGGAAGTTCCCCGAACAGGTGATGATCTCGGCGCGATCGTGCGGCACGCCCTTGACGTCGTATCCCCACTTGCGGGCCAGTTTCAGTGCGGTCTCCACCGCCTCGGCGCCCGTGTTCATCGGCAGGACCGCATCCTTGCGGCACAGCCGCGCGACGTCGGCGCAGAACTGCGCGAACCGGTCGTGCTGGAACGCGCGACTGGTCAGGGTGAGCCGACCGATCTGTTCACGCGCGATCTCGACCAGTTCGGGGTGCGCATGCCCGAAGTTCAGCGCCGAGTATCCGGCCAGGACATCGAGGTAGTCGACTCCGTCGATGCCCCGGACCCACGCACCGGACCCGGACTCGATGACCACCGGGAGCGGGCTGTAGTTGTGAGCACTGTGCACGTCGGCGCGGGCGAGTTCGGCCCGCGTCGCGTCCGTCACCGGCACGAGCCCTCCATCGACACGATGTCCAGTCGTCATGGCGGTCCGCCTTCCGGTCCGGCGCTGTGCGCCACCGCATTCGGATCACGCCAGTATCCGCCGACCGGCGCGCGGCGGCAATCGTTCTCACCGGAACATGCGTGTGCCCCGACGGCTCTCCTTCCGTCGGGGCACACGCGTCAGACGTAGCGGACTACGCCCAGCTCTTGGCGGCGGCGTTGTTCACGTCCCGCATGTCCGAGTTGCCCTGGCCGACGACACGGCCGACGGCGTCGAGAACCTGGTTGAGCTCGAGCGCCGCGCCGTCCCACTTGGCCTGGTGCTCCTGGTACGCGTCGGATGAAGAGGCGTCCCAGTCCACAACCATCTGGGCGACGGCCTTCTTGAGATCCTCCAGCTTCCCGTTCATCTCACTCTGAAGGCCGTCGATCCGCTGCTGAAGCGCCTCGATCTCGCCGAACGAATAATGGATGGGGGTGCTCATGACTGCTCCTGTCGGTAAAGGTCTGCGAATTCAGCGATCGAGATACTCAAGACATGTTCAGGCTGCTCGCGACGTTGTTGATCGCCGCGGTGTGATCCTGCTGCGTCGTATCGAACTGCACGCTGTTCGCCTTGATGTTCTCGCTGATCGACTGCAGCGCATCGTTGAGCTTCTTGGAGCTGCCGTCCCACTGCTCCATGAGGTTCTGGAACGCGCCCGCAGCGCCGCCACCCCAGCTACCACGGATCCCGTCGACCTCGGCCCGAATGCGTCCGAGCAATCCGTCGAGGTCGCCCTTCATCTCGCCGACACGACGAGAGGTGGCCTCCATCGTCTCGGTTGTGGCCTTCAACTGATCCTGTCCGCCCACTTCGAACTCCTTCGGATGCGCTCGGCATCGTTGTCCCACTTCCGCGTCCGGCCACCGATCCCCCCAGGGACTCGTCGCAGCCAGTTCGCGCCTACATCTGGTTGGACGCATGCGTGCGCCGATTCGGTTCCATTCGTCCCGAAACTTTTTCCGTGACCCTCACTCTCGCGGGGCGCCTCTCAGGCCTACCCGACCGTGACACCGCCGACGGCCTGCTCGCACGACCCGGCGGCCGCGTCCCAATCGCCGTCGAGGAACCGGCAGCCGACACTGACCTGGGCGTCGTTCTCGACGAGCACGTACCACCGCACCCCGGTTCGCTCGTCCGGCGACTCCAGGTACGAGATGACAGGGCGGCCGGCGAACTCGATCTCGGAGACGAACTGCGAGAACGGACTGTCCGGGCCGCGCTCGGCCATCCGTTGCTCGAGAGAGTGCGCCACTGCCACCAGATCGGACCCCGCCGCCAACTCGGTGGGCATCACGATGACACGGCGGTCCGCCTCGCCGTCGGGCACCAGATCGAGCCGCCCCGGCTGTCCCGCCCGCGCCCGCCACGAATCCGGCACCGCGACACTCACCCGACCGACCTCGAAGCGCTGCAGGGATTCCGCCGAGGCGGACGCCCCAGGCTCCCGCGCCTGCCAGAGCGCGGCCGCACCGGCACCGAGGCCCAGTACCAGCACCGCCGCTGCGGCGACGATGATGATGCGTCGTCCCCTCCAACCGTGCGGCCGGGACCGCCCCGGCGACGGCGTCGAAGCCACCTGCTGCCACACCACGGCGTCCGGTGCGGGGCCGGGTGCAACGCTTCCTGGTTCGGTGACCGGAACCGACACCAGGACCGCGTCGGACACCGCCGATACCTCTGATCCGATTCCTGTGCAGACTGTTTCGACAACCGCCGCCTGTTCGTCCGCACCAATCACCAGGACCACATCGGGCGCGCGGTCCCCACCGATCGCGTGGACCGCATGTCCGATCGCGCGGACCCGATCGGAGTCCTCGAGCAGATCGAGAATCCCGATGTCCGACAGCAGCTCGCAGGCAACGATCCTCGGTTCACCACGCTCGTCGCGCTCGACCAGCACGACCGTCGTCGACAACGGGCCGCACTCGACGACACTCCACCGTCGGACGGCGTCGGGACACGGCACCGCGAACGCGAGGGGAAGCATCTGCACCTCGTGGGCGGACCGACGGGTCGCCGATTCCAGGACCGCACACCGGGTGGCTCCCCAGTGCGAGGGATGGAATACGGTGGCCGTCGCGACGAATCCCGTTCCGCCGAGCGCGGCTTCGAATGCTCGTCGAATAGCGGCGGCCGCCACGTCCACGGTCGCGACCGTGTGGCCACCCACCGACATGTAATCGTCGTCGATGCACTCGACGACGCCCTGAACCGAATCGTCGGGGACCCTGACGGCCCCGCGTGCGGATCCCACCCACACGGCGCCGTCCGTGAGGTGGACACGAACGACGGCACCCGGGCCGGTCACAGCGGCGGAAGCCAGGCGACCTGCATCAGCGACGTCCCGCTGCGCGCAACGAAAGTGCCTCGGCCCTGGGGTTGCTCGCTCGGGCGTACGGTACCGAGGAGATTGCCCTCGTCACGACTGCCACTCATCACCATGCCCGCCGGCACCAAGTCACGCATCCTCGCGATCACCGGTTCGTACAGCGCGCGCGACGCACCGCCGGACCGCCGAGCGATGATCAGGTGCAGGCCGAGGTCCTTCGCGTGTGCGAGGTAGTCGATGAGCGGCGTCAGCGGATTGCCGCTGGACGTCGCGACGAGATCGTAGTCGTCGACGACGACGTAGATCTCGGGCCCCGACCACCACGACCGTTCGCGGAGCTGCTGCTGCGTAGTATCGGGCCCAGGCATACGGCTCGCCAGGATCCCTGCCAGATCATTCATCATGGTCGTGAAAGTGGTTGCCGAAGCGGCATATCCGGCGAGGTGATCGCCCTCCACTACGCCGAGCATGGTGCGTCGGTAGTCGCCGATGATCAGCTTCGCCTGCTGCGACGTGTTCGACTCCATCAGGCCCAGACAGATGCCGCGCAGCAACGTCGTCTTGCCGCACGCGCTGTCACCGAACATCAGGAAGTGCGGTTGATCGGCGAAGTCGAGGTACACGGGTGCGAGTTCCGCCTCGTCGATCCCGATCGGTACCGCCAGGCACGCCCCGCTGCGCGCGCTGCCCTCCGGCCATCGTCCGGCCGCGGCGGCGAGGAGATCCTCCCGGGACAGCCGGTCCGGCAGCATCCGCACCCGCGGCGCAGCGGGACCCGAGCCCGCACCGGGGCGCACGCCGAGCCTCGCGACCGCATTCGCGACGCCCGCGCCGAGATCGTCACTACGGGAGGCGCCGTCGAGTCTGGGCAGGGCGGTGAGCAGGTGCAGGCCGTCACGGGTGATACCTCGACCGGGTCGGCCTGCGGGCACCAGCATCGCCTTGGCGCGGCCGACGTCGGAGTCGGTCGGATCTCCCAGGCGCAGCTCGATTCTCGTGCCGAGCTGGTCCTTGAGGGCCGGGCGGATGTCGGCCCAGCGCGGGGTCGCGAGCACGACGTGGACGCCGAACGAGAGTCCCTGCCCGGCCAGTGCACTGATCTGCGCCTCGAGGGCCTCGAAGTCCTGGCGGATACTCGGCCATCCGTCGACGACGAGGAAGACGTCCCCGAACGGGTCCTGCGCGGCGCCCACTGCGGCCGCGCCGGTCTCGGCCGAGCCACGCAGTCGCCGGAATTCCGCCATCGACTCGATGCCGAGCTCCCGGAAACGGCGTTCGCGTTGACGCACGAGGGTCGCCATCTCCGCGACCGTGCGTCGGACCAGATCGACGTCGAGCCGGTTGGCGACGGATCCGACGTGCGGGAGCCCCGCCAGACCGGAGAGCGTGCCACCGCCGAAGTCCAGGCAGTAGAACTGCACCTGCCGCGGCGAGTGCGTCGCCGCCATCGACATGATCAGGGTCCGCAGCAGGGTCGACTTACCGGACTGCGGACCGCCGACCACCGCGACGTTGCCGGTCGCTCCGGACAGGTCGGCAACCAGCAGATCCCGCCGCTGGTCGAACGGCCGATCGATCACGCCGATCGGTGTGCGCAGCGAACTGACGTCGGGGACCGGGTCGGTCAGCGCGGACGGCGGCAGGATCCGGTCGAGGGTGGGCGCGATGTCCAGCGGCGGCAACCACACCTCGTGTGCGGACGGACCGCGGCCGCGAATGCGGTCGACGAGAACCTCGAGGACCGAACGTGGATCGGTCTCGCCCTCCCACACGGGGTCGGGCTCGATCGGAACGATCGGTTCGTCGACGACGGGCACGGCGACCGGTGCGGCGGTGAACACCCGCGGGCGCAGGTCCGCCGTGGACGCCACCGCGTGCGCCGATCGGCGCACGCGCTCGGACTCGTACGGACCCGACACGTAGGACGCGGCGAACCGAACGATCTCCGCCGAATCGCACTTGAGATACCCGGCGCCCGGCGAGGCCGGGAGGTGGTAGGCGTCGGGCACACCGAGGACTGTCCGGGACTCGTTGGCCGAGAACGTCTTCAGACCGATCCGGTACGACAGGTGGCTGTCGAGGCCGCGCAGCTTGCCCTCCTCGAGCCGCTGACTCGCCAACAGCAGGTGCATGTGCAGCGATCGGCCGAGCCGCCCGATCGCGACGAACAGGTCGGCGAACTCGGGCTGCTGACTGAGCAACTCGGAGAACTCGTCGACGACGATGAACAGGGCCGGCAGCGGCGCGAGGTCTGCGCCGGCGCTGCGGGCCTTCTCGTAGTCGGTGACGTTCGCGAAATTGCCCGCGGCCCGCAACACTTCCTGTCGCCGGTTCATCTCACCCGCGAGCGCATCCTTCATCCGATCGACCATCGCCAGTTCCTCGGCGAGGTTCGTGATGACCGCCGCGACGTGTGGGGCCTGGTCGAGCCCGAGGAACGTCGCGCCGCCCTTGAAGTCGACGAGGACCAGATTGAGCGCCTCTGGCGAGTGCGTCGCGAGCAACCCGAGAACCAGCGTCCGCAGGAACTCCGACTTGCCCGACCCTGTCGCGCCGATGCACAGGCCGTGCGGCCCCATGCCGTTCTCGGCGGCCTCCTTGAGGTCGAGTTCGACGGGGCTGCCGTCCACCCCGACGCCGATGGGCACCCGGAGCCGGTCCCGGCCTTGCCTGGGCACCCACGCGCGGGCGGGGTCGAACTGCCCGATGTCCCCGAGCCCGAGCAGATGGCTCCATCCCGCAGCGACCGGAGCGCCACCGTCGTCGCCGACGTCGGCCGCGGCCCGACTCGCGATCCGGTACGGCGCCAGCCGACGGGCCGCGGACAGTGCCTGCTGCGGGGTGAGCGTGTCCACCGCGGCAAACGTCTCGGTCCCCGCCCCGCCGCGGGCACCGAGGGAACCGTCTGCGGCCACCAACTGCAGTCCGCGGGTCGCGGTGAGCCGGGGACAGTAGCCGCTGAGGTCCAGCAGCGTCACCGAGTCGAGGCCTCCGTCGGTGACCGCACCGCTGTCGCCGTCGAGGATTCCCCCGTCGATCACGACGACGATCTGCGGCACCCCCGCGGTCGGCGGCGCACTCCGCGAGAATCGTCCGCGCATCGAGAACTGCGGGCCGAGGGCCGATTCCAGCTCGATCACCGATCCGTAGACCATGCGAGCGGAACCCACCCCGTCGAGCGAATCCGGATGCTGGGCGTGGGGCAGCCACTTCGCCCACTCCCATTCCGGGGCGGTGTCCGGGCCGCACACGATCGCGATCTGCAGGTGGTCGGGTCCGTGGAACGTGCACAGCTGGAGCAGCATCGCGCGGACCAGTCCTCGCGCGTCGTCCCGGTCGCCGTCGATCGAGATCGCCGCGAATCCGCGGAGCGAGACCGCTGTCGGCAGCTCCGGAACCACGGAGTGCGCGCGGACGAACCGGCGCAGCGACACCGCCGAAACCGGCTCGAGGTCCTCGACGGGACCGGTCTCCGGTGGGATCAACCGTGTCGCCAGTCGTTGACTCCCCCGCCCCACCCGCACGTGGCCGTAGTCGGGATCGGTGATCCGGCGCTCCCACATCCGGCCGGTTCCCGAGAGCGTCCACAACGCCTGCGGGTCGGGATGGCTCCATTCGAGGGCCTTGCGCTGTTGCCGCCCGGTATCGAGGGCGTCGCGTCGAAGCTGATCGAGATACCGCAGGTAGTCCTTGCGCTCCTCGTTGGCCTCGGCCGCCTTCGCTCCCCCGCCGCGCCCGGATCCCGCGAGCATGCCGAGCATCGACACCATCATCATCACGGGGAACAGGAGCGACATCGGATTCGCCGACATCCCGGACGTGAACATCAATGCCACCATGCCCACCATGGCGGCGACCATCACGAGCGGGAGCAGCTTCGTCACCAGGTTGCCGGGGGTGATCCGGGGGATCTCGGGCGGAGTCTGCAGGCTCACCTCGCCACCCGGCGTACGCGGCGCCTCACGACGTGCCTTCCGCACGAAATGCGCGGTGCCCATGCTTCCACCCCCAGTGAAATGCCAGTCCTCGCGCGGTCGGCCGATTCGACCGGACCGAGTCACCCCCCACGGGCTCCGGACTCGCGATCTGTGAAGCTACAGTACGGCGCCGACAACGCGTGGTAGAGGCCCGACGTCGAGTAGCGGTACAGTGCCGATGTTTCGAAACGAGCGGTTCGGGTGGGGATCCGGACCGCGGAATCCGGGGGGATGAGCGTGACAGTTCTGCATGCCGGGCACTCGGCCGGTGCAGCTACCGGTTCACGGCCGCGGGGAGCGGCCGACCTGTGTCGACTGACGATTCTGGCGCCGCACACACAGATCGATCTCGCCCTCCCGAACACGGTTCCCGTCGAACTGCTGATCCCGGGCATCGCCGACCTCGTCGATCGCCACAGTGCCGCAAACGACTTCGATGTCGCCGGCGAACGCACGGAACCGGCGCGGTGGACCCTCGCGCGACTGGGGCAGCCACCGCTCTCGCCGGCGCTGAGCCTGCGCGAGCACGGGGTGCTCGACGGCGAACTCCTCGTGTTCGACAGCATCGAGGCCGGGTCTCCCCCACCGCTGTTCGACGACATCATGTACAACGTGGCGGTCGCCGACACCGGCCACACCCGCGCCTGGACTCCGCGGATCGCACGCCTGACCGGGTCCGCCCTCGCGATCGCCGCGACGGTCGCCGGGTCGTTCACGCTGCTGCAGACCGACGGCGCCACCGAATCCCTCGTGGGCGCGGTGTGTGCACTGGTGACGATGGTCCTGTTCGTGGTCGCCGGGGCGGTCGTGAGCAGGGTCTACGGTGACACGGCCGCGGCCCTGACGCTGAGCACCGCCGCGCTGCCGACGGCATTCGCGGCCGGTGCGCTGCTCGTTCCCGGCGACCGCGGTGCGCCCCATGTTCTCCTGGGGCTGGTCATGGTCGGTGCCACCGCGGTACTCGCTCTGCGCACCGCGGGGGTCGGGTACGGCGTGTTCACCGCGGCCGCGACGGTCTCGCTGATCGGGTCCGGCACCGCGCTGGTGGCGACGCTGACCGACCAGTCGCTGCGCGCGGTCGGATCGATGCTCGTCGGCGCCGCACTGATCGGTCTCGTGTTCGCGGCGCGGGTGGCGATGCTGCTCGCCAAGCTCCCACTGCCGCCGGTGCCCGCCCCCGGTACGTCGGTCGACCCGGCGGAGGACGACCCCGACGATGCCCGCAAGGTCCCGTCGTTCGAGTCCGTCGCCACCCGAGCGGACCGCGCGCGGCGTTACCTCACCGGGTTGGTCTGCGCGATGACCCTGCTCACGGCGTCCGGTGCACTGCTGGCCTCCGTGCCGACGTCGGCGTCCGGGATCTACTGGCCGGGGACCGGACTGGCCCTGGCCGCGGCGACCGTGCTGATGTTCCGCGGACGGACCTACACCTCCGCGGAGCAGGCGGTGCCATTGGTCGGCGGCGGCGGCGCGATCGTCGTCCTGCTGTGTGCCGGCACGGCGTTCGCCGTCCCCGCCGCGGCGCTGGGACTGTTCGCCGTCTCGGTGCTGGTCGTCACCGCGGCCCTCGCCTTGGGAATCGTCGCGCCACAACGGAACTTCTCGCCCGTCCAACGGCGCGTCGCCGAGTTGGTCGACTACGCCGTGATCGCCACTGTTGTCCCACTGGTCTGCTGGGTGTCCGGGCTCTTCGCCGCCGTCCGGGGACTGTGAGCCCGGCCGTGAACCGGGGCCGACGACGTCGGTGGTCGGGCGCCTCCACGGTGACCGCGATGGTTGCCCTGACGGCGACGATCGGCACAGGTGTGGGCGGGGCCGCCGTCCCGGCTCCGATCGATCCCGGCAAGCTGCCGGCGCGTACGCGACCGGCACCGTTGGCACCGACCGAGCAGCGCAACGCGTGCGCGACGGCACTGCCGATGAAGGAGAGCCCCGAGGTGCCGCTGCCGCAGCGCACCATGGACTTCGCGTCGGTGTGGCCGCTGACCCGCGGCGCCGGCCAGGTGATCGCGGTCATCGACACCGGAGTGTCACGACACCCCCGGCTGCCACAGCTGACGGCGGGCGGCGACTACGTCTCGAACGGCGACGGGACCGGCGACTGCGATGCCCACGGCACCATCGTGGCCGGGCTGATCGCGGCCGCGCCCGTTCCCGGCTCCGGTTTCGCCGGAGGCGCACCGGACGCGCGGATCGTCACCATCCGCCAGTCCAGCGCCAACTTCTCCGAGGTCCGCCGCAACGAGGACCCGAACGACGTGCAGAACTCGAGTGGCTACGGCAACACCCAGACCATGGCGATGGCCGTGCGTGAGGCCGCGGACGCGGGCGCGACCGTCATCAACATCTCGGAAGTGGCGTGCCGTTCGGCGGCGGACGGCATCGGCGATCAATCCCTCGGCGCCGCGGTCCAGTACGCGGCGACCGTGAAGAACGCGGTCGTCGTCGCGGCCGCCGGAAACTACCAATCCGGCGGGTGCACCGCCCAGAACCCGCCGGCCGACCCCCTCGATCCGAACGCCGATCCGTGGGATTCGGTATCCACCATCGCGACCCCGGCGTGGTACGACGACTATGTGCTGACCGTCGGATCGGTGGATCCGGACGGGTCGGCATCGAGCTTCAGCCTCGGCGGGCCCTGGGTGGACGTTGCGGCCCCCGGTACCGGCATCGTCTCGCTCAGCCCGGACGGGCGCGGTCAGACCAGCGCATGGTTGACCTCACAGGGACAGCAGAGTCCTTTCGCCGGAACGAGTTTCGCCGCACCACTGGTCTCGGCCACCGTCGCCCTCGTCCGGGCCCGCTTCCCGCAGCTCACCGCACAGCAGGTGATCGAGCGGATCGAGGCCACCGCGCACGCACCGGCCGAGGGGTGGAATCCCTTCGTCGGGCACGGCGTCGTCGACCCGGCCGCCGCCGTCAGTGCCGATCTTCCGCTCGACGGCGGCGCGGCCGGCGGACCCGTCTCGGCCCCGGTGGCGGCCCCGCAACCGGTCGAGGAGGACACGCGGCCGCGCACGGTGGCGCTGGCCGCGACCGGTGGGATCGTCGCGGTGGCGATGCTCGGCGTACTCGCCTCGTTTCCACTGCGCCGGCGGCGCAATTAACCGCAAGTAACTGCGGCGCCGGTCAGTTCCCCGCCGCGACCGGTGCAGGGTTGCTGTCGGGTGCGATGCCGTCGTGGGCGACGAGGGCTTCCTCGCGGCCGAGTGTCGGTCCGGGGGCGAGGAGTTCGACGATCCGCCACGGCGCCGGGGCGCCCGGGGTGTCGAAGCCGAGTGCCTTGGCCGCGTCGGCGTTCTTCACGCCGTACCGGACGCCGGTGTCCGCCACGAAGAACATGCCGCCCTTGCGGGAGCTGCCGGATTCGAGGCCGGTCGTCTGCACGAATCCGCTACTGCCGGGGCTCACGTACACCTCGTCGGCGTTGTCACCGGGCCCGTCCGCCTGTGCCAATCGGACGGTCCGCGCCTGGTCCGGGATCGGCAGGGCGCGGCCGGCCGAGACCGTGAGCACCGCGTCGACCCGGCCGGACTCGTCACCCGCGGCGGCGCCCTGGGGAGTCCAGGTGAGGCAGCTGACCGGGTCGTCGGCCGCCTCCACGAGCCGCGGCGGGACGCTCGGGAAGGTCGAGACGTCGAGGCCGTGCACGGTGGGTACGTCGGCGAGGGCATCGGGCGTGACCGCGGCCATCTCCGACTGTCCCTGCGAGTCGGAGAACTGGATGAGGAACGCGGTCGCGGCGCTGATCTCCTGCACTCCGTCGCGCAACACCACGTAATAGTGGGCGTCGTCGCCGCGCATGACTTTGACGACAGAACCTATTGTCCGTCCGGCCATTCCGAATGCCGGGGTGTTCCCAGCGTCCTCGATGTGGGGCGGCGTGATCGGCAGCGCCTCGGGGATCGCGTTGAGCATGCCCCGGCTGACCGGGCGTGGCCGCACACCTTCGAGTCCCAGGGCCCGGGCCACCGCCTGGTCGTTCAGGTCGATCGGAGCGCGGCGGCCGTCGTACACCAGGAACGTCTCGTCGGAGTGGGATACCAGCAGCGCCTCGTCCGTGTCGAGTCGACCCGCGCGCTCGCTCCATGTCGGTTCGCCGACAGCCACCGTGGTTGTGACGGAACGGCTTCCGCCCGGCGCCACCGTGTCGCACACCGTCCAGGACTGTCCGTCGGCACCGCCGCCGTCGGGTAGCGCGGACGGTGCCCCGGGAATCCCGACGAGGGCACCACGAGGGCGCGTGTCGATCTCGGATTCCTTGATCATCACCGGGCGGGCCGACTCCCCGATCACGAGCCGCGCCGACGCCAGATTCAACACGGGGTGCAGCGTGCCGTTCATGACGACAAACATTGCACCCGAACTCTTTCCGACGACGATCGAGGCGTCGCCGATCTTGTCCTGCGGCCGGATCAGCGCGAGAGCCGCGCACGCCGCAAGGCCGAGGCACGCCACGACCACACCGACCGCGAGCGCCCGCGACTGCGAGCGCATCGGGTCGTGCAGCATGCGCACGTCCCGCCGGACGAGCGCGTGTTCCATGCGACGAACCAGGAATCGATACCCGCTGACCTGCCATCGCGTAGTCGGCTGTGCTGCCATGTTCCCTCCCCCATGAGGCGCACGCTACGGACCCACACAGTACAGTTCGCGTGAAAACACACTTCGGCGGTCGACTACTCGGTCCGTCTGGTTCAGGTATCGGGGAGGATCCGTGGACCAATTCCGTGCCCGACGCCGTCGGCACACGCCCGCCGTACTGGTGGCGACCGTGATCGTCGCACAGGTTCTCGCGGCCGTCGCGTGCCTGCTCGCGCTGCTCGCCGGGCTGCCACTGTGGGCCGCGGTCGTCACAGCCGTCGTCGCCGGCGCCGTGATGTTCGTGCGGGTCGGTGGCCGCATGACGTTGTCCTGGGCCGAGGCGGCGTGGCTCTTCGTGCGCAACCGGCGGCCCGCCGCGGGGCACTCCGCGGACTTCCGTTCGCCCGGCGAGTCCGTGGGGTTGCACTGGGTCGACGGCCAGGTCCAGGCGGTCGTGGAACTGCTCCCACCGCAGCGGGGCTGGACCCGGATCACGCGCGAGACGTTCGATTCGGGCGAGCACGTTCCGGTTTCGGCCCTCGCCGACTGCCTCGAACAGCACGACGTCAGCCTGAGCGGAATCGACATCGTCAGCCACGGCAGTCGCGCGGTCTCCGGCACTCCGGCTGCCGACGTGTACGACAGCCTCGTCGGACCACTGCCCGCCGCCGCGCAGCGCAGCGTGTGGATCGTCCTGCGCTTCGATGCGGCCGACCACGTGGAATCGATCGCCCGCAGGGGCGGCGGCGAGGAGGGTGCGTCGCGTACCGTGGCCGTCGCGGCACGTCGGGTGGTCCGGGCGCTCGCCGACGCCGGGTGCCGCTCACGCATCCTGACGGCGTCCGAGATCGAGTCGGCCGCGGCACGCATCTGCCGCGGTGTCCATCCGGTCGCGATGGACCAGGACTGGTCCCACGTGCCGTTGCCGGGGGTGTTCAACGTCGGCAACGCAGTCGATCCCGGACATCTCTCACGGGAGGTGCTCACCGCCGTGTGGGCGGCGCCGAGTCTCGGGACCACCGTGGCAGTTCGCCTGCGCCCGTCGGACCGACCGGGATCCGTGCGGGCCGGCGCAGCCTTCCGGCGAACGGTACGGACCGCACCGGAACGTCTCGGCATTCCCGGCACGATCTCGATGCAGGGTCGCCACCGCGACGCCCTGTTGTCGCACCTGCCCACGTCCTCGCCCGAACTCGACGGCCTGACGCCGATGTCCGAGTTCGACCGGGCGGATCTCGACGCACTCGCACTGCCCGTCGCGGGCTGCGGCCAGCTCGTGGGCTCCGACGCACACGGGCACGCGGTGACGGCCCGAGTCACCGGACGCGGCGTCGGCGACGTGTACATCGCCGGCGAGCTGTATCTGGCTCAGCAAATGGTCTTCCGGGCGGTCGCGACCGGCGCCCGCGTCCTGGTCCACACCGATCGCCCACACGCGTGGGCGACGCTGATCGGTACCGTCGCAACCCCGACCCGACTACGCGCGGCGGCCGAATCCTCGTGGTCCGATACGGGATTCGACACGATCGTCGTGGACGGCGTCCCGGCCCCGCCTACGCGGGCCGGCGTCACGACCATCCATCTCCACAGCCATCCGCAGCAGTGGCCGTCGACGGCCCCGCACCTGACGATCGTGCAGCCGGGAGCGGCCGGCGATCGGGTGGTGCTGACCACCGGCGACCGCCACGTCGAACTGGCGTTGGTAACGATCTCGTCCGAGACCGCATTCATCGGGCGCGGACGCACCCCCGCGGGAGTGGCCGCCGCCCGTTGACCGTCAGCCCGGATACGGTCTCCGCTCGCGCTGTGACCGGAGAGCGTCGGCCCACCACTCCAGCTGCGTGAGCATCCGCTCGGCGGCATCGTTCGCGGCGCCGTCGTCCGGGTCGAAATGTTTGCGGGCCTGGTGAAAACTGACGGCCTCCCGGATCGACACCATGTGCACTTCGGCCACGACCTGACGAAGTTGCTCCACTGCGCGCAGCCCGCCCGACATTCCGCCGTACGCGACGAACCCGATCGGTTTGGCCCGCCACTCGTACTTGACGGTGTCCAGCGCGGTCTTGAGCGCCGCCGGGTATCCGTGGTTGTACTCGCTCGTCACCACCACGAACGCATCGGCGTTCCCGATACGTTCGGTGAACCGCTCGACGTCGGACGTGTGCGAAAGATCCTGGGGCAGAGCCGCATCTGCGAGATCGAGGACGGAGGTGTCGAAGGCGTCGCGCACACGGGCCCGCTCGACGAACCAGTCCACGACCACCGGCGCGAACCGCCCGGCGCGGACACTGCCCACGATCACTTCCAGTCGCAGCGGCCGGATCGGTTCGGTCATCGGCACACTCCCTTCCCGGTCCGATCCTAGAGCGCGCGGTCAGAGTCCGCGGGTCAGCAGGATCGCCAGCTCCTGGTAAGCCTGGGCGTCGTCGAGGCCGGTCGAGGCCGCCACCTGACGCTGCTGGATCCGCACCATCGCGGCCGCCGCGATGTCGCCGACGAACGCCGCGTGCGCGTCGCGAAGTTCAGCGGCGGCGACGCCCTCGGTGATGAGTTCCTGCACCCGACGCGCCGCGAACCGCGTGTTGCGCTCGTACACCTCGCGCGCCGCCGAGTCACCCGCGAGATCCTCCATGAACCGCGCCGACGCCGGCCGCAGCTGTTCCCCCACCGCCTCCAGGTACATCCGGATCCGTTCGCGGGCACCGACTGCACCGGCGAGACTCGCCTCGACCCGGTCTGTAGCGCCTCGGAAGAAGTGCACCGTAGCCGCCCGCACCAGCTGTTCCTTGCTGTCGGCAAGCCGATACAACGTGGACTTGGAGCAGTGCAGGCGTGCCGCGAGATCGTCGAGCGTGAGGTGCGCGAAGCCCTCCACGAGGATGAGATCCACGAGCGCGTCGAACAGCGCGAGGCGTCGCGCCGTCATCTTCACCGGGGTTGCCATACGCGAAACAGTACTGCAGTATCGATCTCAGTACTACTTTCCGCTCTCGGTCCACCATGAGGAGACCACCGTGCCCGTCGAACGCCTGCTGCCCACCCAGGAAGCCCACGACCTGATCGACCTCACCCGCGAGGTCGCCGACAAGGTGCTGGCGCCGATCGTCGACGAACACGAGAAGAACGAGACGTTCCCCGACGGCGTCTTCCCCGCCCTCGGCCGTGCCGGACTGCTGAGCCTGCCGTACCCCGAGGAGTTCGGCGGCGGCGACCAACCCTACGAGGTGTACCTGCAGGTCCTCGAGGAGATCGCGGCCCGATGGGCGGCCGTGGCCGTCGCGACCAGCGTGCACAGCCTGTCGTGCTTCGCGCTCGCCACCCACGGCACCGACGACCAGAAGGCGAAGTGGCTGCCCGACATGCTCGGCGGCGAGACCATCGGCGCCTACAGCCTCTCCGAACCCCAGGCCGGCTCCGACGCCGCGGCGCTGACGTGCCGGGCAACCGAAGTGGACGGCGGATTCCGGATCAACGGCAGCAAGGCGTGGATCACCAACGGCGGTCGGGCGGACTTCTACACCCTGTTCGCCCGCACGAGCGACGAAGGCGCCCGCGGCATCTCGTGCTTCCTCGTTCCGAAGGGCACCGAGGGACTGAGCTTCGGCAAGCCGGAGGAGAAGATGGGCCTGCGCGCGGTCCCCACCACCGCCGCACACTACGACGACGCCTTCGTCCCCGGCGAGCGACTGATCGGCAAGACCGGACAGGGCCTGCCCATCGCGTTCAGCGCGCTGGACTCGGGCCGCCTCGGCATCGCTGCGGTGGCGGTCGGACTCGCGCAGGGCGCCCTCGACGACGCCGTCGCATACGCCAAGGAGCGCAAGGCTTTCGGCAAGCGAATCATCGACCACCAGGGTCTGGGCTTCGTGCTCGCCGACATGGCGGCCGCCGTCGACTCGGCCCGCGCCACCTACATCGACGCCGCCCGCCGCCGCGACGCCGGTCTGCCCTACTCCCGGAATGCCTCCGTCGCGAAGCTCGTCGCGACCGATGCGGCCATGAAGGTCACAACCGACGCGGTCCAGGTGTTCGGCGGCTACGGCTACACCCAGGACTTCCCCGTCGAGCGGTACATGCGCGAAGCGAAGATCACGCAGATCTTCGAGGGCACCAACCAGATTCAGCGACTGGTCATCGCCCGCCAGCTCGCGGGCTGACGCTCAGCCGCCGCAACATCCGAGGCTGCCCGGATCGATCGCACTGCGCGTCTCCCGGGTGGCCTCGTTGCGTGCGGCGAGATCCTCGTCGGCGGGATAGTCGACCCGGACCAGCGAAAGTCCGTGTGCCGGAGCGACGGCCACTGCGCTGGCACGTTCACGCTCGGAGAGCAGACCCGCCATCCAGTCGACCGTGCGACGGCCCTCGCCGACTGCCAGCGCGGCGCCGACCAGACTGCGCACCATCGACCAGCAGAAAGCGTCGGCGGTGACGAACGCCGTCAACTCGTGACCCGATTGCTCCCAATCGAAGCGCTGGAGTTCGCGCACCGTTGTCGCGCCCTCCCGCCGCTTGCAGAACGCGGCGAAGTCGTGCAGCCCGAGCAGCCGCGACGACGCCGCCCGCATCGCGTCGACGTCCACATTCTTCGGCCACGCGACCGTATCGCGGGCCCGCAACGGATCGACGCCGTACGGTGCCGTCGTGAGGCGGTACTCGTAGTGTCGGCGGATCGCGGAGAACCGCGCATCGAAGTGCTCTGGCGCAAAGGAGACGTTCTTGACCCGCACGTCGCGCGGGAGGAAACGGGCCAGGCGCCGGACCAGTCGCGACGGATCGTCCGGAATCATGTCGGCCGGCACGTCGACGTGCGCGACCTGGCCGCTCGCGTGCACGCCGGCGTCGGTGCGACCGGCGACCGTGAGCAGAACAGGGGTGCGCACGATCGCACTGAGCTTCTCCTCGATCTCGCCACACACCGTGCGGCGGCCGGGCTGACGCGCCCACCCGGAGAAGTCGGTGCCGTCGTACGAGATGTCGAGCCGCAATCGAACGAACCCGCCGTCCCCAGAGGGAACGACGGGTTCGTTCGATTCAGCATGTGCCGAAACCAAGTGGACTAGTCCTTCTTGGCCTCGTCGGCGTCGGCTGCGGTCGCGGTCTCGTCTTCGACGGCCTCGATCACTGCGTCTGCGTTCTCGACCTCTGCCTCGGTGGCGTCGGCCTCGACGGCCTCCACCACGTTCTCCTCGGCGGGGGCCTGCGAAGCCGCAACGCGACGAGCGCGGTCGGCCTCGGAGGTGACCGTCTTCTCCTGGACGAGCTCGATGATTGCCATCGGAGCGTTGTCGCCCTTACGGGGAATGGTCTTGATGATGCGGGTGTATCCGCCATTGCGGTCGGCGTAGAACGGACCGATCTCCGCGAACAGGGTGTGCACGACATCCTTGTTGCGGATCACCTTGAGAACCTCACGACGGTGCGCCAGGGTTCCAGCCTTGGCATGCGTCACGAGCTTCTCGGCGTACGGACGCAGGGCCTTGGCCTTGGCCTCCGTGGTGGTGATTCGGCCGTGCTCGAAAAGAGCAGTCGCCAGGTTGGCGAAGATCGCCTTCTGGTGCGACGCCGACCCGCCGAAGCGGGCACCCTTCTTGGGCTTGGGCATTGGAGCTCCTCTAGGGCTCGCCCAGCACATTTGCCCATGTGCCGGGGGCTACGGGTTAAAGCTGTTCGGTCTCGGCGTAGTCCTGCTCGGTCCCGTCAGCGTCGCTGAAGGAACCGGCATCCGTGTCGCTCCACGTCCCGGTGGCGGCGTCGTAGCCGGCAACGGTGGTGGGGTCGAAGGACGCAGGGCTGTCCTTGAGGGCGAGGCCGAGCGAATGGAGCTTGACCTTCACCTCGTCGATGGACTTCTGTCCGAAATTGCGGATGTCCAGCAGATCGGACTCGGTACGACCAACCAGCTCGCCGACGGTGTGAACACCCTCGCGCTTGAGGCAGTTGTAGGAACGGACCGTGAGGTCCAGATCCTCGATGGGGAGTCCGAAGGAAGCGATGTGATCGGCCTCGGCGGGCGAGGGTCCGATCTCGATGCCTTCTGCTTCGACGTTCAGCTCACGGGCCAGGCCGAAGAGCTCAACCAGGGTCTTGCCCGCCGAAGCGAGCGCATCCCGAGCGGTGATGGAATTCTTGGTCTCGACGTCGAGAATCAACCGATCGAAGTCGGTGCGCTGCTCGACGCGAGTGGCCTCCACCTTGTAGGTGACCTTGAGCACCGGCGAGTAGATCGAGTCGACCGGGATACGGCCGATCTCGGCGCCGGACGCCTTGTTCTGGACGGCGGGGACGTAGCCGCGACCGCGCTCGACAACGAGCTCGATCTCCAGCTTGCCCTTGTCGTTCAGGGTGGCGATGTGCAGATCCGGGTTGTTGACCGTGACACCTGCCGGCGGAACGATGTCGCCTGCAGTCACGGCACCGGGGCCCTGCTTGCGGACGTACATGGTGACCGGCTCGTCCTCTTCGGAGCTCACGACCAGGCCCTTGAGGTTCAGGATGATGTCGGTGACATCTTCCTTCACACCCGGGACGGTGGTGAACTCGTGCAGGACGCCGTCGATACGGATGCTGGTGACAGCAGCGCCGGGGATCGACGACAGCAGGGTGCGGCGCAGCGAATTGCCGAGGGTGTACCCGAAGCCTGGCTCGAGGGGCTCGATGACGAACTTCGAGCGGTTTTCAGCGATGACCTCTTCGGTCAGCGTGGGTCGCTGAGAAATGAGCATTGGATTTCCTCCTGTACGGGCGTCCGCTATATGACGCCCACGATGGGAAAGGCTTGGGGCCTGTGAGTGGCCGGCGAACCGGCCACTCACAGGCATTACGCCTTACTTCGAGTAGTACTCGACGATCAGCTGTTCCTGCAGCGGAACCTCGATCTGCGCACGCTCGGGGAGCTGGTGCACCAGGATGCGAAGACGTCCACCGACCACCTGCAGCCAACCCGGGATCGGGCGGTCGCCCTGGGTCTCGCGGGCGATCTGGAAGGGCAGCGTCGCCAGCGACTTCTCGCGGACATCGATGATGTCGTACTGCGAGACGCGGTAGCTGGGGATGTCGACCTTCTTGTTGTTCACGAGAAGGTGACCGTGCGTGACCAGCTGACGCGCCTGGCGGCGGGTGCGAGCGAGGCCTGCGCGGTACACGACGTTGTCGAGACGCGACTCCAGGATCTGGAGCAGGTTCTCACCGGTCTTACCGGGGCGGTTGACCGCCTCCTGGTAGTAGCGACGGAACTGCTTCTCCATGACGCCGTAGGTGAAGCGAGCCTTCTGCTTCTCCTGCAGCTGGAGCAGGTACTCGCTCTCCTTGATCCGCGCGCGGCCGTGCTGTCCCGGCGGGTACGGGCGCCGCTCGAACGCCTGGTCGCCTCCGACGAGGTCGACGCGCAGACGACGCGACTTGCGGGTGATGGGTCCGGTATAACGTGCCATGTTCTTTTACCTATCCTTCCCGCTACTTAAACCCGACGCCGCTTGGGCGGACGGCAGCCGTTGTGCGGCTGGGGGGTGACATCGGAGATGGTGCCGACCTCGAGGCCTGCAGCCTGCAGCGAGCGGATCGCGGTCTCGCGGCCCGAACCCGGACCCTTGACGAAGACGTCGACCTTCTTCACGCCGTGCTCCTGCGCCTTGCGGGCAGCGTTCTCAGCAGCGAGCTGAGCAGCGAACGGCGTCGACTTACGCGAGCCCTTGAAGCCCACGTGGCCCGACGACGCCCAGGAGATGACGTTGCCGGCCGGGTCGGTGATCGACACGATCGTGTTGTTGAAGGTGCTCTTGATGTGAGCGGCACCGTGCGGGACGTTCTTCTTGTCCCTGCGACGCGCCTTCTGGGTCTTCTTCGGACCGGTGCTACGTGACTTAGGAGGCATTACTTCTTCTTCCCTGCGACGGTGCGCTTCGGACCCTTACGGGTGCGCGCGTTGGTCTTGGTGCGCTGACCACGCACGGGCAGACCACGACGGTGGCGCAGGCCCTGGTAGCAGCCGATCTCGATCTTGCGACGGATGTCGGCCTGCACCTCGCGGCGCAGGTCGCCCTCAACCTTCACCGACTCCTCGATGTACTCGCGGAGCTTGGCGAGGTCCTCGTCGGTCAGGTCCTTGCTGCGCAGGTCCGGGTTGACACCCGTGGCAGACAGGATCTCCTTGGAGGTGGTACGGCCGATGCCGTAGATGTAGGTCAGTGCGATCTCCATGCGCTTTTCGCGAGGAAGATCGACACCTGCGAGACGTGCCATGTGGCATTCCTATCGGTGTGCGGAGGTCTGCTCCCAGTCCGTCCCCTGCGTAAGACTCTGCGTTCGAATCGCAGTGGGGCCCCGGCCTCCGTGCCGGGGGTAGACCGTTACCTGCCTTCGGGATATCTCCCTGGGCCCGGGTAGCGGTTGGTGCTGAGAGGTCTTCTTTGCGCTTGTTGCCAAGCAGATCTCGAAGAAGCCGTGAACTGCTGGGATTAACCCTGACGCTGCTTGTGACGCAGGTTCTCGCAGATCACCATGACGCGCCCGTTACGGCGAATCACCTTGCACTTCTCGCAGATCTTCTTGACGCTAGGCTGAACCTTCACGTTGCGTCTGATCTCCTGTTGTCTGTCCGCCGGACGGCGGACACAGTTTTCCCCGGCCGGTGTGGCCGGGGAAGCTTTTACTTGTAGCGGTAAACGATGCGTCCACGCGACAGGTCGTAGGGCGACAGCTCCACGACCACGCGGTCCTCGGGAAGGATGCGAATGTAGTGCTGCCGCATCTTGCCGCTGATGTGTGCGAGGACCTTGTGGCCGTTTTCCAGCTCAATGCGGAACATCGCATTGGGCAGCGGCTCGACAACTCGTCCCTCGACCTCGATGGCCCCGTCCTTCTTAGCCATATCCTCCGCGATCCGTTGAGTGGCGTTTGGATGCATCGGCTACCGTCACCGGTATCCGCTACAGGGCGGCCCTGCAGGCGTTATCGGTCGAGAACGACTCCCCGGCACGAGGCCGGACAGGCAGACAACCGATACGCAGGGCGCACCGTTGATCCATCTTACCGACATTTCCCAACCAGGCCAAATGCGGCCTCGAGTCGGTACGACCGGCCGCCACCCGGAAGCGCCACGAAGCCTCGCCGAAGCCTCCGAGAAACCTCCGAGAAACCTCCGAGAAGGGATACGCACCTCACATGCGCGCACTCGTCCAACGCGTCACTTCGGCAGCCGTCGAGGTCGACGGCGAGGAGGTCGGCCGGATCGAGCCGGGAGACGGAGGGCAGGGACTGCTCGTCCTTCTCGGCGTCGGACACGACGACGACCCCACCGCGGCGTCGAACCTCGCGCGTCGGGTGTGGCGACTGCGCATCCTCGACGACGAGAAGTCCGCGTCCGATGTCGGCGCGCCGATCCTGGTCGTCAGCCAGTTCACCCTCATGGCCGACACCCGCCGCAGCCGCCGACCGTCGTGGTCCCCTGCCGCGCCCCGCGCCGTGGCCGAACCACTCGTCGACGCCTTCGCCGAAGCGCTCCGGGAACTGGGTGCCACCGTCGAGGCCGGCCGGTTCGGCGCAGACATGCGGGTCAGCCTCGTCAACGACGGACCGGTCACCGTCCTGCTCGACGGCTGACCCGCGGCCCGTCCGAGGAAACGCAGAAACGCCGAACGGGCAGTGGGTGACCC
>NZ_JBFRDL010000060.1:0-25893 GCF_052113525.1 Rhodococcus sp. TAF43
ACCTCGGCCTCGACGTCCTCGCCCACGCCCGCGGAGACAAGCCCGCCGACACCACCGAACCCACCGAGGAGGTCACACCCGCCCTGACCGCATAGCCCCGCGAGGAATCACGCGGCGACCTCGTTACACCACGCCTCTGGACTTGACCTAGTGCGGCGGGATGCCCCACAGCCAGAGCTGGTACACGATGTCGTAGTACCACTTCGGCACGAAGAAGTCGCCAAGCGGCGTGGGAGTGTTGTCGAGCATTGCTTCGCCTCCTTCGAATCCGGGGGGTGCGTCAGGGGCAGTGTCCGCCGATCCTCCCGACTCATTCCGACGCGAGCGCCAGGACCCTGGGCAGGCTCCCTTCAGCGGTTGCAGTAGCCACCTAGCCAGCACGGGGCGTGGTCTCGGTCGATCAATGGGTTACCGGTGGCCCGACCAGCGGCTCCCACACAAGCCAGGCCTGGTACAGCACGTCAAAGAGCCATCTCGGTATGAAAACGCCGTTGAGCGGTGCGAGGTCGTTGTCCATTGCTTCGTCTCCTTCAATCCAGGGGCAGTGTCCACCGAGGTCACACGGGATGCAGACGCGGAAGGTGTTGCGTTGTCCTCCCGTCGACTACAGGACGTAGACGGTTGCGATGCCCGGTGTGACGAACGAGCTGCCGGTGTGTACGACGACGACAACAACCTGCCCGGTCCCGGTCGGCAGGACCGCTTCCGGGTATCCGTCCGAGCCGCCCGACATCCGGGTGGAGCCGGAGGCTCCGCTCGACAGGTTCAGCCAGCACACTTCGGACAGTTGTAGGCACCCCGATCGGCCTTCTCGTCTGCGTTCCTCCGGACCGGCGATCGTCACCGCCCCGGGCTGTTCGCCGACCACGGCCACGCAGCGGACCGAGGGAAAATCGAAGCTTCCGTACGGGTCGATCTGGAACGGGACGGCGACAGTGGCGGAGGCGGCGGCCGGCGGCGCCAGAACCGCACCGGCCACGATCGCGGCGCAGGCGACCGATCGGCGAACGAAATCGATCATGGCGACCTCCAAGGGGGCCAGCAACCCCCGGATTTGCTGGCCCGCTGTCGTGCCCGTTTCAGTTGACCGGCACTCCAAACAGGGAGAGCACGTAGAAGAGCGGGGCCCATACTCCATAAAAAGCCCAAGCTGTTGCACTCATCTCGATCACCTCCTCAGGGGCAGTATCCGCCGAGAACGGGAAGTCCATGGGGGATCGGCCTCCCTGTGACGCGCTGAAGGCCGCGCAGACGACGGAGGGTGGCCGCTGGGTGCCCGCCGGCCCGTGACCGGACCGGCGAAGCGTGCCGTGGGGCGGCCCGCCGTGGTGCCCGTCCCGTGCCTGGTCTGACGGCGGTCTCGGCCGCTCGCAGCGTCGGGATGGTTTGCGGAGCCCGACCGTGTCGGGCTGGTTGGCAAAGCCAACGCCGGGCGGAGGCCGAAACCCTCCACCCCTCGATCACCGGAGACACCCATGCGCATCGTCGTCCAGTCCACCTTCCCCGGCCGCCGCCGCAACAGCCCGCGCGCCGACACTCTCTGCTCCGACCTCTCGGTCGCACCGGTGCCCACCGGCCTGTTCGTCGCCGACGAGGCCGGCATCACCGTCACCGTCGACGGAGGACACCCCATCCACGTGCACGCACTGGCCGCCATCGGCGCCGACGGTGACTTCGACGACCGGGTCCACCTCGTCGCCGCCGTGCCCGGACTGGGGACGATCCGCCGTTTCGGCGCCGTGGACCTCAGCGGCACCGTCGACGCAGCCATCACCCGCTGCGCCACCGACTTCGCCGTCGGCATCGCCGAAGCCGCGATGGACGCCGGCGTGACCGCCGAGCTCGTGGTCCTCGACCACAACGGCGGCACCCACCTCGCGACGACCTGCTGAGGAGCAGCCATGACGACCACCGACATGACCGGACGGCTCCTCGAGCTCGTCACCGCAGCCCGGAACGCGCTGACGCCGGCGACGGTCGAGCAGACCCCGACCGACGAACTCCGCGTACTCGACGGTGCGCTCGACGAGATCGAGCGACTCGCGAAGCTCCACCAGGGTGGTGAGGTCGCCTCGGCCGACGGGGCTGACCGCACGATCGAGCTGGCTCTCGCCGAGTACGTGCGCGGTATCTGGCCGGCCGCGGCCGCCGTCTACGCCGACCGCGACGGCGACCCGACCTGGGTCGTCGACGGCGACGATCTCGCCGTCGCGGTCGTGGTCGATCTCGGGGCGTCCTTCGCCACCCCGCTCCGGGAACTGGTCTCGCAGATGGGTCCGGAGCAGCTGGGGCGCTACCGCAACCCCTCCGCGTTCGCGTTCAGGATCACTCTCCCCGCTGTGGGCACCGTCACCGAGACGGCTGTCGGGGACATCGATGTGTCCGAATTCTTCGAGACGCCCGAGGACGAGGCTGCGGCGTTCGAGGAGCTCAGCGCGTTGTTCGAGGGGATGGAGCCGCCCGTGGCGTCCGAGGGATTCGCGGACCGGCCCGATGCGCCCAGGAGCACGACATGAGCGGTCGGCCGGAGCTGCGCGGCGAGGGTGTCGGTGACACCGAGCCCGAGCCGCGCGGTCTGCGCCGGCGGCAGTGGCCGTTGGTTGTCGGGTGCGTAGCAATGGTGATCACCCTGCTGCTGCAGGTCGGCACCGCGTTCGCGGTCCTGATGATGCTGCCGGATCGGGGCGACGGGTGGTGCGCCGCCGCGCGGGAGGCTGTCTCGCCGGCCGTCAGGAATGCAGGACTGCTCGCCGGCCTCCTGGCGGCCGCGGCAATCGTGGCGTTCATCGCCTGGTTATTGATCTGGGGATTGCGTGAGATCGTGAACGGCATCCGGCCACACGATGGCAGCAACTGTGACACCGTCGACGCCGACGAGTCGACGCCATGACCGATCGACGCTGCCTCCAGTGCGAGTGGCAGCCGGCCACCGACCGCGGACTGTGCGAGAGCTGCGGCGCGGTGCTCGACCGGCTTCTTCCAGGACGTGGCCACCGCCGCCGCAATCGCCGACCTCGGCCCACCCGGCGCTGTGAAACGCGGACGGAACGCGCGCTGGCCGTACGTTCCGATCCTCGAGCTCACCGGCGGCCGCACTCAGCAACTGCGCGGCCTCGCATACGCGACTCGCGGCGAGGCGGTCGCTCAGGCGGAGCGTGAGATCGAGACGGCCAGGGCGTCGCTGGCGAGAAGACTCCTCGTCTCCCGTCATCGGTCACTGCGGGAGCAGTTCGGATTGCCACGAGAGCTCCCCGAACCACCGGACGAACCCGACCCGCCGGAGGGGACATGACGACCGGCGCCCAGCACCGAGCTGAGCGCATCACCCCACCAGAACCCGCACTCTGCTTCGGACAAAGAAGGTGCGAACGGGCAACAATGTTCCGATCGATCGACCCGCATCACTCACCAGAAGACAAGGAGACACCTTGTGACAGATCTCGACCGCGCGCCCTATGCAGCACCGCTTCGGTCCACATGGACCTCGAACACCGGGGTTGCTCACAAGGCGTTCGAAGGCGACATCAATCGAGCGATCGCCGCACTCGGATCATCAGACAACGACGCCTTGCGTTGGGCGATCGTGCAGATGATCACGCCGACCCTCACCGAGGCGGATCTCGAGGACGGACGCATCCCGTACGTGACCGAATCCGGCGACGGAGTCGACTGGGTGGTCCTGTACCCCGACACCGGCACGGTGCTGGGAATCTGCGAGCACAAGCCGCTGGGCGCACCGGCGCATGGGGTGTGGGCCTCGCACAGCCTGCTCTTCGACGAGACAGCGGTGATCTGCGACGACGGCTACCTCGACGAGGTCGCCGCCAACCTCGCAGTTCTCGACAGCGAGGTGTTCACCAGGGATCAGTTGAACGGTCTGCGCTACTTCTCCTACAAGGCCGTCACCGGCGGAATGCGATCGTCGATTGACCAGGTGCTCAAGTATCGGGCCGACTACGGGGGTCGCTTCCCATGTCACATTCTCAGCGACCAGGGCTTGAGCGCTGACGAGATCTACCGCCATCGAGGCAAGGATGCGCCGTATCAGCCCTACCGCTACGTCGACGAGGCCTTCCCGGTTCACTCGACCGCGGACGCCCTCAACCGTCTCGCTGTCGCACTCGCGAGCGTCGAGCTCACACCGGCTGAGAAGTCGGACCTCACTCGGGTCGTCGACGCCATGTGGATGCGTGGTCCCGTCTCGATCGACCACGACCTCACCGACGCGGCGAAGGCCCTCGTGTCCGCGGTCGCCCGCGACGCCGGCTACAACAGCGAGGTCGAGTGGAGGAAACGCTGAACTCACCGCGACGCCGAGCTGGGCGCCGAGCTGCGCCGAGAAGTCGGTTGCGGTTGCGGTGACGGTGGGGGCGTCCCGTCTCTGCGAGATCAGCAGAGCCGCAGCAAACAGAAGGCACCCTGGCCGAATGGCCGGGGTGCCTTCTGTTCTTCACGCTATCGCGCGGACGCTGCGCCCTCGGGGATGAAGTCGCCCTCACCCACACTGAGGACCGCACCGGTCGTCGCGTCGAGGAGCGCCGACGCGACCTTCGACGAGCTCAGCAGGTCCCTCTCCTCGTCCGTGAGACCGTCCAGCAAACCCGAGTCCGGATCGTTGGCCTTGGCCTGCGCCTCCGCGAGGGCGGCAGCACTCGCGTCCGGTGCTCGCGGTGCCACCTCGCTCTGCGCAGCGTTGGCCGTAACGAACCCGACGCCCAGGACAGCGGCCGCGGCGGCCACCCCGAGGACCTTCTTCACTGACAACACAGACTCCCCCTCTGTAGCAATGGATCGGCAGATCCCATCGACCGTCCCCAGCTTGCGACCCGCTGCCGCCCCCACGCCGGCCGCGGCCACCGAACCCGCACTCTGCTTCATGCAGAGTGCGGGTTCTGTCTTTCCGTACTTCCACCATCGCGGCCCCGGTGCCACAGCGACGGAGTATCGCCGGACAACCGCCACTGAACGGCTGTACTGCGGCTGCTCAGCGGCGGATGCGTGGCGCGTACGTGGCGGCGGATACGCCGTTGAGCAGCCGCACACCATCCGCACACAGCTCGCACTAGACACACCGGGACGTACAACGAACAGACAGCCGCCGCAGATTCGCCACAGGGTGTCTCCACGGTGGCGGTTGTGTGGCGGTATCGCCACTTCGGCCACAGTGCGGCGGCTCTGCGGTGACACAGTGGCCGTAGAGCGGCAGTTCTACGGCAAGAGTGCGTCTGGTGTACGCACAGCGGCGGGTGACTATCCGCGCAACGTCCACTCAATGCCCCGGCTGTGGACGCCGTGCGGCGGTGCTGTCGCCTGAGAGTGTCCGCACAGCATCCGCACAGCGGCGTGTCTGTCGCACCGGCTGCACCCTGGGCGCAGTCGGGCCGCCGAGACGCCACCGGGACGCCGCTGGAACACCACTGCGGCGCCGCAGAAGCGCCACAACCCCGTGACCTGGGCTTTTGCAGACGCTCGTGGCGGCCGGCAACCCCGGCCGCACCGCTCCCGCGATTCTCTACGGCCCCTCATAAATGGCGTCGGCACCCGGCGAACAATTCCGGCAGCGGTGATCTCCATGCACAATCCGCATTTACGCGAATGAGACGAATTCCGGGCATTCAAAAAGCCCGTACTGCGCCCATTCCGGGAGCCATGCGCCCACCGGGAACCGGGGCCGGCTACAAGCGCTGCGCGCTGAATTCTTTTTCCGTCCCCGAGATACTCCCGCACCGATACGAAGCGGCTTCTGCGGCGCACGTGGGACCAGGTGAACCATGCACGGATGGGTGACCTGGCGACCCCGGACGCTACGCGCCGGAGCCGGTCGCAGAAGGACACTGCGACCTACCCACGTGCGCCGCAGAAGCCGCCCTGTTCCTGCCGTCCCGGCGCAAGATCCTGCAGCCGACCGTGGCTACCGCCACCGAGGCCGGCCGCCACGGACCCCGGCGCCGGGGTGGCGGCCGCCCCTGCCGTGGCCGGTCTGCGGGCAGACCCCGCAGCCGCTCCCGAGGCCGCTCACGCGACCGCCGCCCTGTGTCCCCACCGGGCGGCCACGCCGCTGCCTCCTGGCGCTGCCGGTGGCCGCCGAGGGCTGCTGCAGCCGCGGCTGAGGCCGCGGCGGTGACACCGTGTGGCAGCCACCTACGGCGGCCGCGCAGTCGTGACGTCACCCCCTTCCGGCAGGCCCCCTCGCGCGGCCCGTCCGAGGCCCTTCTGGACCGCTCCCGGGGACCGGTGACCAACCGGCTGTGGCACCTGCTGCGGACCCCTGTTCCAGACGGCGACGGCCGGTGACGAGAGCCCGTAGCGAGACGGTGTCCTGGCCCCACGTCCGCACGCTTGCGGCACCGCGCTGCCGCGGGCTTGTGTCGTCACGCCGACCGTCCTCGTGGCAACCGATCAGTGGCGGTGACGCCGAGGACCAGAAGACCCTGAAACCGGCTCGCGCTGTCGCGCGGGCTGTGACACCGCTCCTGCGGCGCGGGATGGTGACGCGCCTGGCGGCGCTGTAGCCGACGCCTGCCGTCGCCGGCCGCTGCGGCTGCGCGTCCCCGTGGGGCCCTCACCGATGCCTGCTTCTCTTCGATACGCGCTGACGCGCGGGCATCGGACCCACGAGACCGCTCCGCCTACGCGGATGGTGTCCGGCGGCTGACGCCACCTCCTGAGGCCACCACGGGACCAAGAGATGACCCGCGGCTGACGCCACGGGCGACGGCTGCGCCTTGCTTGGCACGGCCCGCTGGCGCGGTCCGCGTGACCCTGACGCCACCTGGCGGTGCGGTGGCCCCTCTCGCTGCGCTCGGCGGCCCCCGATCGGCCTCAAATCCCGCCTCCGGCGTATTTGCGACCGCTGCGTCAGTGATGTGCAACACACTACGCAAACCGCACCCGATTCTTACTGGGGAAACAGGAAAACGATGCCGTATTTGCGCCCCCCTGTTCTCGGGGTCTCTCGCCTATCTGCGAGGGGGCGCAAATACGGAGATCCAGGCCTGTTTCCCCATGTCGCCAACTACGCAAACTCCCCTCGCTGACGCTCGGAGCCGTTCGCTATGGCTCGAATCAAAAAGGGCATAAGGAGTCGTGACGCACTTCGGGTTTCGTTCGCTTCGCTCACTACACCCTTCGTTTGCCCGGCAGAGCCGGGACGACCTCCTCGGCTGGCGCCTCGTCGCCCTCGCTGCGCGAGGGTCCTTATCGCCGTCAGGGCTCTCTCGGGCGGCCGCGGGCGGCCTTCTCGTTCACTCCTGACGGCGCCCCCTGCGGGGTGCCCGCTCCGCCGCGGCCTGTCTCCGGTGCGGTGCTCGGCGCTGGCGCGCCTGCGACCCGTCCGGGGTGGTTGCTCGCTCGCTCCCAACCACTGCTGCCGCTGCGTCGTGCCGGCCTGGTTCGCGCCCCTGGCGCGCGGGTGGGCCGGCTGCCGGAGTGGTCGCCCTGCTGCGCTCCGCTGGCACGGCGGTCGTGTCACCCCCCGGTGACCGGGTCTCGTGGCTGGGGCAGCTCGCTCGCTCGCTACCCGGTTCGACGCGACCCGGTCGCGAAGGATGTTCCGACACTGCTGCCGCAGTGCTCGGTGGCCCGGCGGCGGCGCCGTCGGTGACGGCTCCGGGGATCTGGATGCCGCCGGGGACGGCTCGCTCGCTGTGCTCGGGCGGGGTCCATGTGCCCGTGGCCGGGGCACGGTGGCGGGCTTCGGTGATGGTGCCTGCGGGTCGATCTGGCACCTCTGTCGCGAGGTGATCCGGCACGAGTGAATTGGTGACGTCACGGCCCCTGTCGGGTGGCCTGGTTCGGCCACCCCGGTGGCGCTCGCCGGCCGGGTTTCGGCGGGGTGGTGAGGGGGCTGTGCGCCCCTGGAATCCGGGTCGGTGTGGGAGCGGTGGACACTCGCGGGGTGAGCACCCGGAGGGTGCTGCGGGGGCGAGCACGCCACCGCTACGAGTCCGGGCGTGATCACACTTCTCGCGGGCTGACCCGTGTCGAATCAGCGGTGTTGTGCTCGGCATTGTCCGAGTGGCTGTGACGGTGAGGCGGGGCTGTCGTGAGGGCTGCCGGTAGTACGTCTGTGCCAGGTATCCGGGCCTGGATCCGCGGGCGATACGGCGGTGCTTTCTCCGTGGCCGTACGACTCCACGCGGTGTCGGCGGGGTGTCGTGGAGGGAAACTCGATCTCGTTACTTCGGAAGAAGTTTCGGGGACTCTGTGAATATTATTCGCGTCGCAGTATTTTCGGTTCTCTGTCGCCGTCGCTTCGATTCTCGCCGCCACTCTCATGCTCTGACACCGGGATGCCGCCAGGCGTGGCGCGTTCTCTGTTTTCGGTGCGGCGGCGAATCGCCCACTGGCTATTCGTAACCGAGGTTCCTGGATTGTTCCTCGGAAACTCCCACCCCATGGATCGGGCGCGGGAACACGGTCAGGGCAAGGTGCGGCTCGGATCGGCGAAAACCCTTACCTGGAAAGAAATTCCGCGCTTTCCTCTGTTGCGTATCGGTGTTGGGTGCTACACCAGAAGGAGGGCCACGAGATCTGAATGAGGATCGAGGGAATCCGTCATGGCCGACATGACATGTTCACGCGCAGTGCTGCTGCACCTCGATGCAGCGGCGCTCACTGACGACCAAAAACTGCTGCTCGAGCGTTCCGCCGGTACCTCTCGCGCGGTGTACAACTGGGGTCTGACCGCCATCAACGCATGGAATGGGCGGCGGTATGCATGGTTGCGTGAGCGTGCCCACGCGGTCACCCGCACAGAGGGCGAGGCGCAGACCCTGCTCGGCGATGCGGACTGGCGCAGGGGGGCGCTGCTTCAGGCGCCCGAGGAGCTGCGTCGGCGTCCCAACAGAACCTCGCTCGGTCGTCGGCTCACCGAGCTGAGCAGTGATCAGGGCAGCCGGTTCCACTGGTGGCATGCAGAGAACCATGGAGTCTCGCGGTTCGTCGTGAGCACGGCACTCGGCGATCTCGATGCTGCGATTGCGCGCTACTGGGATCATCTGGGGGCGTCGACCCGCCCATCACGCGAGCCACGAAAGGACGGCCGCCCCGTCGGATGGCCACGGTTCAAGAAGAAGCATCGTTCGAAAGATTCGTTCGCGATCTTCAACCTCAGCGTCACCAGTCGCGGCGACGATCCGTGGAAGATGATCGACCAGGGGCACCGGATTCGTATTCCCAACCTTGGTTCGCTGCGGGTACACGAGAACACCCGTCGGCTGCGTCGCTGGATCCAGCGTGGTGCTATCCCCAAATCTGCTCGATTCGTCCGGCGCGGCACCAGATGGACGGTCAGTATCGTCCTCGAGATTCCCGCCGAGGTGATTCCGGCGCCGGTAACCACCCGGCGGCAGCGGGCCGCCGGAGCGGCCGGTGTCGATGTGGGAGTGCATTCGCTGGTCGCGCTGTCGACCGACGAACTGATCGGCGGCTACCCATCTGCCGCCTTCTGGCGGCGTCTGCGCCGACTCCAACGGCACGCCGCCCGGAAGCGCGGCCCCACCCACGAGCAGGGCCCCTCGGCAGGATGGGCGGAGACCACCCGCAGGATCGCGCGGTTGCAGCACGTCGACGCGGTCCGACGTCGAGGTCGTTTGCATGAGGTGACGAAACGGATCGCGACCAGATTCGAGACGGTCGGAATCGAAGATCTGGCGGTGGCCGGGATGACAGCCGCCCCGCACCCCAAACCCGACCCCGACCACCCGGGCAGCTTCCTGCCGAATGGTCGGCGAGCCAAGGCCGGCCTGAACCGGTCGATCCGCCGCGCCGCTTTCGGGGAGATCCGTCGACAACTTCACTACAAAACGTCGTGGTACGGCGCATGCCTGGTCATTGTCGACAGGTTCGCGCCGACTTCGAAGACATGCTCAGGCTGCGGCGCAGTAAAAGCCACGCTGTGTCTGTCCGAGCGTGTGTATCGCTGCGAGCGGTGCGGCCTGGTCCTCGACCGTGACCTCAACGCTGCCCGCAACATCTGTTCACTCGCCCTCACCCGGTCGGCCGTGGATACGGACGACGTTAAAAGCTGCGACACCCCAACACCGAGCCGGTCACGGCCGACCCGGCGTTGGGGTCCGGCAGACCTGCCGAAAGGTAGGCCACAGAGGCCAGCAATGGACCTCCCGTCCCCACCCCCGTGATACCGGGAACTGCTCGGGAATCGGTGCAGTCAGTCGAGTGCATCGCACCCGCGTGTACGGGGACGGTCCCATGACGTTCTCGAATATCATGCAGGCCTCGGCATCTCGCCCGCGTGTACGGGGACAGTCCTATAGACAAGCTCTGCTCGGAGAGCGGAGCGACAGCAGACCCCAGACCGGCGTCGTCCTAGATCAGGTTCGAGGTAGCCTCGCATGTATGGCCACGTCACGGCAGTCGGACCTGGACGCCGCCAAGAGGTTTATCCGCGACTCGCTCGTCGTGGTCGACTTGACGGAGGTCGCCCGGATGCTGGCACCGACCGCTGCCTCGACCCGCAGTGTCGCCCAGAAGCACCGCGCGGCAGGCGAACTGATCGGCCTGCCCGTCGGCGCCCGCCCGGACTACCTGTACCCGGTCTTCCAGTTCGACACCTGCCGGCACAAGATCTATGACGTCGTCCGTCACGCGAACCGACGCCTCTTCGTCGACAAGGACCCGTATGGCGCCGCGAGCTGGTGGCTGACCGCGACCGATATGCTCGACGGGAACAGTCCGCTCGAGGACCTCGAAGCGGGACAGCTCACCGAGATCGCCGTCGACAACGTGATCGACGCTGCCCGGCGAGGTATGTGAGCCGGTGAGGACGTACCGTGTTGGACAGCCCTTCATAGGGAAACTGTCCTGCGGAAGCTGACCGGGGTGTAGATCGTCGACGGCAACGACATGTGGACCGCGCCGGGCGGCGAGCGGGGCTGTGCGCCGACGGAATTCGGTCGATATGGGAGCGGGCGACCTCGTCAGTCTTGTTCGTTGCCGGGACGTCTGTCGGCCCACTGTTCTCCGGTCGGCCCGAGAGACCGGGCGACGTCGTTGAGGTCTATCACCGACTGCTCGATGTCCGCGTGGTGAAGCCGATGATCGAGTTCGGCGTAGAACGAGTCCTCGGAATCGAGAGCGCGACGGTCGTATTCACGAAGCCGAAGGAGGTCATCGATGGGGATCAAGGCGGCCAACGGCTGATCGTTCGCGCCGATGACCATCGGTTCTGGCAGACCTTCAGCGAAGCGGGCGATCATCCCCAGAACCAAACCGGGAGCCTGCTCCAGGGGAATGAGGTTGAAGGATCTGTCGGCGTTCTCGACGGCCGGGTCGTGATTGTTGGTGTCGGGCATGGTGTTCTCTTTCGGTGTTGTGTCACAGCCGAGCGTTGAAGTCGTGAATTGGTCGGAGGTCAGTGACACTCGGAACCGCCGGATCGATAAGGTTTCCGACTCGACCAAATCCGACCACAGGGGTGGCCTTAGTATTCTGCAGGCCCCTGCGAGCGGTAGACCAGGGCCAGTGCAAAAGGCAATAGGGGGAGCTGAGGGCGGTGGCCTCGGTTCGTGACCGAGGCCACCGTCGGTGTAGATGTTGAGCAGGTGCCAGAACTAGTCGGCGGGAATCGTTCGTTGACAGGCTCAGTGGGAGCGCTCACGCACCTGCTCGACGGCCGCCGCGATCGGCATCGATACCACCGGGCCATGGCCCGGCAGGATGGTGTCGGCCTCGCCGACGGCGAGGTCATCAAGGGCTTCGATTGTGTCCCCGTGACCGTGGTCGAAGACCGGCGGGAGCAGCTGCGGACCGTGGATCTTCGACAGCGGATGCTCGGTGACCAGGGCATCGCCGGTGACGATGACGCCGTGCAGCGGCAGATGGAACGCGGTGTGCCTGGAGGTGTGGCGGTGAGTGGTCACCGGCACGGGGCAGCCCGGTAGATCCAGACGATGACCGGGTGCGATGGCTTGCGCGTTCACCGGCACCGATTTGGTGGCCCTGCGCGGGCGATGTGCAGCAGCCGTGGCAACACTGCGTGCTGGTGCAGCTTTGGGATGAAGTCCTTGCCCGTGGCCTGTTCGAGGTATTCGCGACCGACTATCAGGCCATCATCGACAATGTGTCGACGTCCGGGGCACAGCTACTTCCCGGACGCCTTGGAGTTGATCGTCAACGACCAGAACTGAGTCACCAGGGCCGTGCGCATCGGCGTACGGCCCTGGCCATGCAATGACCGGACCGATCGCACTCCTGTCGCCCGGCCCACGTCTGGGCGGCAGGATCTCGGCTGTGCCAAATGGAGGAAGAGCATGACCACCAACGATGACGACGACGCACGCGGCGTAGCCGCGTGGTCCCGCCTCAAGCACATCGGAGCGCACGAAGGCAGCATCGGCTGCCGACCGGAGCCGTCCGAGCTCTGCCTCGACGAGGTCGAGCGCGTCTGCGAGCGTGCATGGAAGTACAGCCGGGCAGATTTCGAACCCGGCCCCTCCGTTGAGCTCAAGCGCAGCCAGTGGCGCGAAACCTGCGCCCTCGCCGGTTCGATAGCGGAATCGCTCATGCTCAGCGCCGCCGCGTATCTTGAGGCCGTCTGGCACCAGCGCGCCATCCAGTCGAAGACGGAACCTGCGGGCATGGCCCTCGCCCAGCGCTATCTCGCTGAGAGCGCCATCGATACCGCAATTGAGGTCGGGCACCGGCTGACCAACTTCGTCGTCCGGGTGGGCCGAACCGCTCCCGACGCTCAAGCCAGCCTCGTTACGCTCACCCGGGTTGGGACGCTCGGCCCCACATACGTCCCGTTCGCCACCGACGACAGCGACGCGTGGCTCTCGCTCAACAAGGACACGGTCAAAGGCCTGAGGAAGGCTCTCACTCCTTCGCTTCACGCCGCCTCGCTCGAAGCGCTCCGCGAACTGGCGCTTTCACCGGAATGGGTTGCGGCGTTCGAGATCCGGGCCGAGAACTTCCACCGATGGCGCAAAGAACATGAGTACGTGACCGGAGTCGACGCCGACTCAGGTAACGGCCGAGACCTCTACGACGCGGCAGGTAACCATACCGGTCGCGCAGTGGGAGGCCACGGCCGCCGCCACAAGATCAGCGACGGCCTCACCGAGAAGACGACGATTGTCGCCGGCGAAGCCATCCTCCGGATCGCACAAGCCTTCGACGTCATCCTCACCAACACAGTCGGAACCGTGCTCCCGAAGCAGCACAACGGATTCACTGTCGACATCGACAACCCGAAAGGTTTCCGGATCCACCGCGTGCAGCCTTCAACGCCGTAAGTGTTACGGAACGTCGGTGTACTCCGCGTAGATTCTGCCTTCGAAGACCCCGAACTCGATCGAGCTCGGGAACAATCTCCGGTTGTCGATCTGGACGAGGCTTTGGTGCATGGCGATGGACTCGACAGCCCAGCTCCGAAGTCCCTCCGGGAGTCGGAAGTATCTGCCGTCGGTACACCGTACGTACGGATGACCGGAACCGTCGATGAATCCACTTCCGCTCACACCGACGGCGGCGACATCGAGCACGAGGCCGACCTCCTCGGCCGACGAAATCGTGGGTGGGTGGAGCATCTCCGCAGAGGCGATGGCCTTGCGCAGTTCATCGGCCTGTTCCGGAGTCAGTGAGTGTCGAGGCGTCGTCACGACTGGAAACGATAGTCCCAGCGTGGTCCGGTGCCACCCGGTCGGCGGACTTTGGAAGAGCCCTGCGAATCAATCCTTGTCCCGGGCATCTCGCGGCTGCTGGGGACACAACCGTTTCGAACGTCGAGGATCGAACTACGATGCCCGGCATGGCCCGTAGATCGAAGCAGCCGAAGCGGCGGCATGCCGGCACACTGTCGAAGCGTGACCTCAAAGAACTCGAAGAGCTGCAACAGAATCCGCAGCGACTCGAGAAGATAGTTTGGGGCCTGCAAGCTCGCAAGGCGCACGGCGTAGCGGACCAATCCGAATTGGACAGGTTGGCAAGATTGGAAGCACTGCGCGAGCCCAGGCTGGAAGCCATCAGGAGGCGCAATGAAGCAACCAGCAACAGCCTGACCGACGCCGCGCACGCGACATCGAATCCGTCGGACATCCGCTTCGTCAGCGGGGGCGCACCAGGTCTCGGTCGGCGTCGCTGATCGGCCCGCCGCTGCGATGGTCCAGCGCGCCCGAGATCGTCGAGAGCAGACGGAGATCGCGTCGCGTGAATGACACACTGGCGATCATGCTGGGTTGGGATATCGCCGTCATCAGACCACATGAACCGCTCCTCGGGCCGGACGACCCGCGCCTGGGCCCGAGGATTCTGGGAGGCGACACCCTAGCCAGCTGGTCCGCAGGTCTTGGTGGACTCAGTTGGCTCGACGAGCAGGCGTCATGCCGGCAGCTGCGGGGTGGCGGCTACCCGAGCGTCTACGCGGTGCCCGCCGCCGTCGTACTCAACGGAGTGGATCTGGACTTCGTCCACGCTCGCTACCCGGAAACCGTTCCATCGCTGGACCYGTCGGCTGTCATCGCGGTTCCGTCGAGCGAGTGGCTTCTGGTCGAAGCGTGGGACCAGTCGTAAGCATCAGGTACTGTCATGGACCGCAGGGGGGCGCGGCGAGCGCTACGGCATCAGGCGGAGGGAATCACGCGGAACACCCCGCAACCATTTCCGTACTCGCTCGTCTGGAACTTCGCCACCGCCGTCCCGGTTTGGTCGAGCACGCGGAACTCGTCGAAGTCCACCACCGGCTGCGGCCCGGGGCAGCGGTGACCCAGGTCAGTCGAATCGGGTAGCGACAGGAGGATCTTCTGGACTTCAGCGCCGCCGGGGATGATGACCGGCGGTGGAACGAGGTCCCCGGTCATAGCCTTGCGAGGGGCATCGGGTGCCAACTGATCGCCATCCCCGTTCGGGTTATGCACGTAGTGGCAGCGAAGAAGGCTCACCGGGGTGGATGAGTTCTGCTTGAAGGTGAGCAGCCATTCCCGCCCGAACAGGCTCGCGTCGTCGCCGTACACCTGCGTGGCGGCACAGTCCCCTGAATCCGCTTGCGGCCCGCCGACTATCGATTCCGCCTCACTCGCAGCAGGTTCCGCGGTCGAGCTGCCCGAAGAGCAGCCGACCAGAAGAAGTGGGCCAACTGCCGCCGCAATTGCCAGCCCCGTCCGCGCGGTGATGTTCATGTGTAGAGACGGTAGGGGACACGCTGTCGTATCCGTCGCTTTTCTACCGAACGGGATCACGGCTACCCCAACCGGCCAGTCGCACCGGCTCCGGGACGGATGCCACGACGGACCGCCCAGCGGTCCGGTAGTAGACCCGCTCACAGACCCCTTCGGTAATGCCCTCGGGACCCCGACGCTTAGGCTGAGACCGCGATCAAGCCGGGGGGCGAATGCGATTGGTTGCCTCCCGCGTCCACAGCAGGGCATAGGAGGGGACCATCATGGACACATCAGCAAGTCAGGCACTCACTGGGGACATAGCGGCAGTCAAGCCCAAGGGCTACTGGGTCAGTGTCTACCGCACCATTTCAGATCCGGAAAAGCTGGCTGCTTACGACAAGCTGGCTCGTCCGGCCGTCCAGCTCGGAGGCGGACGGATCCTCTCGCGTGGCGTTCAGGTCGTCGCCCACGATGCCGGCATCGCCGAGCGCACCATCCTGATCGAGTTCGACAGTTTCGAACAGGCCGTCGCGGCGCGCGAGAGTGAGGCCTACCAGGAGGCGCTGGCTGTCCTCGCCGACGGCGTCGAGCGTGACTTCCGCATTATCGAAGGTCTTGCCTGATCGGAGACCTGTCGGATCCGGCGAGCCGCCCGCACGGGGCCTGGCCGCGGTCCCGTTCTCCGGTTGGAGTCGCCGCGAGAAGCGAGGACCGGATCCTCGGTCGTCGCCTAGTACGAAGGGGGGATTGATGGGAAAGGAAATCACCGTCGGTGATCGCGGAGAAATATCGAGTGACCATGGCGCGGGGTGGGGGAGGCGGATTTCGGCGTGATGCGATGCCATGCCCGGTCGAGAGGGCACTGCCAGGGCTTGGTTGGCATAAAAGCCGTTTTCGGCACGTTGTATCCGCTTGCGCAGCACCCAAGAACAACGAGCCCGAGGTGTCGGTACGTTCGAGAACGAGCCGCATCGACGCTTCTCCGCGCAGGTGCCAGCGCCTACCTCGCGCGCCGTCGGATTCTGTCGCTGGTGTAGGGCGCGCGGTACATGATGAGCGTTCACTCCCTCCTTGCGGCTGATTGTCCGCATCGGGAGATAGAGTCGCTGAACTTGCTAGGTGGCGCACGGCCATTTCGAAAGGCGGATTGATGGGCAACAAAAGGGCCGAGGTCATCGACATCGGCGTCGACGAACTGGCACTGTCGCTTGTAGGTTGGCAGGTAGAAGACGCTCAAGCTCGGCTCGTGACCAAATCGGATGATACGACTAACCACGAGCAGCGCGTTGCTTTCTCTGCTACCTTCCGATTTCTGTCCGAGGACTGGACCGACCGCTTCAAAGGCAGCGATGGCGGTGACTATGCCTCGGAGGTTTTCCTCACTTTGAACCGGCGCGACACTCCTGCCCCCTCGAGCAACTACCAATGGGTCGTCCTTGAGAAGATCAAGAAGGCCAAGAAGGGCCTGATCCGCGTATCCGCCAAGAGTGACACCTGGACCTGCCGCGAGCCGCTGGCCGCGAAAGACCTCGATCTCCGTCTGACGGCCTACGATCTCGACGACGTTTCGGACCTATATATCAACTCGAAGCTCACACTTCCCAGTCCGACGACTTCACTTGAGATCACGGTGGTGGACGAGACCAGCGTCGACGCTCCTCACGCGAAGGTCGCCGTCGCGAACGCTTACCTGTCAAAGGGTGACTACAGGACGACACTGACCGTGCACGCCGAAGGCACCTTCGATTTCGGCAGCGCGGAGGATCTTCTCAAGGCGCACCTGAGCCGGCGCGATTGGGAAGACGACGGATCCACCGTGAAGGACTCCGCGCCATTCGAGGTGGACGTACCCGAGATCAGATTCGAGATCCTGGACGACACCGGGTTCCTGCTCGATGGCCGAACCTGCACGTTCTATGGGCACATCCCGGTCGACGACCGGGGGAACGCCCCCCGCCGCCAGCCTCGGTGGATCGGCCGCGACGTCATCGACATCGAGGACCTGCCAAGTGATCCGCACCGGGTCGTCGTGCGCGTGACCGACGGCGACGCATGAGCGAGCTGGCCCAGCACCTGGCAGCGTTGCAGGCCCGGCTGGTCGACGAGCACAAGCAGGCCCCCGGCCTGTTCGGGGAGATCGCTCGAATGGAAGACCTGCTGGCCGACACCTACCGCAACCGAGTGCCCTACGAACTGCTGCAGAACTCGGACGACGCCGGATCCACCATCATCACCATCACCGGACTCGGCGGCAGGACCTGGTCCTGGGCGAACAACGGCCGACCCCTCACGTTCGCAGATGCCGAGGCACTGTGCAGGAGTGCAAGCTCGACCAAGCGCCGAGGCGGTGACTCGATCGGATACCGCGGCATCGGATTCAAGTCTCTCGCCGCGATCGCTTCGCGTGTCGATGTCCGGTCCTCCGGCGTGGCCTTCTCATTCGACCGAAACGTCACCGCCCAGTTGCTCGGCGAACAGTCACCTTCTGCAGTCCCTCTGATCCGGATCCCGTGCGAGATCCGCAGCGCCGACAGGACCGACGGCGCAACTTTCACGATCTCCGGACGCGACGGCGCTGATGCTCCGCTGGACGCCATCGACCCGACAAGCCTGCTGTTTCTCCGCCACGTCGACCGCGTGGACATCAGCACCCCCGAACGGGCCGTCACCATCAGCGTGGATCGCGACGACTCGGGAGTGACGCTCCACGACCAAGCCGGAGCCGCGAGATTCGGGCTGCTCCAGTACGGGACCGCGACGATCGCAGTCCCCCTCGACGCACGCGCCCAGTCGCTCACCGGACTTCGCGGCCGCCTCGCTTGCGGCCTGCCGCTAGACGACGAACCGGGCCTGCCCGTGGCCGTGTCCGGAGACCTGCTGACCGATCCATCGCGCACGCACGCCGTTGTCGGGGACGAGTCCACTCAACAGGTGCTCGCGGACGCCGCCTCCGCCATCGCACACGAGCTGACTACGCCAGAGGCTCCGTTGTTCCAGCGGCTCTGGGAGTTGGTCCTGGAAGGCGAGGACCTCCGCTCCCTCTTGGTGTCCTCACACGCGACAGCGAGCAACGCACTACTCGCTGCCCTCCAACGCGCGATGAAGTCCCGGCCGAAGCCGTTCGCCTACTCGCCGATACCTTTGACGACTGACGATGTCACCTGCATCTTCCCGGCAGGTGCACCGGTGGCGCTGTACACGAAGAAGAACCAGCCCAGCGCACGCGCGCTGAAAGCCGTCCTGGGACTGGACACCCTCAACCTCCAGCAGCTCGTCGACGAACCTGTGGTCGAGCAGCTGTCCGACGATTTGATCGCGCACCTGGGCACGCACCTCGGCGAGATGGCCCGTAGCTACGGCAGACAGCTCACCGCCGCTGAGCAACGCGTCGTCGACAGGGGGCCGGCCTCGTCGCCGCTGCCCTCCCCGCCGATCGTCGCCCAGCGCCCCGCAGAAGTTGCGCGCCAAGGAGATGTACCCCCGGCGGTGGAGCCTCTGGCAGACATCGTCTCCCGGTGGCGCACTGCCGAAGTCGCGACCATGGAGTACCTCAACGGCCGCGGCTGGCGCCTCGAAGACGTCAGCGGACAGAACGTCGGGTACGACCTCTCCGGCAGCAACCCTGCCGGAGAGCCCGTGCGAATCGAGGTCAAGAAGGTCGACCACGCGGATGCGCGGTTTGCCATGACGAACAATGAGATGTCGCTGATGCTCGCCTCCCCAGGCGGTTACCTGCTTGCAGTGCTCATCGGTGACGGCCGCTACGTCAAGCTTATGATCGTCGACCCCAGCAACGAAGGACTGCCGAAGGAGCGGGTCTGCCGCAGATGGGACTGGGAGTTCACCGACTGGGCACGCTTCGCAACGGTCGTCGACTGACTGCGGCCGGGCGATCGCCCGGCCGCAGCCTCCATAGGATTCGAGGGTTCGTGTTCGTCGGGTTAGTTAGCTGAGTTTCGGTAGCGATGTTGAGTTTCGGCGAGGTGGAAGCAGCCTGGGCAGACGTGTTTCGCGGAGTTGATCATCCGCTACGGCTCCGCGCAGGGAACACCTCACGATGGGAGCCGAGGAGGTCGGCGCCAGGGAGTGAGCGATCAGCCGCTCTTGCAGGCAGGACAGCCCGCTCTGGCTCGGACGCCGGGACCCGGACAGCAGCGGTGGTGGTAACAGCGGGGGAGCTGACGAGACCGTTAGCGGCACCTCGACTTCCGCCGCCTCGAGATGTGAATGACGCCGGGTTACGGGGTCAGGGCAACCCGATGCCCAGCCCGAATTGCTCGTGGAGCGCGTCGGCCACGACATCCTGACCCTAGCCCGGTGCGGAGAGGTCGCTGGTGTCGACGATGTCGAGGACGAGCGGCTGGTGTCGGTGTCGCAGGCGGGCCCACGCCGCCTTCCCCGCGTTCGATCCAGACTGTGGCGCACCGCCTGTACGTGGTCAAGGCATGGAAGCTGACCGAACGGAGCGCACGAGACCTCTCCCTCGCGGCGGCCGCGCGTGATCTGGTGGAGCTCTCGGTGAGCGAGTCGTCCTCGAGTCCTGCGACCAGGACCACGAAGACAACCGCGTGATTCGGGAGGCGTTCGGCGCCGACGCGCCGTTCACCTACCACCACGACCGCCTGAACAATCCGCTGTTGAGGATCCCCGACAGGGATGCTTCCTTGCACCAAGGCGATCCGGGACGACGGCCACGTCGCACTGGCGGAGTTGACCGACCGCAAGGCCCGCACCGCGGTCACACAGACTTCCGGCCCGCCATCGGGTCCGCARCAGCCCACGGTGCTGCGTCCGGTGAACAAGAGTCTGGGCCATCTTTGACAACAGAGCCCTGCGCTTGTCGCGATGGCCAGGCGTGCGCCTCATCACCCGCGAATTGTCGTCACGGTACCCGCCGCGTACCCGAACTCAATGCCGGAGGCATCCTGAAACTCGTCTCCGCAGAACAGTGTCGACATGCAGTTTCGGGATGAACTTATGTGACGTCGCGAACTGTGGTGATCACTCGCTGTCGCCCGGCCCTCACCGTGTGTCTCACTTCCAAGGTTTTGGGATTTCAGTTCCAGCTCAACTGGCATACTCCCAGGTGCCATCGGGCGGAGCGGCACCGGGAAGTTTCCGTTCAATTCGGGTGAAGTTTGGTGTAAATTAGTAAGGTGCTTGAGAATGTGATTATTAAACCGGCTGCATGGTGTGAATACGAGTATCGACGGTGTCCCGACGGGTGTCAGATTGAAGTCGCGGAAAATAGGCTTCGCGAGGCGCATCGGCGTTGGCATGAGTGTGCCGATTCGTACAGCGATCCGGATGATTTCCGGGATGGGCTGAATTCTGCCATTCAAGCGCTGAGGAATGTCACCTTCGCGCTTCAGTCGGAAAAATCGAGAATCGATGGCTTCGCCGAGTGGTATTCAAAAGAGCAGGAATCGATGAAACAGGACCCTGTTCTACGCTGGAGCCTTGACTCTAGGAACACTATCGTTAAGCAAGGTGAACTCAATACTCTTTCTCGACTCAAGGTGACCTTGGTTCCTTCCTACGGGGAAGAAGCTATGGCAGTCATGGGTGAGCAATTGACTTGGGAAGAACTTCGCACTGCCAGCCTCGGTTCGATTCTCCAAAACCCGGTGAATGCACCTGTCGAGTTGACGGTCGAGGAAGTGCTGGAGGGTCTGAATGAGCTCGATATCCCAATGAGCATTCGACAAGGGGCGAGTGTAATTCTGGAGCATCGGTGGGTGGACGAGAAGATGCCGGAGTACGAACTACTCTCCCTGTTGGCGCATGCGTATGGACGTCTGAGCTCCATTCTCGCGAGGTGCCATGAGCTCATGGGCATGAGGACGTACCGGGTTTCGGGTGGCACGAGGGGAGAAGCCGTGGCATGGAAAGCCGAGATCCTGAAGGATCAACCCCTGGACGGGAAATTGCCATGTATGGTCTCCACTCGACATCACCGCATCACCCGGTTTCGACTAGTGGATGGAACCGAAGTGAAGGAGTATCGAAATTGGAAGGCGGATTACGACCCGGAGGTCGCTGACCAGGTTCGCGAGAGTCGCATCTATGGTGATCTACCCGAGCTTCCACGTCACGCACTGGGCGGGATGCAGAGCGACGACCAGTTGGCTCGCACCGTTGAAACCTATGCTGAAATGGCGCGAGGAATCCTCCGGTCTGGTCAAGACCACGGGTGGTTCACCTACTACTTCCGCCGGGGCTCTTGTATGGGTGGACGAGTCCACATGACTGTCGACACCCAAGGAAAGCATGCAATATCTGCAGACATAGCGCGGGCGGCACTGGAATACGATGCAGATGCCCTCGTGATGATTGGTGAAGTGTGGACTTCTCCGATGCAGCGCACGATTGACGGCGCCTACGTTCCCCCCTCGCTGCACGCAGAGCGTACTGAGGCCGTGGCAGTGACGGCAATCTCCAGGTCAGGAGCCAGCGCCGGTGGCCTTCTGAGCTTTCGTGTCCTCAACGGTGAACCACCACATCGTAATGTCGAGATTGGTGAGTTCTCCTTACAGTCAAACGCTACTTTCGGGGATGGTCTGCTATTGCCCACCCGCCGGGCGTGGGGGCTCGTCGAAGCAGACGTGCTGACAGGGGAGTCGTTCTGGCGCGCACAGGCAGTGGGCCGAGGGCCCGACGATCGGAAGCCGGATTCACGTCGGCTGTAATCGACCGTTTGTGGCCGGCGAATCGGCCGATTTGCCGGCCACGGTGTGACTCGCGGTGATAGGTGGCGGTGTTCTCGCACCGTCGGATGGCGGTTCCTGCGCTGGTTGCGCTCGAACGTGTTGCTGAGATCTGTCCGGCAGGACGATCCGTCGACCGGACGCGATACCCCCGAGCGCAGTATCCGGCAGACCGACTTCGAGATCGGCTGACAAGAGTCGGTCAAACCCAGCAACGACTGGTACGCTCAGTGACCTTGAGCCGTTTCGCATGGCTTCACCTGAGTCACCGTGCGCCCGCATCGCACACGACGTCTGAGGGCAAGGTCCACGGGATCTGCGACATTCATCCAACGCACTTATCGCGCGTGTAGTGGATGCGGGCTGCTGTACGCGCTGAACAGTGGTTGGAGGACCCCATGACGAAGAATTCTGCGCGTAAGCGTGCTGCCCGCAAGCACAAGGACCAGGCTGACGTCAGCTATCGCGAAGGGTTGGCGATGGCCGATTCCGAGCACGCCGCCGCAACGAACCCGTATGCCGAGCTTGCTGAGGAGTTCAAGAGCGTTACCGAGTTGCTCCGTGAAGCGGTCGACGGCGACACACAGTTGACGGAACATGAGCTCGCCGTTGATGAAGGGGCCGGACACGCATTCGAGGTGACCATCCCCGAGGTCACCGAGGGGCCGATCGACGTCGTGGCAGTCACCCACGACTTGGCGACCCTCATCGTCGACGAGCACGAGGAATTCGACGGCGGCACCACTATCGGCGAGGTGCGAGTCGAAGCAGATGTCGAGTGGGAAGCGTGTGTCTACAGGGCGGACTACTCCGGCGCCTCCGACGATGTGCCTTGGAACGTGATCGACACCGACTGGAACGATCACTATGTCCGGGTGAGCGGGACGCTCCGCGCCGAGCTGATCTACCACTACGTGGCCGATCACGGAGCGCAGACCGTCGATGACCTCGCCATCCAGGGGATGGAACAGTTGTCGGCAACTGCGACTGCGTAAGTCGCGGACACTCGCACCTGCCCGCCGCCGGCTTGGTCCGACAGCCACGAGGCTCGATGGGCTCGGGCCGGCCTGGTATCGGGACGGGTGCGCGTGGACAGTCAGATCCGCGACGTAGCGTGCCGGGCCGATTCCATCTAGATTCGGCCCGGCACCGCCCTGCTGTCGAACATCCGGGTCGACCATGATGTCGTCGGTGCGAGAGTCAGTGTCAGTGCGGCTGTCATCGCTGCGCCTTCTCCCTCGATGGCTAGTGCGGCCCGGTCAACCAGGGCCGCAGAGGCGGGGCGATCATGAGGCATGAAGAACGAGCTGACATGCGCGAAGTGCGGACATCACGAGTGGTGGGACGACGGCAACCATTTTGGCGAGCGGACGGACTTCGATCATCACGTATGCGGCAGCCCGCAGCGGTACGCGATGTGTGGCAGCGAGTGCGATCACCTCTTTCCCGGTTGCGCGAAGCTGCCCGAACACCCCTCGTACCGCCCGGAAGCAGTGACCAGCGCGGTCGCGGCCGGCGGCCGCGGAAGCGAGGTGACTCGTGAACGACAACGGACCGGGCGCGCTTGAACAGCACGCCTATCTTGACCTTCGCCAGGGCCGGTGGTGCCGGGAGTATTTCGCAGTGAGGTCAATGGAGCGCAATATGACACAGATGTGACACACAATTGGGCAGTGTCGAGCTGTTGGAACAGGTCATTCGAGAGGCAAAGGCACTGACCAGCGGAAATTTTGTCTGGATTTCGTATTTGTACCCGCTCACTTCTTGAAAGCGAGCGTGGCGTTAAACCCACCGGGGGTTCAAATCCCTCCGCTTCCGCCACAGCCCCTCACCTGTTTCGGCAGGTGAGGGGCTTTTTTGTGCCACCGTCACGTCGGTGTCGAATCGGTGGCGAACCGGTCCTGGGTGGCCGCCCAGCTGGCGAGGAGTTGCAGCGCGTCGGGGGTCGGGAACGTTCGGGTCGAGGATCTGCCGGATCCGACACTGCAGCAGCCGTCCAACGCGATCGTGCGGATCGTGCGCACGTGCGTCTGCGGATCCGACCTGCACCCGTACCACAACCTGCCCGCGACACCCGGCGGTACGCCGATGGGGCACGAGTTCATCGGGGTGGTCGAAGAGGTCGGTGGGGAAGTGTCGACGCTGAAGAAGGGCGACTTCGTGATCGGCCCGTTCGCCTGGTCGGACGGAACGTGCGACTTCTGCCAGGAGGGTCTGCAGACGTGGCGCCGCCACGGCGGGTTCTGGGCCGGGAACGGGATCGGCGGCGCGCAGGCCGAGGCCATCCGGGTACCGMTGGCGGACGGCACCCTGGTAAGGCGAGTTCAGCGGTCGACGGGTGCTACCCGGAGTCGGTTACCGTCCAGATCCGCGGCCACGAACGTCAGCCCGAATACGTCCTCGCATGGTTCCTCCAAAATCTCGACGCCCTTGTCCAGCCACTCGTCGTAGATCTCTCGGATCTTCGGGCTTCCACCTTCGACCAGGAGCCCGACCTCGAACGCCGGGACCGAGGGAGCGTCGGCCGTTCGAGTCTTCCCTCCCCACAGTGCGAGAACGACCCCACCACCCAGGTCGAAGATCGCGTAACGGTGGCTGAGCATCTGAGCTTGCATGCCGAATAGCTCGCCGTAGAACGCCGCCGACGAGGCGGTGTCGCTGACATAGATCAAGAACTGATTGGGCAGGCGCATGCGATGTCCTTTGCTCGGCGGAATATGACGGCCGTCGTGTGCCCGTCCGACCGGAACCAAACCCGTGATGGACGCAGATCACTCGGCGGAGGGTAGGCCGCGTGACCACGCTAGGTTCGACAGCAGCGATACGTCCAAGAGCTGGTTCGTCTCGCAACTAGAATCAACGGTTATGGAACTGCGCCAGCTGCGGTACTTTCTGGCTGTCGTCGACGAGGCGAACTTCACCAGAGCTGCGGATCGACTGCATGTCGCGCAACCGGGTGTCAGTGCGCAGATACGCCACCTGGAACGCGAACTGGGGCATGCCCTTCTGGACCGCTCGGGGCGAACGGTGACACTGACCGAGGTCGGTGCCGCTGTACTTCCCTACGCGCGCGCCGCGGTGGCTGCAGCATCGGCGACGCGCGATGCGGCCGATGCGGTGGCAGGCCTGGCGCGCGGGCACGTCGGTATCGGCTCGGTGCCCTCGGCGGCACTCGACCTCGTCGAACTGCTGGCAGACTTCCACGCCCGCTACCCAGACATCGAAATGACCATGACCGAACAGAGTTCGGAGGCCCTCCTGACGGAGGTCCGCACCGGACGACTGGACCTGGCTTTCGTAGGCCTGGCCGGGGACTCGCCGTCGGGTATCGCCTGTCGAGTCATTCGCGAAGAGGAGCTCGTGGCCGTCGTCGCCCATACCGATCCACTGGCAGAGAAACCCACAGTCTCGCTTCGCGAGCTCACCGCGCGCCCACTGATCACRCTGCCGCGCGGAACGGGGATCCGTTCTGCTCTCGACGCAAGCTTCGCCGAGACCGGCCTGCCCGCGCACATCGCCTTCGAGGCCAGCGATCCACAGGTCGCGGCTCGACTCGCACACCGAGGACTCGGAACGGCGATCCTGCCGGCATCCGAGGTCTCGCAGGACGATGCCGGAGAGCTGATCCGCACGGTCGCGATCACCCCGCGAGTGTCGGCCCGTCTTGCTCTGGTGTGGCGAGCGCATGGGCCGCTGAGCCCCGCAGCGGGCGCCCTACGCGCGCTGGTCACAGTGCGAGCATGATGCGGCTCATCTCGGACGGTCTGCATCTGGCTGAGATCCATCACGCAATAGGAGACAAGCCCTAGCTGTACCTGGCCATCAGGTTGGTTGCAGTCGGCTGATCGGTGGGAGTCCTCCGAGTGCGCTGTGGCGTCGTCGAGTGTTGTAGTACTCGAGCCAGGGTGCAAGTGCGTSGGCGCGTTCGCTGTTGCTGGTGAAGACCTGACGGTAGGCCCACTCGGTTTGCAGGGTCCGGTTGAGGCGTTCGACCTTGCCGTTCTGCCACGGGCAGTGCGGTCTGATGAACTTCTGCTTGATCCCGTGTTCGGCGCAGACTGCGCGTA
>NZ_JBFRDL010000061.1:0-38350 GCF_052113525.1 Rhodococcus sp. TAF43
ACGGGGACGTAGACTTGGCCACCTGAAAGGTGCTCCTTGATCACGCGATTGTTCAACCTTAGACAAGTCGAATTATCGCAGGTCGGAGCACCTTTCTTCGTCAGTGACACAGGTGTTCAGCCGAATTACCGTGAAAGCGGCAGGCTAACTGCACCGGAGCTAAGTCCTACATGACTTCTCCCAACTATGGTTTCGTCGTCAGATCCGTCTTCGCCTGCGAGCTCTGTCGATCGGAGAACTAGAAGCCGGCCCCTTCATCAGGACGCGATTCCTACGGTGATCGCGGGGCGGTCGGCCAGTGCGTCGACCGTCACCGCGGGCGTACCGCTTCGGGTGCCCACGAAGGCCTGCGCCAATCCGTTGGCACTCGGGTAGCTCAGAACCTCGACCACAGAAGATTCATCACTCTCGGGCAGTATCCGTTTCGGCATCTCGCGGCGCAGCGACACGATGGTCGAGTCGACTCCAATCATGTCAATCTGCAGGATGCACGAACCCGAAATCGACACTGGATCGTCCGTGCCCTGCAACAGTGGCATCTGAACGAAGCGCGCTGTCCACCCGATATATCCGTCGCCACTCAGGCTGAAAACGATGGCGTCCACCCCAGCCGCCTGCTCGATCTTTATCGATACGACGCTGGGCCGGGCGGGTGGGGGCGTCGGCTCCTCTCCGGGCTGCAATGGCATCGCGGGCGCAAGGGTCGCAGCGGCGGGCGGGTTGCCGACGAGGATGTGCCCAGAGAAGGATTCGAACTGCTGGCACGACATAGGTGTAGCCGGGGAAGTCGTATCAACACTGACGCTGTCCTCAACCTGCGCTCCACACGCCGTCGTCAAGAGCAAAGCTGGAAGGGCGAGGACGCCCCTACTCGCCAACTTTCGTTTACCTACGAGCACGCTGTGCTCCTTTGTCGTTAGCGGGTTGTACCGTTCATAAGGTTCATCGTCTCCGTCGGCCGAATCGTTGCCAGGAGGGGCGTTGGGAGCTGAGACAGAACGTCGTGGCATGTGGATTGGCCTCAAGTAGAACTTGAATCGCCCCGGCATGTCTGGAGACTTACGAGTTTGAGAACTCAGCGACTGGCTGAGTTCGGTGATCACGGTAGTAGAGGGCTTCATACTCGGCCGGCGGCAGGTCGCCGCAGTGCTCGTACAACCTGCGGTGATTGAACCAGTCGACCCATTCGAGAGTGGCGACCTCGACCTGGTCAACGGTCCGCCACGGCCCCTGGGCCTTGATCAGTTCGGTCTTGTAGAGGCCGTTGATCGATTCGGCGAGCGCGTTGTCGTAGCTGTTGCCGGTGGCGCCGATCGAGGCATCGATACCGGCGTCGACGAGTCGCTTGGTGAAGGCCACCGACGTGTATTGCGACCCGCGATCGTGGTGATGAATCAGCCCGGACAGATCGTCGATGCCCTCGCGCTGCCGGGTCCAGATCGCGTGYTCGATCGCGTCGAGCACCAGCTGCGMGGTCATSGTGGTCGCGGTSCGCCASCCSACGATCCGGCGGGCGTAGGCATCGATCACGAACGCCACATACACCCACCCGGACCACGTCGACACGTACGTGAAGTCCGCTACCCACAACRCATTCGGYGCTTCSGGGCAGAACYGRCGYTGCACCAGATCGTCSGGRCGCCYCGCYTGKGGATCRGCGATSGTGGTGCGTTTGGYCTTGCCGCGGCGGGCKCCCTCGAGKSCGAGGTCGCCCATCAGGCGTTCGACCGTGCAGCGGGCCACYKCGATGCCCTCCCGGTGGCATTGCAGCCACACYTTSCGGGCGCCGTASACCGAGTAGTTCTCCCGGTGAACGCGGACGATCTCGACCTTGAGTTCCTCGTCGCGGATCTGCCGCYTCGAGGGTTGTCGCCGGCGGGCGCAGGCATCGTAGTAGGTGGACGGCGCGATCTTGCAGCCGTGTGCGGTCAGCACRCGGCAGATCGGCTCGACGCTGTACTCCTGCTTGTGTTCGTCGATATAGTCGACGATCACCGATTGCGGCGGTYGAGCTCCGCCGCGAAGAAAGTCGACGCCGACTTCAGAATATCGTTGGCACGCTTGAGTTCTCGATTCTCAGCCCGAAGCCGGCGGAGTTCCTCGGCCATCTCGCTGGTCACCCCGGGACGCTTCCCGGCGTCAACCTGATCGCGACGAACCCAGTTCAACAAGGTCTGCGCCGACCCGATGCCCAACTTGCCGGCAACCGACTCGATCGCCGCCCACTCCGACAAGTACTCGCCGCGCACCTCGGCGACCATCCGCACCGCCCGCTCACGCAGCTCGGCCGGGTACTTCCTCGAACCTGACATGACTCCATCCTTCACAAGAGATGAAGTCTCCGGACTCACCGGGCGATTCATGTTGCAACTCCAAGGGCCGTTTTACTACGCATTGTAGTAAAACGCTCGGTTGCGTTGGCTGCGTCGGTTAGGTTGGTCGCATGGGGACACTGGGGAGGCCGGATCCGTCTAGCGTCGACGTGGATTCGGGAATGCAAACTGATGGCGATCGGCCGAGTGGCGCAGTGGATTCGGCGCTTCCGAAGCCACGGCGCAGGCTATTTCGAGTGGTGCTATGGATATTCGTCGGTTTGGTATCGGTAGTTGTTGTTGCCATTGCGATTTCGACATCTGTCCATTGGTGGCAGACCCCCCGCGACAAGGCGGCCATCGAGGAGGCGGTCGGCTCCGGCCACCGGTATGTCGAGGTGGACGGGCATCGGATGAGCGTCGCGGTTCAGGGCTCGGGACCGCGGACTGTCGTCCTGATGCCCGGCCTGGCCACGCCGGAACCGATCCTCGGCTTCGCCCCGCTGGCCCGGCGCTTGGCGGAGCAGAACACGGTCGTCACGGTCGAGCCCTTCGGGCTGGGGTTGAGCGACGGAACCGACGCCCCACGCACCAGCGAGGCGATCGTCGACGAGACCCGGGGCGCTCTCCGGGAGTTGGGGCTGGACGGACCCTATGTTCTGATGCCCCATTCGGTTTCGGGTCTGTACGCGATGTGGTGGGCCACCCACCACCCGGACGAGGTCGCCGCAGTGGTGGGCCTGGACGACGAGCGCTACACGTCTGACGCTGCCCAGGGCGCCCCGGAGTGGCCGCGTTGGATGGCCGGCGTCAACGCTGTCGGCGGCACCCGAGACCTGATCGCCCTGGACAGGAGCACCGACTACCTGGGGCTGGTGGCCGACTACCGGGAGAGTCTCGGCGACGCGGACGAGTACACCCCGGACCAGCAGGACCTGTACCTGCGTGCGTACTCGTGGGTGTTGAACCCGACCGTGCTGGATGAGATGGCCCGTGGGGCGGAGAACGTGCAAACGGCCGAGGGTGCCGTGTTCCCGTCGACGCTACCGGCGCTGTCGATCCTCGCCGCGTCCTCGCTCGAGGTGGAGCCGGAATGGGAGTCCGCGCATCGCGCCTCGATCAGCAACCCGGYGATCCAGCAGGTCACGGTTATGGACGGCCATCACTACCTGTTCCATGCCCACGCGGCGGCGATTGCCGAGATGACGCAACGTTTCCTCGACGAGCATGTCCAGACTCAATGACGATGGGCGAGATCAAGTCGAGCATGACCTGATGCGGGCGCTGCTGCGGGACCGGCATTCGGACCTCGGAGACCTCGAGATTCGAGATGTCGACTGAGGCCGGCGGCGACGACGTTGGCGTCGAATACCTGGAAGTGTCGTGAGGCCCGGGCCGGTGATCGTCGCCGGCCGGTCGCTCACCGGTCGGGCTCAGACCGGCGGCCGCAGGGCCGCGAACTCGTCGGTCACCCGCAGTCGGGTGTCGGTGAAGCGGTAGAGGGCGGCCGGCCTGCCGCCGGTGCGTCCGGACGGCGCGGTGTTGCCGGTCGCGGTGATGACGCCGCGTCGGGTCAGGACCCGCTGGAGGTTCGTCGTGTCGACCTGGTAACCGAGTGCTGCACAATAGATTTCACGCAACGTGGACATCGAGAACTCGTCCGGCGCGAGGGCGAACGCGATGTTGGTATACGACAGCTTCGCGGCCAGTCGCATCCGGGCGTGCTCGACGACCGTTCCGTGGTCGAACGACATTGCCGGGAGCGCGGACACCGGGTGCCACGCGGTGTCGGGTGGCAGCTGCGGATCGGCGGGGAGGGGGACCAGGCCCAGGTAGGTCGAGGCGATCCGGCGATTCCCGGGAACCCGGTGGGGGTCGCTGAACACTGACAGCTGTTCCAGATGGGCCACCTCGCGGACGTCGACCTTCTCGGCGAGCTGACGCCGGGCCGACGTCTTGAGGTCCTCGTCGTCCCTCAGGGTGCCGCCCGGCAACGACCAGGTGCCCTTCTGTGGATCGAGAGCGCGCTGCCACAGCAGAACCATCAGTTCGTCCGTTCGGCAACAATTCGTTCCGTGATGGCCGTCACCTGCGGCGATGGTTTCCGGGGCCGGTCGAACCTGGAACACCGCGGTGAGCACTTCGTGGACGGTGCTACCATGTGACATGTTTTCGATCCTAAGTCGAAAACCTCGATTTCGGAAATTCGGGCCAGCCCGCCCGGGTTGTAGTGACGGAGCTACGAACGAGCTTCGCGAAGAAGGAGTGGCCATGACTTCGACGATTCCGCCGTTGCGGGCCGATGGCACGGGACGGATCGTGGACGGCCCCGGTGGGTACACCGGCGTCGAGGCCGGACCCGAGTGGGCCGCCGAGGTGCGCCGCCTCGCCAAGGAGCGCGGCGCGACCCTGCTGGCGCACAACTACCAGCTGCCCGAGATCCAGGACGTCGCCGATCACGTCGGCGACTCGCTGGCACTGTCGCGGATCGCGGCCGAGGCGCCCGAGGACACGATCGTCTTCTGCGGCGTCCACTTCATGGCCGAGACCGCCAAGATCCTCAGCCCCGAGAAGACGGTGCTGATCCCGGACGAGCGGGCCGGCTGCTCGCTCGCCGACTCGATCACCGCGGATCAGCTCCGCGAGTGGAAGGCCGAGCACCCCGATGCGTTGGTGGTGTCGTACGTCAACACCACCGCCGAGGTGAAGGGCCTGACCGACATCTGCTGCACGTCGTCCAATGCCGTCGACGTCGTCGCCTCGATCGACCCCGACCGGGAGGTGCTGTTCCTTCCCGACCAGTTCCTCGGCGCGCACGTCAAGCGAGTGACGGGCCGCGAGAACATGCTGATCTGGGCGGGCGAGTGCCACGTGCACGCCGGCATCAACGGTGACGAGCTCACCGCTAAGTCGAAGAGCCACCCGGACGCCGAGCTGTTCGTCCACCCGGAGTGCGGCTGCGCCACATCGGCGCTCTACCTCGCGGGTGAGGGCTTCGTGCCCGAGGACAAGGTCAAGATCCTCTCGACCGGCGGCATGCTCGACGCTGCCCGCGAGACCGGTGCCAAGCAGGTCCTCGTGGCGACCGAGGTCGGCATGCTGCACCAGCTGCGCAAGGCGGCGCCCGGCGTCGACTTCCAGGCTGTCAACGATCGCGCGTCGTGCCCGTACATGAAGATGATCACCCCGGCCGCACTGCTGCGCTGCCTCGTCGAGGGCAAGGACGAGGTCCACGTCGCTCCCGACGTCGCCGAGCGCGCACGAAAGTCCGTGCAGCGCATGATCGAGATCGGGAACCCCGGCGGCGGGGAGTAGTGGTCGCCGGACCCGGGGGTGACGGCGTCGTGTGGGAGGCGCGCGCAGATCTGGTCGTCGTCGGTGGTGGCGTCGCCGGGCTGACGGCCGCGCGGGTCGCGGCCGAACAGGGACTCCGGGTTCTCGTGCTGAGCAAGGGCGGCCCGACCGACACCGCCACGCAGTACGCGCAGGGCGGGATCGCCATCGTGGGCGATCCCCGCACCGACTCGGTGGACTCGCACGCCGGCGACACCTGCGTTGCCGGTGTGGGGCTGTGCGACGAGGTCGCGGTCCGATCGATCGTGTCCGCGGGACGGGAGGCGTTCACCGCGCTCACGGCGTTGGGTGCGGTGTTCGACATGGGCTCGGACGGCGCCGTGTCGCGTACCCGCGAGGGCGGGCACAGCACCCGTCGCATCGTCCACGCGGGCGGCGACGCGACCGGTGCCGAAGTCCAGCGGGCGCTGAACGCGGCCGGAATACCGGTGCTCTTCGGGGCAGCCGCGGCGCGCGTCTCCACCGACCGCCGGGGCGTCACCGGCCTGATCGTGCTGTCGGACAGGGGACTGGGCGTCATCCATGCACCGGCCGTGGCCCTCGCGACCGGCGGGCTGGGGCAGTTGTACTCGTGCAGCACCAATCCGTCCGGCTCCACCGGTGACGGTATCGCGTTGGCGCTCGAGGTGGGCGCCTCCGTGGCCGATCTCGAGTTCGTGCAGTTCCACCCCACCGTCCTGTTCGCGCCGGGCGGCGTCGGCCGGCGCCCGCTCATCAGCGAGGCGGTCCGTGGTGAGGGCGCGCGACTGGTGGACGCCGATGGGCGTTCGGTCACCGACGGCGTGCACCCACAGGGCGACCTGGCGCCGCGGGACGTCGTCTCACGAGCCATAGCCCGACGGCTCCGTGAGTCCGGCACCGATCATGTCTACCTCGACGCACGGCACCTGACCGGGTTCGTGAGCCGGTTCCCGACAGTGACCGCGTCGTGTCTGGCCGCGGGAATCGATCCGACCGAGCAGTTGATCCCGGTGGCCCCGGCCGCGCACTACTCGTGCGGTGGTGTCGTCACCGACGTCCACGGACGCACCGAGGTGCCGGGGTTGTACGCGGCCGGTGAGGTGGCTCGTACGGGACTGCACGGTGCGAACCGTCTCGCGTCGAACAGCCTGCTCGAAGGGCTGGTCGTCGGCGAGCGGGTGGGCCTGGCGGCGGCCGAGCGTGCCGACCTGTCCGTGGAGGCGGACGACCTGCTGCTGCCGTTCCGGCGGCATGCCCCGCGCGAACGGGTGCAGGCGCTCATGACGGCGCACGCGTCGGTGGTGCGTGACGGCGACGGACTGTCTTCCGCAGCAGCCGAATTGGCAGGAAGTGGAGTCGCGGTGGCCGGCAACGGCGTTGCGCTCGAAGACACCGCGCTCACGGTCGCGGCGTCGGCGCTCGTGCTGGCCGCGTCCGCGCGACGTGAGACCCGGGGTTGCCACACTCGGACCGACTACTCCGAGACATCCGACGACTACCGCCGCAGCATCCCGGTCCGTATCGGGCGCGACGGCGAACTGGAACTATCCGAACTGCAATCGACAGGAGCACGATGACCACGCTGGAGCGACTCGATCCGCAGGAAACCTTGACGTTGGTGCGCACCGCACTCGACGAGGATCTGCGGTACGGCCCGGATGTCACCTCCGCGGCGACCGTTCCCGAAGGGGCTGTCGCAACTGCGTCCGTGGTGGCCAGGGCGGCCGGCACGGTGGCGGGCGTCGACGTGGGTTTGACGGTGCTCGACGAGGTGATCGGCGCCGGAAACTACGAGGTTCAGGGGCGGGTCGCCGACGGCACCCGCATCCAGCCCGGTGACGCGGTGCTCACGGTCAGCGCTCCCACCCGGGGGCTGCTCACCGCCGAGCGGACCATGCTCAACCTGGTGTGTCACCTGTCCGGCATTGCCACCGCCACGTCCGAATGGGTCGACGCGGTGGCCGGTACCGAGTGCAAGATTCGCGACAGTCGTAAGACCCTGCCCGGGCTGCGGGGACTGCAGAAGTACGCGGTGCGGGTCGGCGGCGGCGTCAACCACCGGATGGGTCTCGGCGATGCCGCGCTCATCAAGGACAACCATGTTGCCGCCGCGGGTTCGGTCATCGCTGCCTTGCATGCCGTTCGTGCGGCGGCGCCCGACATCGAGTGCGAGGTCGAGGTCGACAACCTCGCCCAACTCGACGAGGTCCTCGCCGAGGGGGTCGACCTCGTTCTGCTGGACAACTTCCCGCTCTGGCAGACGCAGATCGCGGTACAGCGCCGCGACACCCTCGCGCCGCAGACCAAGCTCGAGTCGTCGGGTGGGCTCACCCTCGATGTCGCAGCCGAGTACGCCGCGACCGGCGTCGACTTCCTCGCCGTCGGTGCTCTCACGCACTCGGTGACGGTCCTCGATCTCGGTCTCGACATGTAGTTCGCCGCTGCACAGGGTGCCGTCGGGGCTGTGACGACACGGCCTCGGCGGCACGGTTGTCTATCCGCTGACGCCCGGGTTTGCGCGGTATGGTCCCGGCAAGGTTCGGGCAGGAGGCGACGGATGTCGGTCTTTTCCTCCGGGTGCGGCCTCGCTCACAGTTGATCTTGATCGTTGCTTGGATGACCGAAATGTCTGGTAAGACTCATCTGTCGGGGTGTGCAGTCGGGTCGAGCGGAGGAGTGCTGTGGCGCAGCAAGTTTCGAATCGCACGGCGTCCGATGACGTGGCCTCGCGCTCGACCGAGGGAACGACCGAGGAAGGACCGAACCCGCTCCCGCGGCGATTATCGGTGACGGTTCAGCCCCATCGCGACCTGTACGTCTTGCTCGACGGAGTGGTTGCCGGAGCGGTGCCGGGAAGGGTTCTGCTCTGTGCGCCCGCCGGTACCGGAAAGACGGCCTTACTGGGCGACTGGCTCGCCGGCCCCGGTGGCAATGAGAGACCCGCCGTCGCGTGGGTGACGCTCGACGCCGCGGATGACGATCCGGAGGTGTTGGAAGCCGGACTGGGTGCGGCACTGCGTTGCCTCGTCTCGCTCGTCCTGCCCGATACCAACTTGCAGGACGTTTCGGTTCTCGACTGCCTGCGTTCGGTGCGAGAGTCGGGCCGATCCGCTGTCCTGGTTCTCGACGATGCCCACGTACTCACGGCCCCGGAGTCTCTCCGGAAGTTGGCGTGCCTACTGGACGCGGCGCCGCCGAACATGACGGTGATCCTGGCAGCACGGAACCCGCCCGAGTTGCCGTGGGTGAAATACATCGCGGATGGTTCTCTGACCGTGATCGGTTGGGAGGATCTTGCGCTCGATCGCGATGCAGCGGCGGCAATCTTCGCCGAGAACCGGTGCGAACTCTCGACACAGGAACTCGATGCGGTTCTCGACCTGACCGCAGGTTGGGCGGTCCCGCTGCGTGTCGCGGCGATCCGGATCAGTGCCGTGGGTGATGTCCCGAGCGGGGTTGGCGACGTTCTCCGATACCCGCAGCCGCTCTCCGACTACGTGGTGGGGGAAACGGTCTCGGCGTTGCCAGACCACCTCCTGCGGTTCGTGGAGTCGACCAGCATCGTCGACCGGTTCAGCCCCGAGCTCGCGGCCTGCCTGGACGACGCGAACGTGGATCTGGCGCTCGCCGAGCGAGAACGATTCTGCGTGCCCATCCAGCGCTTCACCTCCGCCGACGGCCTGACCTACGCGTGGCACCCGCTCCTGCGCGCGCATGTCCGGTCGAAGCTGCGCGTCACCGATCCGGACCGCCTGGCCCGACTGCACGCGGCGGCAGGGAGTTGGTTCGCGGGATCGCGGCAGCCGATTGCCGCGGTCGAACATCTCCTCGCTGCCGGAGACGATCTGGCGATCGTGGACTTCGTGTACAGCCACGGAGTCACGGCGGTTTTCGACGGGCAGGGTGCTGCAATCCTCGAGCTGCTCGGCGAGCGACACAGCGACAAGCGGGGTGTCCGTCTCGTCCGGTCGCTCGAGGCGCTCGAGCGGAACTACGCCGACGCTGCCCGGGCGCATCACAGCACCGCGTTCGCCGCGGATGTGGTGGCGCTTCGCCCCGAGATCGCCAAGGCGTTCGCGGCGGCACTGGGCGTCGAGATCGCAGTGCTCTCAGGGCAGCCCATGCCGACCGATGGGGATGTCCTTTCCGATTTGCAGATTGCAACGGGCATCGCCGATCTCGACTGCTACGTGACCATTCAACGTGCCGCCGTCTGTATGTTCACGCGCGATCTCATCGGCAGTGAACGGCTACTCCGGCAGGCACTCGCGTTCGCCGACATCGGCGCCCATCCCCGGCTCGTGCTGCGCTGCCTGGCAAGGCTTTCCATTGTTGCGGGTATTCGTGGCGATCTCGTGACGATGACGACACGCGCGGAGCACGCTCTGCAGTACGCGGTCGATCATGCTCAGCTCGACCGCATCGACGCCTTCCAGTGTGTGGCTGCGGTCTGCATGGACAGGTATCTCCGGTGTGAAGGGTTGCCCGATGACAGTCCTGTGTACGCGCTGGTGTTCGGCCCTGGCCTGCATCAGCGTCCCGACGGGACCACCGCGCCAGTCTCGGGCGGTCACGCGGAGGTCGCGTTCGCGATTCTCGAGGCTCGGCGCAGTCCGATCCCGACCGTCGACGACGCAGACGCGGTCGGTCGGTCCCTGATCGGCATGCTCACCCGGGGCGCGCAGGCAGGGCTGAGCAACACCTTCGTTACCCCGGCTGTCGCGGTTCTGCTGGATGCGGGACGGCCGGCCTTTGCCGGCGAGGTCGTCGACACGGCGCATCGGGTGTTCGGTGAGAACCCCGACGTCCGGGTGGCTCGGGCGATGATCTCCGTCGCGCAGGGGGACTCGGCATCCGCACGCGACCTGCTGGACTCGGTCCTCGAGGCGTCGGAGTTCCTGCATCCCCCGCTCGGCGTGCGCGCCTCGATGTTGAGTGCCGTCGTGGCACATCGCGAGAACCGGTCTGCCGAGGCCTCGCTGGCGGTGCGTCGGGCACTCGAACTCGCCGAACCCAACGGGATCGTCAGCCCCTTCGTCGACAGCGCCGGCGATGCCGCAGAACTGCTCGCCGGGCTCCCCCCGGGCGCCGACCACACGCGCGCCTTCCTCGACCACGTGCAGGCGAAACTCGTGGAATCGAACGAGGGGCGCAATCCCGGGCTGACCCGATCCGAGAAGGTCATTCTCGCCGAGTTGCGGACCGGCAAGCCGCTACGTGCGATCGCCCAGCAGTTGCACCTGTCGCTCAACACCGTTCGTACGCACACCCGAAACGTGTACCGCAAGCTCGACGCGTCGAGCCGTGCAGAGGCGCTGGAGGTCGCGGCGCGCCGGCGGTTGCTCTGACGGCGACTCGCCCCGGCGGACTCAGGCGAGCAGATCGACGACCGTTCGATCGATGCGGRGGAGCGGGGGTAGTACCGAGAGTGCCGCCGCCCCGTCCCCGGGCGGCGACTGCAGCACATCGGCGAGCGATTCCGGGGGTGTCTCGGGCACGGTGACTCGCTCGCCGGCGTTCCGTCGCCGGAGCAGATCGATGTTGTCGTGGACACGACATACCGTGGTTGCGAGCACCTCTCGCGTTCGCGTGTCGGTGGCGACTTCGGAGGCGGGTTGCGTCGTCATGACAGCTGATTTCACCAGTGCGTGAGCGGCCCTGTCGATCTCGCGCAGTCGGCAATCCAGCCATTCCACCGTCCTGCGTCCCCGTGCCATCGGATCCCGCACCAGCGGTGTCGCCGCAGCGGTGACAGCCGCCAGATCCGAATCCAGGGCGCGGGCCTTCGCGATCAGGTCCGGTGCGGCCGTGGCAGACATGCAGTCGCCGATCAGATCCGACAACCGGGTGAGGTAGGAGTCGATCGCCCGCGTCAGCACGTCTCGTGAGTCGATCGCGAGTACCAGGTAGGCGGCTGCGATTCCGACGATCGCGCCGACGGTGGTCTCCTCGATCCGTACCACCAGGACATCGAGACTGAACTCGCCGAGCAGACCGTAGAGGCCGGCCAGCATCACCGTCATGAAGAACGTCATCGCCACGTAGTTGACGGACACCAGGTAGAAGGCGAAGAACACGGTCGTCAGCACGAGCGCGATCAGGGCTGCCGGGTGGTTACCGACCGCTGCTACGAGGAGCATTCCGATGACGACCCCGCCGATCGTTCCGATGACCCGGTCGCCGGCACGCAGGAGGACTTCGCCGCGGGTGCTCGCGCCGTTGTAGACCAGGAATGCCGTCAGCACAGCCCAGTACCAGCGTTCCGGACTGACGAGTTCGCCGAGCACGGTCGCGATACTCGCCGCGACGGCCACCTGAATCGCCGTGCGTGTGCTCGCGGATACTCCGCCGGCATTGCCGATGGCACGCGAGGTGCCGGCCACCGCGTGTTCCCTGGTTGCCCTTCCTGGCGACGGTTGCTCGCGCCCGACGCACGAGAGCGCCGCGTGTGCCCTTGCGGCCCGGTCCACGAGCAGCGCCGCCAGCCCTTCCTCGGTGGACGAGTCGAAGGTCTTCGCGGCTGTGCTCGCGCTCCGTTCGATGGTGGTCGCCTCGAATCTCGACGAGCCCGGTCGCAGTGCGGCCTCGAATTCCGCTGTGGCCCGTTCGGTTGCGGCGAGATGACGGACTTCGGTGGGGGCCTGATCCAGGACTTCGAGTGCCTCCTCGGTCGACACCTGGGCCTCGAAGACCAACTTCGCGAGTTCCGAATTCGAGATGCCGACGCACTCGTCGGCGTCGTTGCGGTCGAGCCAGTCCTCGATCATCATCGCCGTGTCTCCGATCCGATCGAGGATTCGCTGCAGCGCAGTCGGATCGGGCGTTTCTGCGCGGTAGACGACGTCGAGCCCCGCACGGGTTTGCGCCCGCAGTGCTCGCACCAGGCTGCGGATCTCGCGTCGAGGGCGTTCGGGAAGGAGGAATACTCGCACGACGATGGTCACGGCCACTCCCGTGCAGATACCGAGATAGAGAGAGGGGAGTTCGGAGATACCCGCGTGCAGAACCAGGGCGTAGAAGTATGCGATGTACATGATCATTCCCGAGGCGTGCCCGCGGGGTCCCCATCGGCGCAACCACACCGCGAGGAACAGCACGCCGACGAACGCGATGCCGGCGACCCGGCCGTACCGGAGGAGAACGGCGCCCAGAGTGACCGCTGCCAACGCCGGAACCGACAGGAACACGGTCGTGACGACGCGTTCGCGCTGTGTGTGATCGCTGACTCCCGATGCGGCTTGAATTGCGACGTACGAGCCGAGGAGTACCGCCGGGACCGCGTGGCTCACGGGATGTCCGAACCCGGTGAGGATCAGCATCACGAGGCCCAATGCCGCGACGGTGGTCGCGGCGTTGCGCAGGCGGAGGAAGCCCGGGTCGGTGACCGTCAGATATCGCAGCGCGCTCCGAATGGCGTCGGTCAGTCGGGTCACCGGACGTCCTCTCACAGACAGGGGCGGGGNNNCCCCCCCCCCCCCCCCCCCCACTGGGTATCTCAGTGCGAGAAGGCCTGGGCGGCGTGTCCCGTACCGGCACTAAGACGTCCGATGACGTCCTTGATCGCGATGACGAGCTTCCAGGCCAGGTCTCGGCTGAAGCCTTCCCGTAGCACGATGCGAAGTACTGCGATGTCCTCGGCGTTCGCCGGCATCGTGTAGGCGGGAACCTGGAACCCGCGGGCCCTCAGTTCGTGCGAGATGTCGAAGACGGTGAATCCGGGATCGCCCACGACTTCGAAGGAGAGGACCGGAATGGCGCTTCCGTCGGTGATGATCTCCATGTTGTCGATCTTCGAGATCTCGCTGGACAGCATCAGCGCGGTGTCGCGCAGCGACTCCATGATCTGCGTGTAGCCGGCCACCCCGAGTCGGACGAAGTTGTAGTACTGTCCGACGACCTGGTTACCGGGCCTCGAGAAGTTCAGCGTGAACGTGGGCATGTCGCCGCCGAGGTAGTTGACCCGGAACACGAGGTCCTCCGGCAGGTGCTCCTTCGACCGCCACACGACGAATCCGATTCCGGGGTAGGTCATTCCGTACTTGTGGCCGCTGACGTTGATGGAGACGACGCGCGGAATCCGGAAGTCCCACTCCAGTTCGGGATGCAGGAACGGAACCACGAATCCGCCGCTCGCGGCGTCGACGTGCATCGGTACGTCCGGCCCGCCCGCGGCCGCCAGCTCGTCGAGTGTTGCGGCGATCTCGGCGACCGGCTCGAGCTCGCCGGTGAACGTCGTCCCGAGGATGGCCACCACACCGATGGTGTTCTCGTCGACCGCCTCGCGCACCTGCTCCGGCGTGATGACGTAGCGTCCCTTCTCCATCGGGAGGTACTTCGGCTCGACGTCGAAGTAGCGGCAGAACTTCTCCCACACCACCTGGACGTTGCTCCCGAGGACGAGGTTCGGGCGGTCCGTGTCCTTGCCGGCCGCCCGGCGCGCCTCCCGCCACCTCCACTTGAGCGCCAGGCCCGCGAGCATCACTGCCTCGGACGAGCCGACGGTCGAGACTCCGGTTGCCGAGGACGGATCGGAGTCCGAGAGTCCCTCAGCGTTGAACAGGGCGGCGACCATATTGACGCAGCGGGTTTCGATCTCGGCGGTCGCCGGGTACTCGTCCTTGTCGATCATGTTCTTGTCGAACGTCTCCGCCATCAGGCGGTCGGCCTGCGGATCCATCCATGTGGTCACGAAGGTCGCGAGATTCAGTCGCGAGCTACCGTCCAACATCAACTCGTCGTGGATGAACCGGTAGGCCGCCTCGGGCTCGGTCTCGGCCTTGGGCATTCGCAAGGCGGGAATCGGATCGGTTCCGAGTCGTCCCGTGTAAGCGGGTGCGAGTGTCTCAGTGGGAGCGGCAAAGTTGTTCGACATCTTCTCTCCTCCGATACTTCGAGCGATCTGTGGGTGGAACTGGTCGCGCGTTGTGTGTCAGGAACTTCCGGTGTCGGTCGAGGATCAGACCTCGATGGGTGGGTACAGGCGTTCCATCGTGTACCGCCGGTTGCGGCGGACCGAGAGGGCGCTGATGGTGAGGCTCACGAGCAGGATGCCGGTGAGCACCGCGATGGCGATCCACAGTCGCGAGTCGACGTGCTCACCGACGGTGAGCTGGCGAAGACCGTTCACCGTGTAGGTCATCGGGTCGAACGGATGAATGACCTGGAAGGGCGTCGCGGTCGTCGGGACAGGGTAGATGCCACCCGCCGACACGAGCTGGAGCATGAGGAAAGCCAGGGTGACCACGCGGCCGACAGCGACTCCGAACAGCGCGTTGAACGCCTGGATCATCGCGAGGTACGTCGCCGAGATCAGCATCAGGAACAGGATCGTGCCGGCGACGTGTTTGACGTCGAGCCCGACGCCGAAGTGCACGACCGTGTACATCACGACCACCTGCAGGATGCCGACCAGGAGCGCCGGCCAGTACGAGGCGAGCACGGTCCGGTACAGCCCGACGCCACCGACGGTGGGGCGGGACTGCAACGGGGTCAACAGCATCCAGGTGATGATGCCGCCGACGAAGAGCGCCAGCGACAGGAAGAACGGTGCGAAGCCGGTTCCGAAGGTCGGAGCCACGTTCGTGTACTCCTGCTGGAGCGCGACCGGAGTGGACAGTGTCTCGGCCGTCGCCGTGCGCTGCTCGTCGCTCCAGCTCGGCACCTGGCCGGCGCCCTGCTGCAGTGCCGAGGCAAGTTCCTTCGACCCGGACTGCAGCTGCTCGGTTCCGGCGGCGAGTTGGTCGGCGCCGCTGGCGAGCTGGAAGCTGCCGTCCGTAAGCTGCCCCATGCCCTGACTGAGCGTCGAGGCCCCGGAGCTGAGTTGGTCGGCACCGTTGCGTAGTTGCTGCACGTCGGACGCGAGTCCGCCGTTCTGCAGCATTGCCAGGCCGCTCTGCAGGGGGCTGTTCGGATCGGTCAGCTGGTACTCGAGCGCCTGCGCGTCGGAATGGAGCGCCTCGAGCTCCCCGCGGATGTCCGCCGCGGGTGCGGCCACGGCGCGGGTGAGCGGTGTGAGTGCGGCGACGGCCTGCTGCACGATCGGATCGGAACTGCGGTTCAGAACGCTGATCACCTGTTCGACCGCCTGGGCGGTCGGTGCCCGTGGTTGTTCGCTCGGGGCTCGGCTCGCGAGATCGGCCAGCGACTGGCGGAGCTGTGCGACTTGACCGCCGACGTCCGGCAACGCGCCCCCCTCGAGCGCGTTGAGTAGGGGGTCGGCGACGCCGTCGATAGCGGTTGCCAGCTGGGAGGCACCGGCGGCCAGGGCGTCCGAGCCGCTGCGCGCTGTGACCATGTTGTCGGCGAGGGTATGGGCGCCCGACGCGAGTTGGTCCGCGCCACTGTTCGCCTGGTCGATACCCGTGGCGAGTTGTTCGGCCCCGCCCGCCGCCTTCCCCAGTCCGGACCCGGCGCTCTGCAGACCGGTGAGGACCTGCCCCACGCCCTGCGCTCCGATCGTCGAATTGACCTGGTTGATCACCTGTTCCGACGCGTCCTGACCGATGATCGTCGCGAGATAATTGTTCGCGTCGTTGAAGGTGAAGATGAGATTCGCCTTCTCGGGGTGGTCGCCGTTCGGTGACGAGACCGCCGCGCTGAAGTTCTCCGGCAGGGTGATCGTGTAGTAGTACTTACCGTCCGAGAGGCCCTTCGCCGCGTCCTCCTGGGACACTTCCGCGAGGTCGAGTTGGCCGGAGGCGATCAGGGACTTCACGACCTGATCGCCGGCGTCGAGTTCCTGTCCGTCGGCGGTCTTGCCGGTGTCGATGTTGACGATCGCGGCCGGGATCTTGTCCACTGCTCCGAACGGATTCCAGAAGGCCCAGAGGTACATCGCGCCATACAGCAGCGGCATGAGGATGATCGTGATGATGGCGATTCGCGGCATCGTGCCACGGAAGTAGCGCTTCGAATCGCTGCCCAGGGAAATGCCTGCAAGCATCGGCTACCTCGCCTCGGTCATGACGCCGATGTCTCCGGCGTTCAGAAGCTGGTGCAGGTCCACGACGGCGCGCACCGAACTACCCGGTGGGAGTGGGTTCACGTCGGCGGTGATCACGGACTGGTTCTGGCCCAGTGCCACAAGTCTTTCCAGAACCATGAGGCGCTCTTCGTCGTCGGCGATCTTGTCGATCCTGCCGACGACCAGCAGGGGAGGCCGCCGCGTGTTGGCCACGGCGATCCGCAGCAACAACTGCTGGATCTCGGGCAGGTCGTCGACGAACGCGTTGAGCGCCGGCAGTGGTACGTCGCCGAACACCTCGGCGCACATATCCTCGACACCGCTCGTCCCGACGCGCGGGACGAACCGGTACCACGGTGAGTCCCAACGCAGTTGTTCGGTGACGAGATCGCGCACGGTGACCGACGGGCGGACCTCGTCGAGTTCGTTGAGGCACGCGATGGTCGAGTTGCGGAACACCGCCATGGGTTTGTCCTCGAACCCGAGGACGGTGAGGGACCCGCCGGTCAGGCGCATCCGCCCGCACAGCGCCATCAACAGGGCCGTACGCGCGGCGCCGGCCGGTGCCGCGAGCACAGTCACCCCGCCGATGTCGATGTCGAGATCGAGCGGACCGAATACGTGACCCCACGGGCCGTGGAGTTCGATTGCTCTGGCGGACACCAAAGTTCCTGAGACCGGTTCCCACGAGGGTTGGTACCCCTCGATCTGTGTTTCGACCAATTCGCACTCCACATTCCCTCGTCGTTCGACGAACGGCGACGTGTTCGGTTGCTGTCCTTGACCCTTGCTGCTTTCGAAGCTGACGTCGGAGACGGCCGATCAGGCCGTCACAGGCTGTTCTTGACGACCTGACCGTCCTTGACGATCACCGACAGGTACTTCTCCGGGTCGGCCAGCACGCTCAGGTCCTCGAGTGGGTTGCCGTCCACGAGCAGTACGTCGGCCCAGGCCCCCTCCGCGACGACGCCGAAAGGGGCGTCACGGTACGGATCGCGTTCACCTGCGAGCCGGAACAACTGGGCGTTGCCGGAGGTCAGCATTCGCAGCGCCTCGACATTGCTGTAGAAATCGCCCAGTCTGGCTGCCATCTCGCTCTGTCGCTTCGCGAACTGCGGCTCGAGCAGCAGATCGGTGCCGAAGGCCACCTTCACCCCGTACTTCTTGGCCCAGCCGTAGATCCGGTCCACGCCACTGCAGATCTGGCGGTTCTTCTCGGCTCGGTCGGCGTCGGGGTAGTGGTGATCGTCCTCCGCGAAGGGCTGCATCGACAGCCAAACGTCGCGCTCCGCCATCAACTTGACCGTGGTCTCGTCGGACAGATGGCCGTGCTCGATCGACTTGACTCCGGCTTCGATCGCACGCCGGATGCCGGTGACGTTGTAGACATGGGTGGCGACGTAGGTGCCGTAGTCGGTTGCGGCGTTGACCCCCGCCCGTAGTTCGGCATCGGTGAACTGCACGGTGTACAGCGGGTCGTACGTCGAGGCGGCTCCGCCGCCGACCATCATCTTGATCTGGGAGGCGCCCTTCTTGAGCTGCTCGCGCACTGCGGCCAGGACTCGCTCCTCGCCGTCGGCGATTCGCATGAAACCGATTGTTTCCGAGCGATTCTCGGCACCGCCGAGAGCCGAGGGGGTGTCGTAGACGTTGCCGAAGTCGCCGTGACCGCTGGTCTGCGAGATCGCGGCCTGGCACGGGTAGATGCGCGGCCCGGGGAATTGGCCGCGGTCGATCGCGGACTTGATGCTCGAGGTGTCACCGGCCATATCGCGGACCGCCGTGAACCCTCGCATCAGCATGTTCTTCGCTTCGGCGACGCCGTTGAGAGTGATGTGTCCCTCCGTGCCCATCAGGAGGTCGACGTACGAGTTGGCGTTACCGACCAGGTGGACGTGTGCATCGCTCATACCGGGCATCAACACCCGGCCGCCGCCGTCGATGACGACGGTCTCCCTGCCGGGATCATCCCCGACGGGGGAGGTCGACACGGCGGCGACCTTGTTGCCGTCGATCAGAACGTCCCCGTTGCTCAGCTCCGCTGATACGCCGTCGAACACCCGGACGTTACGAAACAGTAACCGCTTCTTGCTTTCCGGAAGAGTCGTCATACCTCGCAAAGCTAACAGCGGGTGCGCCGGGTCGCGCCGCGACGATCACCGTCGGGTCGGAATTAACCCCCTACTTCACCCGTTCTCGAGTTGTCGGTGGTGGTCCCGGTGACGGCCGAAAGAGGCTCGACAAGTGACGGTGCGACGCAAAGGATTCCAGGACCGGAACCGCCGATCCCGCTGCCTTCGACAATGCGTCGCGGCAGCGAGATCGGCGGTGGACCTGCGTCAGAGTGACTCGACAGGCTCCGGCGCGGGACGACGTGGCTTACCGAGGAAGATGACGGACGCGGCAAAGAAGAACAGGGCGCCGACGAACGTGCCGGCGTTGGCGAGGGATGCGTCCTCGACGCTTCCCGACTGGGTGATGAACGCCCCCGCGGCCGAGAGGCCGAACGCGAGTGAGCCGAGGGCGTTGAACCAGGCACTCTGCCAGTCGAGGGAGCGCGGAGCCCAGTAGTTCTTTGCGCGGACGAGCATCAGGATCGCCAGATAGCTGCTGATCAGGAACGCAATCGAGCCCTCCGCGTTCGGTGTCCACACCAGGTGYTTCTCGCCGGCGATGGTGTGGGCGTGCAGCGCGGCCCCGGTGCTGATGTTGAAGAGCACCGTGCCTAGGAACTGGGTCGCCGCGGCTAGCCATTCGGCGCGTATCGCGGGCTTGCCGGTATCCGTGTCCGTTGTCGTGGCGGCGCCGCTGAGCACCAACTGGATGAACGCGGCGTAGGTGAAGAACCAGGAGCCGACGAAGAAGGCCGTGTTGGCGGTGGCCGTTCCGAGGGCCGGCGCGAGTACCGGTGCGGAGCCGAGCGCGAAGAGCAGCGACCCGATCGTGAATCCCCACGATTGCATCCGCAGAGTCGGGTGAATCAGCATGTGCGGCAGTATAGGTCGCAAATCGTGACCATGCCGTGAAATCGGACGATCGAACCGCCGAAACGTCGATCGAATCAGCTTGCTGTGCAGGGTAAGACGATGGAGATGCGACGACCGTGACTACGTTCGTTGGGATTACGTTCATTCTCAGTTCATCAAGGTTGGCGGCGCATCCGCGTGCCCCGCCGGCCGCGGAACGAGTGGGCGCGGCTCCGTTCGCGGGTGCCGACCGGCTCGTGGCGACGTACCGTGGACGCATGAGCGGCTCGAACGTCACGGTGGTCGATCGCGGACCGCGCAGAATCGCCCGCCGGGTCACCGTCGACGCACCCGCCGCGACGGTCTTCGACCTGATCGCCGACCCGCGGCGCCACCACGAACTCGACGGGTCCGGGACCGTGCAGCACGCGGTGTCCGGGCCGGACCGCCTCGACGAAGGCTCCACCTTCACGGTCTCGATGAAGATGTACGGCGCGCCGTACCAGATCACGAGCCGGGTCATCGACTTCGAGGAGGGGCGTGTTGTCGAGTGGAAACACCCCCTCGGCCACCACTGGCGCTGGGAGTTCACGGAGACCACGGCCGGTCACACGGAGGTGACCGAGGTGTTCGACTATTCGATGGTGAGGTTCCCGCAGTGGGTGGAATGGATGGGGTTCCGCTCGAAGGACGAGCAGGGCATCACGGCGACCCTCGAGCAGTTGCGCGCGCGGTACGCCGACGGGTGACTCACGCCGGCGTGAAGTACGTCTCCCCGATCGCGAACATGCCCCGCTGCGGCAGCCAGAACCCGCCGAGCCGGGCCTGCTCCGGGAGGGGGCCCGGCGGTCCGACGTCGACGCCGTCGACCGTCGCCCGGCTGCGCTGCACCGCCCACAACCGGCGCGGATTGGCACGGAAGGAATACCCACTCGGAGTTTCCCCGGTCAGTCCGACCCGGCCCACGCCGAGCAGCGGCCCGGCGACCCGGGACATCAGTGTCAGCACGCGGTCGTTGCGCCACAGTGCGGCGGGCATCAGTGATCCGGCGGCGGTCATCGCCCGGGTGGCGAGGGAACGGGTCAACATCATCGACCAGTCGATCGTGTCGCCGACGGTCACGCCGAACTCGTCCGGTCCGCTCCAGGTGATGGTGATGTCCGCGGTTCGAGATTCCGCCAATGCCCGGCCGAAGTAGCGCGGGCAGGAGGACTCCGGCGCTCCGTTGATGTACATGACCCACTGGCCGGCCGGGTTCCGGTGCCACACCGAGTCGTAGCCAGGGCCGATCGAGCTCGTAGGGAAGTGTCGGAGTGCGAGGTAGTGGCCGGTCGTGAACGGCAGGCCCATCACCGCGTATCCGGCGAACCGCTCGAACTCGTCGCCCGGTGGGAGATCGGGCAGTTGTTCGGCGAGGGTTCGCGGGCTGGTGCTCATGGTCGCTCCCGATGGTCGGCGGGCCGCCGACCGACGTCTGCGCCCGCACATGCTGCTCCCGTCAGCGTAGGCACAGAACGATCCCCGGCGGTAGGCCGTGAACCGCGCCTGTCACACCGCGGTGGCGAGGGCCGCCGCGGCGGTGAAGAACAGGGTCGCGAAGACGCGGCTCGTGACCTGTTGTTGACGCGGCGAACGCTGCACGCGGAGGACCCGCGCCGCGAGACCGGTGTATCCGGTCATGACGACGGTGTCCACGGCGACCATCGTGGCCGCCATGAGCGCGTACTGCGGGAACAGCGGTGCGGCGGGGTTCAGGAACTGCGGTAGCACCGCGAGCATGAAGACGATCGCCTTCGGGTTGCTGGAGTTGATCAGGAACGCCCGTAGCACCAGCCCCGCGGCGGTGGCTCGCTTGCTGTCCGGTTCGGCCTCGATCGGTGTCGGCGCCGAGCGCCACTGCCGCATGCCGAGATACGCGAGGTAGGCGACGCCGAACCACTTCACGATCAGGAACGCCGTCGTCGAGCCGGCGAGCAGGGCGCCGACGCCTGCCGCGACGATCGCGATCTGTAGCAGCAGCGCCAGCTGCAGGCCGAGGATGTTCCAGTAGCCGCGCAGGAAGCCGTGCCGGAGGCCAGCCGACATCGACGCGATCGCGCCGGCTCCTGGTGACAGGCTGATCACCCAGCTGGCGCCGAAAAATGCCAACCACATCTGCCACGACACGCGGGAGGAGCTTAGGCGCGCCCACGCCGTGGATCGGTGGCGGGTGTGGCTACGAGCCGCCCGACCCGGTGCCCGATCCGCTGCCCGACGAGCCACCGGTCAGGCAGCTGCCCGGAGGATCGACGAGCGAACAGAACGCCTTCGGCATCACCGGTGTGTAGTCCGCGGGCACGCCCCCGGCGGCGACGATGCCGCGGTACGTGTCGACGGCGTCGGTGGGGCGGCGGGTGAGCGCCGGGTCGGTGAGCGCGTCGACGGTGTACAGCCCGAACCGCGGACGGTACGAACCCCACTCGTAGTTGTCGGTGATCGACCAGTAGTTGTAGCCGATCACGTCGGCGCCGTCGCTGCGGGCCTGCTCGATCCAGTAGATGTGGTCACGCAGGTGATCCGAGCGGGTGTAGCCGTCCGGTCGTGGCTTGCCGTCGTCGGTGGGCATCCCGTTCTCCACGACGTACAGCGGCATGTCCGGCAGTTTGCGGTGATACGCCATGAGCGCGTGGTAGATCCCGTCCGGCTGTGGGACGACGTCGTAGAACTGGTCGGTGGCGGCGGCGATCGCGGAGATGTTGTCCAGCGAGAGCCCGTAGTAGTAGTCGATGCCGAGGAAGTCGAGCTTGTCGGTGACCCGGTCGACGAACAGGTTGTCGAGCAGCCCGAACGCGGCGGGGATGAACGCGAGATTGCTGCCGACCCGCGCCGTGGGATCGAGTTGGTGGATGCGGTCGTAGATCGTGCGATGGGCGCGTGTCATGCCGTCGAACATCTTGTGCACGTCGAGAAGTGAAATCCCCCCGAACGTCAGTTCACGCTGTGCGTAGGTGGTGGGCTCGTTGAACGTGATCCAGATGGCGCCGACGTCGCGGTAGCGGTTCACCACCTCCTCGGCGTTGACCAGCCAGTCGTCCACGGTGCGAGGATCCGCCCAGCCGCCCCGGTCGGCGATCCAACCCGGGTACACCCAGTGGTCGAGGGTGATCATCGGCGTCATCCCGTGGTCGCGGATCCGCCGGATCACGTCGTCGTAGTAGGCGAACTCGGTCTTGTCCCACTGGCCCGGATGTGGTTGCACCCGGGCCCATTCGATGCCGAAGCGGAACACGTCGACACCGAGCGCGGCCGCGTTGTCGATGTCCTCGGCGTAGCGGTGTCGGAAGTCGACCGCATCGCCGATCTCGTCGTGCGTCCTCCCGGAGGCCGAGTACCGCGACCAGTTGCTGTCGGGCGACGACCCCTCCGACTGGAACCCGGAGGTGGCCACGCCCCACAGGAAGTCGTCGCCGAGCGGTTGCGCCTGCGCAGTCGGCACGGCGAGGAGCGTGAGCGTGAGCGCGACGATCGCGGTGCGCAACGTTGCTTTCATGGGGGTCCTTCTCAGAAGACAGTGTCGACGTCGGTGGCGACCAGGGCGTCCATGCTGTGCTCGGCGAGCGCGGCGATCGTCATCGACGGATTGCACGCCCCGGTGGACCCGGGGATGCGGGCGCCGTCGAGGACGTAGAGCCCACGCTGCCCGTGCACCCGTCCGGCGTCGTCGCACACCGAGCCGAATGGGGCGCCGCCCAACGGGTGGAAGGTGTTGGTGTCGACGGCGTTCACGTCGATCGCCGACACTCCGAACCCGGCGCCGACGATCTGCTCGATCCGTGCGCGGATCGCGTCGGTCAGACCCCGGTCGAACGCTTGATTCCAGGTCAGCACCGCGTCGTCGCGGCCGGCGTCGTAGTGCCACGTACCGAGACCGTCCACGACGCCGTACCCGATCACCGACGTGGTGTACAGATCCAGCGGGAACGGCACCGGCCCGAGCACGATCGTCAGCGCGCCGGCCGGGTTGTCCCAGTCCTTGACCCCGACGCACGCGGGTCCGCCCTGCCATGCACCGGGACTGTCCGTCGCGCGGGTGACCATGAAGATGCGGTCGCCGTTGTTGCCCCATCCGGTGCCGACACCGTCGGGGAGATCGGGGACCAGGTTCTTGGCCTTCGCCTTCACGAGCAGGCGTGTGGTGCCCGGCGATCCGGCCCCGAGGAACAGGGCGTCGGAGGTGATCCGTTTCCGCTCGAGCACCGTGCCGTCCCGTCCGATGCGGTCGCAGTGCACGATCCAGGAGCCGTCCGGGCCGCGTTCGATGTCGGCGACCCGATGCAGCGGCGCCACCTCGACCCGGCCGGTCGCCTCCGCGGCCGCGAGATACGTGACGTCCACGGAGAACTTGCCCCCGTTGTTGACGCCGTAGATCAGGTCGCCGGTGGTGTACGACGGGCGCATCTCGCCGCGCAGTTCCCGCCGCGCGAACTCCCAGTCGATCGGCATCGGGACCCGGAACGTGTGCAGGCCCTGTGCGTCCGCCATCTCCACGAACCGGCGCGACGAGCTGTACTGCGGACTGTTCAGCAGGTCGTCGGGGATCGTCGCGATCCCCAGCCTGCGGGCCACCCGCGGGTAGTACTCCGAATCCATCTGCGCGAAATCGATACGGGGCGAGACGCACCGGGCGAAGTTCTCGCCGTTCGGTTGCATGGTCATGCCGTGGTAGACCAGCGACCCGCCGCCGACGCCGGCTCCGCACAGGATGTCCATGCCGTTGCCGGGAATGCGCTCCATCAGTCCGGTGAACGGCGGGAACACGGCGGGCGGGGCGCCCGTCATCACCGGGTGCGGCTGCAGCCACGCCGAGCGCTGGTCGGGGGAGAGCATCCGCGGGAACGTCTCGGCGTTCGGCCCGGTGGGCCACCGGATGCCGCGCTCGAGGACGAGGGTGTCCACGCCGGCCTGCCCGAGGTGCATCGCGGCGATCGCTCCGCCGAAGCCGCTCCCGATCACCACTGCGCGGCGGCGCTCCTCGGTCACCGGTGTGCGTCGCGCCGGRGCCGCCGCGGCCGACGGGGCAGCGGCCGTCACGGCGAACGCTGCTCCTGCCGCGCCGCCGAGGAACGTGCGTCTCGTCACTCGCGGAACGGTCGGGCTCGGATCGGGGATCACGGCAGCTCCCTGCGTTGCGTTGTCGGATGCTGGGGTCGACGAGCTCTCGCAGGTGGGAACTCTAGGGTGGACACGTGTCCAGTGGGGTGTCTTTCGGACAAAGCGCTGCTCAGGGGAGGCGCTCACCGCGAGCAGCGGGCCGTTCGGCGCGCGTGTGGGGCCGGAACGTAAGCAACTTGCACCCATCGCGGATAATCGGTGTAAACCCCTGTTCTCCAGAGAGGACCTCTCATGCTTGCCCGCACCGACCTTCGCGGTCGTACCCCTTCCACCGCTGAGCTTCGAGGCGCCCTGCCCCGTGGCGGAGTGGACGTGGACGCGGTGCTGCATCAGGTCCGTCCCGTCGTCGAGGCGATCCGTGACCGTGGCGCCGAAGCGGCGCTCGAATACAGCGAGAAGTTCGACGGCATCCGGCCGGGCACCGTCCGTGTGCCGCAGGCCGAGCTGGATCGCGCGCTCGCCGAACTCGACGCCGATGTCCGCGCCGCCCTCGAGGTCGCGATCGAGCGGACCCGCAAGGTGCACGCCGATCAGCGCCGCACCGACACCGTCACCGAGGTCGTGCCCGGCGGCACCGTCACCGAGCGGTGGGTCCCGGTCGAGCGGGTCGGCCTGTACGTGCCCGGTGGCAACGCCGTGTACCCGTCCAGCGTCGTGATGAACGTCGTCCCGGCGCAGGCCGCCGGTGTCGAGTCGCTCGTCGTCGCCTCCCCGCCGCAGGCCGCCTTCGGCGGTCTGCCGCACCCGACGATCCTCGCCGCGGCCGCACTGCTCGGCGTCGACGAGGTGTGGRCCGTCGGCGGCGCCCAGGCCGTCGCCCTGCTCACCTACGGCGGCACCGACACCGACGGCGGTGAGCTGGCGCCGGTCGACCTCATCACCGGTCCCGGCAACATCTTCGTCACCGCCGCCAAGCGCCTGTGCCGCGGACTGGTCGGCATCGACGCAGAGGCCGGCCCCACCGAGATCGCGATCCTCGCCGACGGCACCGCCGACCCGATCCACGTCGCGGCCGACATGATCAGCCAGGCCGAGCACGACGTCATGGCCGCGAGCGTCCTGGTGACCACCAGCACCGACCTGGCCGACGCCGTCGACAAGGCGCTGGCCGCGCAGCTCGAGCTCACCAAGCACCGTGAGCGGGTCGAGACCGCGCTGCGCGGAAGCCAGTCCGGCACGGTGCTCGTCGACGACATCGCGGCCGGGCTGAAGGTGGTCAACGCGTACGCCGCCGAGCACCTCGAGATCCAGACCGAGAATGCCTCCGCGGTGGCCGCGCAGGTCCGGTCCGCGGGTGCGATCTTCGTCGGGCCGTGGGCGCCGGTCAGCCTGGGTGACTACTGCGCCGGGTCCAACCACGTGCTGCCCACCGCGGGTTGCGCGCGGCACTCGTCCGGACTGAGCGTGCAGACCTTCCTGCGTGGCATCCACGTCGTCGACTACTCGGAGGCCGCCCTCAAGGAGGTCTCCGGGCACGTCATCACGCTCGCGAACGCCGAGGATCTGCCGGCACACGGCGAGGCCGTGCGGCTGCGCTTCGAGGCTCTCAAGTGAGCGCCGGGGTCGTCCCCGGATCGGCCGTCGGCATCGACGATCTGCCCATCCGGGAGAACCTTCGCGGTCAGTCTCCTTACGGCGCACCGCAGTTGACGGTTCCGGTGCAGCTCAACACCAACGAGAACCCGCACCCGCCGTCGAAGGCGCTCGTCGACGACGTCGCGGAGGCGGTCCGTGCCGCGGCTGCGGATCTGCACCGCTACCCGGACCGTGACGCGGTCGCGCTGCGCACGGACCTGGCCGCGTACATGACCCGCCAGACCGGCGTCGCGCTCGACGTGTCGAACCTGTGGGCCGCCAACGGTTCCAACGAGGTGCTGCAGCAGCTGCTGCAGGCGTTCGGCGGCCCGGGGCGCACGGCGGTCGGTTTCGTGCCGTCCTAYTCGATGCACCCGCTGCTGGTCACCGGCACGCAGACCGAGTGGATTCCCGCGCCGCGGCGCGAGGACTTCTCGCTCGACGCGGAGACCGCGGTGCGGGTGATCGGCGAGCGCCGCCCCGACGTCGTGTTCGTCACCAGCCCCAACAACCCGACCGGGCACAGCATCGGCCTCGAGGACCTGAAGCAGATCCTGGCCGCCGCACCCGGCATCGTGATCGTGGACGAGGCGTACGCCGAGTTCTCGTCGATCCCGAGCGCGGTGAGCCTGATCGACGAGTTCCCCACCAAGCTCGTGGTGAGCCGGACGATGAGCAAGGCGTTCGCGTTCGCCGGTGGCCGGCTCGGATACCTCGTCGCGGCTCCGGCGTTCATCGACGCAATGCTGTTGGTGCGCTTGCCGTATCACCTGTCGGTGGTCACGCAGGCCGCCGCCCGCGCCGCGCTGCGGCACGCCGACGAGACCCTCGGCAGCGTCGCCGAGCTCGCGTCCGAGCGCGACCGGGTGAGCGCGGAGCTGTCGGCGATGGGCTACACCGTGGTCCCGAGCGACGCGAACTTCATCCTGTTCGGGCTCTTCGAGGACGCCGCCCGGAGGTGGCAGCACTACCTCGACGAGGGCGTGCTGATCCGCGACGTCGGTATCCCGGGACATCTGCGTGCGACCATCGGCCTGGTTGCCGAGAACGACGAACTGCTGCGGGTCAGCAGGAAGCTTGCTTCAACCGAGCTTGTTTCAACGGAAACGAAGGGATCCCGATGAGCGACCGGATCGCACGCGTCGAGCGGACCACCAAGGAATCGAGCATCGTCGTCGAACTCAACCTCGACGGCACCGGGAACGTCGCGGTATCGACAGGAATCCCGTTCTTCGACCACATGCTCACCGCCCTCGGCGCGCACGCCAGCTTCGACCTGAACGTGCAGGCCAAGGGAGACGTCGAGATCGACGCCCACCACACCGTCGAGGACACCTCGATCGTGCTCGGCCAGGCCCTCGGTCAGGCGCTGGGCGACAAGCGTGGCATCCGCCGTTTCGGTGACGCCTTCATCCCGATGGACGAGACCCTCGCGCATGCCTCCGTCGACGTCTCCGGGCGTCCGTACTGCGTGCACACCGGCGAGCCGGAGCACATGCTGCACAGCGTGATCGGCGGCTACCCGGGTGTGCCGTACTCGACGGTGATCAACCGGCACGTGTTCGAGTCGATCGCCCTCAACGCGCGCATCGCGCTGCACGTGCGGGTGCTCTACGGCCGCGACCAGCACCACATCACCGAGGCGGAGTTCAAGGCCGTCGCCCGCGCACTGCGCGAGGCCGTCGAGCCGGATCCGCGGGTCACCGGCGTCCCGTCGACCAAGGGTGCGCTGTAGAACCATGAGCACTGTCTTCATCTACATCCTGTTCCTCGCAGCGGGCTTCGCCATCGGCGGCGCATACGCGATGTGGAAGGTGAACAAGTTGGCGTCGGGTGTCCTGGTTGCCCTAGCGGTGCTCGCGGCGGCGTCGGGGATCCTGCGGCTGATCTGATGCGCGAACTCCTGCGCACTCGCGGGGTCCTCGTAGCTCTCCTCATGGGCGCCACCACCTTCGGTGGTTGGACATTGCTGTTGCCGGTGGTCCCGCTGGCRATCGCCGACGCGGGTGGTTCGAGCACCGCGGCCGGAGCGTCGACGGCGGTGTTCATGGCCRCCACGGTCGTGACGCAACTGCGTGTGCCGGCTCTGCTGCGCAACCGGGGATACCGTGCCGTGCTAGCCGTGGGCTGCGTAATGCTGGGACTGCCGTCGCTGGGCTTCCTCCTCAGCACCGCGACCGCGCCGGCGCTGGCGATCTCGGCGATCCGGGGCATCGGTTTCGGACTGGTGACGGTCGCGGGCATCGGGTTGCTGGCCGAGTTGGCGCCGCCCAAGCTGCTGGGGCGGGTGACCGGCGCCAACGGAGTGGCGGTGGCGGCATCCCAGATGCTGGTGCTGCCACTGGGACTCGGCCTCTACCAGGCGGGGCACCATGCCGCGGTGTACCTGCTCGGCACGATCATCCCGTTGCTGTCCCTGGTGTCGATCTCACGGCTCCCGGTCGTCCCGAATCCCGGGATGCCGGCCGGGCGCAAGGGACTGCCGCTGAAGGTGCTGCTGGTGCCCTGCCTGTCGATGCTGGTGGTGGCGGCCACGTATGGCGGGGTGTCCTCGCTGCTTCCGATAGCCACCGAGAATCGCGCTGCCGTGGCCGGTTTCGCGCTGTCGGCCTCGGCCGGTGCGATGCTGCTCGGCCGCTACGGCGCCGGTGTGATCGCGGACCGGATCGGTGCGGGTCGGACCACCGTGCCGGCACTGCTGACCGCGGCGGTGGGCACCACACTGTTGGCGTTCGCGGTCGCCGGGCACGTCGGCGACATCGGATTGGTGGTCGGGGCGATGATCTTCGGGCTGGGCTTCGGTGCGGTGCAGAACGAGTCGCTGCTGGTGCTGCTCGCGTCGGCGGGCCGGGACCGGGTCGCGGCGGCCAGTGCCGCCTGGAACATCGCCTACGACGGCGGTACCGGTGTCGGTGCGCTGGCGCTGGGTGCGGTGGCGACGGCAGCGGGCTATCCGCCGGTGTTCGTGGTCGCCGCGGTGGCGGTCGCCGCCGTCGTCCCCGTGGCTACGATCGCCGCCCTGCGGGCCGATAGAGTTGGCACATGACCGCACGCAAGGTTGCTCTTCTCGATTACGGCTCCGGAAATCTGCATTCGGCCCAGCGCGCCCTCGCGCGGACCGGCGCGGAGATCGAGGTGACGTCGGACCCCAAGATCGCCCTCGCGGCGGACGGTCTGGTGGTGCCCGGTGTCGGCGCCTTCGCGGCATGCATGGAGGGCCTGCTCGGTGTCCGCGGCGACCGAATCATCGGTCAGCGGCTCGCGGGCGGCCGGCCGGTTCTGGGTATCTGCGTCGGCATGCAGATCCTGTTCGAACGCGGCGTCGAGTTCGGCGTCGAGGCGGAGGGCTGCGGCGAATGGCCGGGCACCGTCGAGCGGCTCGAGGCCGACGTCCTGCCGCACATGGGCTGGAACACGGTCGACGCCCCCGAGGACAGCACGCTGTTCGCCGGCATGGACCCGGACACCCGCTTCTACTTCGTCCACTCGTACGGCGTGCGCACGTGGGAGCTGCCGCCGTCGGACATCATCGCCCCGCCCAAGCTGACGTGGGCCGAGCACGGCGACCGGTTCCTCGCGGCTGTCGAGAACGGCGCGCTGTCGGCCACCCAGTTCCACCCCGAGAAGTCCGGCGACGCCGGCGCACAGCTGCTGGAGAACTGGGTCCGCGCCCTGTGACCCGCTCCCCGGGTGAGGACTCGGGCGCGGAGCTGTCCATCGCGCGGCTCGCGCTCGCAGCGATGGGCGCGGCGACGACCGTGCTGGTCGTCGTCACGGTAGTGATCGTGGCTCTGCGGCCGGGGCCGGTCGGAGGGCTCGTCATCGCACTCGTCGGGGTCGCCGCCGCGATCACGGCGATGGGCGTGGTTTCCAAACGATTGGTCCGTCGATCGTTCGGGCCGGAGGCCGACGGCACCGACCGTCGATCGTGACGCCGTGACAGTGCCGACCGCGCTTTCGGTCGCAGCGGAGCCAGGCACTAGAGTGGGCGCAGTGAGCCTGGTCCTTTTGCCTGCTGTAGATGTCGCCAACGGTGAAGCTGTTCGCCTCGTTCAGGGAGAGGCGGGGAGTGAGACCAGTTATGGTGCGCCCCGCGACGCCGCCCTCGCGTGGCAGAACGACGGTGCCGAGTGGGTGCATCTGGTCGATCTCGATGCCGCTTTCGGTCGCGGCTCCAACCGTGAGCTGCTCGCCGCAGTGGTCGGCGAGCTCGACGTCAAGGTCGAGCTGTCCGGTGGTATCCGTGACGACGACACCCTTGAGGCCGCTCTCGCGACCGGCTGCGCCCGCGTCAACCTCGGCACCGCTGCCGTGGAGAACCCGGACTGGTGCGCCCGCGCCATCGCCAAGCACGGTGAGCGCATCGCCGTCGGCCTCGACGTCAAGCTGATCGACGGCGACTACCGCCTCCGCGGCCGTGGCTGGGTGTCCGACGGCGGCGACCTGTGGGAGGTCCTCGAGCGCCTCAACCGCGACGGTTGCTCGCGCTACGTCGTCACCGACGTGAGCAAGGACGGAACCCTCACGGGCCCGAACCTCGAGCTGCTGAGCCAGGTCTGCGCGGCCACCGACGCGCCGGTCGTCGCATCGGGTGGTGTCTCCACGATCGCCGATCTCGAGGCCATCGCCGGTCTGGTCGGCGAGGGTGTCGAGGGCTCGATCGTCGGAAAGGCGCTCTACGCAGGACGATTCACGCTTCCCGAGGCCCTCGCCGCGGTTTCGCGGTAGGAGCTTTTGACGCTATGAGCCTGTCCCGGGATCCGCTCGAGCTGCTCGCCATCGCGAGCGATGTCCTCGACGGGGCCCGGGACCGGTTCGTCGCGGGTCTGGGTGCCCCGAGCGCGGTGCGTAAGGGCGCCAAGGACTTTGCGACCGCAGTCGATCTCGAGCTGGAGAAGTCGGTGTCCGCGGAGCTCAAGCGCCGCACCGGCATCGAGGTCCACGGTGAGGAGTTCGGCGGGCCGGAACTCACCGACGGCGACGTCTGGATTCTCGATCCGATCGACGGCACGTTCAACTACTCGGCCGGCCTCCCGACGGCGGGCATGCTGCTCGCGCTGCTGCGCGACGGCGTACCCGTTCTGGGGCTGACGTGGCTGCCGCTGACCGGGGAACGGTTCGCTGCCGCCGGGGGCGGCCCGGTCACCCGCAACGGGCTCGCGCTGCCGCCGCTCGAACGCAGTGCCCTGTCCGACGCGATGATCGGATTCGGTGCGTTCAACATCGACAGCCGCGGCCGGATCCCGGGGACGTATCGGTTCGAACTGCTCGGTCAGCTCAGCCGCGCGTCGTCGCGGCTCCGGATGCACGGATCGACGGGCGCCGACCTCGCCTACACTGCTGCCGGAATTCTCGGCGGCGCGGTCGTGTTCGGTCACCACGTGTGGGACAACGCTGCCGGCGTCGCGCTGGTGCGGGCGGCCGGTGGCGTCGTGACGGATCTGCGCGGCGACGACTGGCACGTCGGATCGCGATCGGTGCTTGCCGCCGCGCCCGGTGTGCACGGCGAACTGCTCGATATTCTCCACTCTCTGGGCGATCCGGAGAATCGGCCTGAAGGAGGGCCACAACAATGACTTTGGCTGTTCGAGTGATTCCCTGCCTCGATGTCGACGCGGGCCGTGTCGTGAAGGGCGTGAACTTCGAGAACCTGCGTGACGCAGGCGATCCCGTCGAGCTCGCGGCGACCTACGACGCGCAGGGCGCCGACGAGTTGACGTTCCTCGACGTCACCGCGTCCAGCGGCGACCGGGGCACCATGCTCGACGTCGTCACTCGCACTGCCGAGCAGGTGTTCATCCCGCTCACCGTCGGTGGCGGCGTGCGCACCGTCGAGGACGTCGACCGCCTGCTGCGCGCCGGCGCCGACAAGGTCAGCGTCAACACCGCCGCGATCGCCCGCCCGGAGGTGCTGCGGGAGATGTCGGAGCGGTTCGGCTCGCAGTGCATCGTGCTGTCGGTCGACGCCCGCACCGTCCCGGTGGGGCAGGAGCCGACGCCGTCGGGCTGGGAGGTCACCACGCACGGCGGCAAGCGCGGCACCGGCATCGACGCCGTCGAGTGGGCGATCCGCGGCGCCGAGCTGGGCGTGGGGGAGATCCTGCTCAACTCGATGGACGCCGACGGCACCAAGGCCGGCTTCGACCTGAAGATGATCCGCGCCGTCCGCGCGGCGGTACACGTGCCGGTGATCGCCAGCGGTGGCGCGGGCGCCGTCGAACACTTCGCGCCCGCCGTCGAGGCCGGCGCCGACGCGGTCCTCGCGGCCAGCGTGTTCCACTTCGGAGACATGACGATCGGGGACGTCAAGGCGTCCATGCGTGCAGAAGGGATCACCGTCCGATGAGTCTCGATCCGTCGATCGCCGCCCGCCTCAAGCGCAACGAGGCCGGCCTGTTCAGTGCTGTCGCCCAGGAGAAGTCGACTGGCGACGTCCTGATGGTCGCGTGGATGGACGACGAGGCCCTCGCGCGCACCCTGGAGACCCGCAAGGGCACCTACTACTCGCGGTCGCGCCAGCAGTACTGGGTCAAGGGCGAGACGTCCGGCCACACGCAGTACGTGCACGAGGTGCGCCTGGACTGCGACGGCGACTCCGTGCTGCTGATCGTCGATCAGGAGGGCGCGGCGTGCCACACCGGCACGCACTCCTGCTTCGACACCGACGTGCTTCTCGCTGCCGAGGCCTGACCGCCCGACGGGGCTCTCACCGTCGGGACGTTCCGGCCGGCGCATCGATCCGTCTGCGGCGTCACGGTAGCCCGTTACCGCCGCGCAGCGCGGCCGCGAGCACTTCCGCACTGTGCAGGGGGCGCGCTCCGGGTTCGAGGTCCCGGATCTGGGTGCGACAGCTGAAACCGTCGGCGACGACCAGCGTGCCCGGGTCGGCCTGCCGGACCGCGGGCATCAGTTTGTCCTCCGCGCACGCGACGGAGACGTCGTAGTGCCCGGCCTCGAACCCGAAGTTGCCGGCCAGCCCGCAGCAGCCCGCGTCGAGGACCTCGACGTCCACGCCGGCGGTGACCAGCGCGTCGCGGTCATGGGTGTAGCCGAGCACGGCGTGCTGGTGGCAGTGCTGTTGGACGAGCGCTGCGCGGGGCAGCTGCGGTGGCCGCCAGTCGGGCGCATGCCAGGCCAGCACTTCGCCGAGCGTGTGCGTCTGCTGCGCGAGCCGGCGGGCGTCCTCGTCGCCCGGCAGCAGGTCGGTGAGGTCCGAGCGGAACACGGCCGCGCAGCTCGGTTCGAGCACGACGACCGGGGTACCGACCCGTAAATGCGGGCCGAGCACGTCGAGGGCGCGGTGCAGGACCCGAACGGCGACGCCGAGCTGACCGGTCGATATCCAGGTCAAGCCGCAGCACACCGTCCGGTCGGGGACCTCGACATCGAATCCCGCGGCGTGCAGCACCGCGGCGGCGGCATGCGCGATGTGCGGGTCGAAGTTGTTGTCGAAGGTGTCGGGCCACAGCACGACTCGCCCGCGGCAGCCACCGGTGGGTTCGGGACGATATGCCTCGGTGAAGCGGGACGGCGCGAACGAGGGGAGGGGGCGCCGGGGGTCGACACCGGCGGCGCGGGCGGCGACCCGGGAGAGGCCCGGCGCGTGGGCGAGCGCATTCACCGCGCGCGGCGCCGCGGCGGCCGCACGGGACCACAGCGGCAGCCATCCCATCGAGTAGTGGGACAGCGGACGCGGCCGGTTCCGGTAGTGGTGGTAGAGGAACTCGGCCTTGTAGGTGGCCATGTCGACGCTGACGGGGCAGTCCCGTTTGCATCCCTTGCAGGCCAGGCACAGATCCAGGGCGTCGCGGACCGTGGCCGAGCGCCAGCCGTCGGTGATGACGTCCCCCTCGACCATCTCGAACAGAAGCCGTGCCCGGCCGCGGGTGGAGTGCTCCTCCTCGCCGGTGGCCCGGTAGCTGGGGCACATCACGCCGGATTCGTGGCCCCGGCACTTACCGACACCGACGCACCGCGCCGCGGCCCGGCTGAAGCGGTGGTCGTCCTCACCGTAGGTGAACCGCGTCGCCGGTTCCCACGGTCGGTAGGCCGAGCCCTGCCGCAGGTGTGCGTCGAGCGCATCGGGATGAACGACCTTGCCCGGGTTCATCCGATTGCCCGGATCGAACAGGGGCCTTCATCTCGCCGAAGGCGCGAACGAGTCGCTCGCCGAACATGATCGGCAGGAGTTCGCCGCGGGACTGGCCGTCACCGTGTTCGCCGGAGAGCGAGCCGCCGTAGCGGACCACCGGGCGGGCGCTGTCCTCGGCGAACCGGCGGTAGCGGTCCACCCCGTCGGCGGTGCGGAGGTCGAACGGGATCCGGGTGTGCACGCACCCCTGGCCGAAATGCCCATACAGCGAAGCGGTTCCGTAGTCGTACCGATCCAGGAGGTCGCGGAAGTCGCGGAGGTAGTCGCCGAGTCGGTCGGGCGGGACCGCGGCGTCCTCCCAGCCCTCGTGGGTCTCGGGTTCGTGCGGCGGGTACGCGGTGGCGCCCAACCCGGTCTCCCGCGCCTCCCACACCTGCTTCTTGTGGGCGGGGTCGTCGAGGATCCTGGTGCGGTCGGTCAGGTTCCGCGCGGCGTCCTCGACGAGGTCGCGCGCCTTCCCGTCCGCCTCGTCCTGGGTGTCGCCGTCCACCTGGATCAGCAGCCACGAGTTCCCGTCCGGTAACTCGCGCAACGCCTTCTCGGTCAGGTGCCGGCTGTGCTCGAGTTGGACGAGATGGTGGTCGATGCCCTCGAGCGCGGACGGCTGGTGGCGGAGGACGGCGGGGACCGCATCCGCTGCCACCGTGATGTCGTCGAAGCCGAGCACTGTCACCAGCGTGCTCTCGCTGCCCACGAGTGCCTTCGCCACGTGGAATCTGTTCTMCGGCAACAGTGAATCGAGGTTGTACCCCGACACCCGGCGCGGAATGTCGGGGTAGCGGGCCCGCACGTCGTCGCAACCGAGAGATACCCGGAGCCCGCGCCGATATCGAGAACGCGGGTACCGGGTTCGATCGCTTCTGCGAGCAACGTGCGTGCGAGAAGGTGGGTATCGGACTGTGACGGATAGACGCCGGACAGACGCCAGAACCTGCGGGGAGTCGGCTTGCGCGGACGAATCGGCTCACCCGTTCCGCGCGATGTCACGTCCGACGTCATCGCGCTACTTATCCTGTTCGGTGCGCTGGTGTGCCTCCTGAGCCGCAGCCTTTCCGCGCGCCTTCTCCGCCTCAGCTTCCTTTTCGGCCGCTTCCCGTTGGGCGGCGGCCTTGTCCTGCTGCGCTTTTCCTTCCCGCACAAGGTCGTCCTGACCCGTCACGGCGCCGGCGGCTTCCTTGGCCTTGCCTTTCACGCCCTCGACAGTGCCTTTGACTGCCTCTGCAGGACCCGACTTTTCCTTGCCCGACATGACGATCTCCTTTCAACGGATACGATTCGCCCAGCATTTACCCGGTCGGGTCCGCGGGCAAACATCGATCAGTGGCCCAGTTGATCGGTGAGTGAGGCGTTGTCCAGTCGCTTGACGCGTCGATGCTCAGCGAGCACGAGCGCCGTCCCCACCAGCAGAGCGCCACCACAAATGATCCCGGCGATCCATGCCCAGCCTGCGAAGCCGTAGCCGGCAGCGACCAGGGTGAGGCCCAGCGCGACCTGGAGGCCCACGGGGCACCGGGTGCGAAGCTGGTGCAGCAGGCGCGACGTGGCGGCACAGTGTCGAGCCGATCCAGTTCAGGATGGGTCAATCCAGCGTGAATCGCTGGGGCGAGGACATCCTCCCGCTCCTCACCGACGGCGACCCGCGGGGGTCGGCACTGATGGAGGCGGGCGCTCCAATAATCCTCATCCGGCACGAAGGCAGTTCACGAGCAATTCGAGTGCGTGGTGAGCGGTCAACTCGACGACGTCGGTCGGATTGCCCGTGAAGGATTTCTGCAGTGCGCTGACGGATCCGCGGTCGAAGAGCCCGAACCACACAGTCCCGGGTTCCTGGCCGTCCTGCCCGTCGGGGCCGGCGGCGCCCGTCACCGCGACCACGGTGTCGGCGTTCAGGAGCTTTGCGGTAGCCACCGCCATGCTGCGTGCCGCGCGTTCCGAGACGACCGGTCCAGTCGGCACCTCGAGCAGATCGTGCTTGACGGCACTCGAGTAGGCGACGATGGTGCCGCGGAACCAGGCGGACGAGCTTGGAGCGGCGGCGAGGAGGCACGAAATGTGTCCCCCGGTCAGAGATTCGCCAGTGCCGACCGTTCGCCCGGCCTTCTGTGCGAGGTCGGAGACTTCATCTGCCAGCGCGCCGCCGTCGTTATGAGGGATCGCCATTGCTCGGTTATACCTCCTTGCTGGGACGGTAGTGGGCGTCCCTGCGAACAAGGTCCCATGATGTTCTCGCCGACGCCGACGCCGACTCTCGAGATTCGACGGAGCCTCCTTGGCGGGCTAACAAGCAGCCAATACGGAAGGTCCCGTCGTCCGCGCTGATCTCCCTGGTCTGCGCCACCGACGGCGTCCCCGGTCGGGCGCAGGTGCACGACTCGACGACGAGCCCCAGTCACTCCGCGGCTTCTCGGGTGGTCCCGGAGTGTTCCCGTCGTACCACCGCTTCTGCCGGGGTATCTGGAAGTGCTTGTCGTGTAACAGTATTGGTTGTACTTGTGGCCGTCGCACTCAACCACCCTGACGGGCACGGTCTTGTCCAGAAGCTGCCGACTAACGACTTTGAGTTCGACGCTCGCCTCTTGGTGGGTCCGGCCGGAAAGCGCCAGTGCCATCAGCGTCATACCGGCAGGCGGTGTCCGCTGCTCTGGGCACGATCCGGGATGTCCGCGAAACGCTCACGCAGTGGGGCGAACGGTGTCGTCTTGCATCTGGATGTCTCCATCCACCCGCGCGATCAGTACGCCAAGTCGGTCAGCGCGCCGAGATGGCTCGACCCGAACGCCAGGGCCGACGCGAYAGTCCCGTGACACGTGAAGATCTGGCTCACCCCGGTTGCAGCGAGAGCATGCTCGACGCCCCGCGTCGCAGTGACGAGCGCGAGCTCGAGACCGTATCCGGCGGCCAACTCCTTCGCGTCGACCAGAGCCGAAGCGCCGTCGACTCCGATGAAGTCGACCCGGGAGAGGTCGAGCACGATCAGATCGCCGATCGCCGGTCTGGCTCCTGACGCTTCGTGAAGCAAAGATTTGAACGACCGCCGGAAGCGGTCTACCGTGCTGAGGTCCAAGTCGACCAAGAGTTCGACCAGCAGGGCCGTCGGATCCGATGCCGTGACGCTATCCGAAGCGGTCTCGTATCTCCTTGCCGATGCGCGAAGGATGACCATTGCCGAAGTTGGAAGATCAGACACGTCGTTGCCTCCATCCGGTGCAAACGTGTTGGATGGCGCCTCGTGTGGAACTCGGTCGAGACGTCCGTTCCATGACGGCCAGAAATGTCCGTCACCGTTGCTGGACAGGCTGGGTGTTCAACCTCTCTTGTTTCTAACACCGACTCGTCCTCGTGTACAGCCTGGCGCATCGCGTCGGGACTGCCGGCATCAGGTTTCCGGCGTCGTGAAGTGGGTACGCCGTGCCATGAGGAACATCGAACGAGGAGACGAGCAGATGTCGCATTCATCGGAGACCGGAGGCGTCACCGGGACCGTCGACAAGACCTACGATCTGATCTGGTTCGCCGAGACCTGCATGAACAACGCCCTCCGGCTCGAGAACTACATCGCCGATGCCGAACGCGACGGTGACGGAGAACTGGCGGAGTTCTTCCGCCGCGCCCAGAGTGAGAGCAGGAAAGGTGCCGAGCAGAGCAAGGAGTTGCTGGCCAGCAGACTGTCCGGTGGCTGACTGACGGCACTATCTGACTGACGGCACTATAGCTCCACCTGTGCACGTAGTCTGGCCAGCGTATCGGAGAGGATCCTGGAGACGTGCATCTGGGAGACACCCACGCGGGCCGCGATCTGCGACTGCGTCTGATCGCCGAAGAACCGGAGCAACAGCACCGTGCGTTCCCGGTCCGGTAACCCTTCGAGGATGACCCGCAGCGTTTCGTGATCCTCGACCGCGGCGAGGTACGAATC